>DASUGK010000178.1:0-58242 GCA_036274075.1 Steroidobacteraceae bacterium | reverse complement strand
CAGCTGGCGACGGCCCCAGTCTTCGAGACGATGCACGGTGCCACCACCGGCGGTGATCATTCCGCGGTAGCGCTCGATCATGGCGGGGACCTGTTCGCTCTGGTCCGGATGGACCAGGAACACGATTTCGTAATGCCTCATGGATGCTCCTTGTGGATATAGCCGCCCGGCTGAGGTTGACGGTGCGGCAAGGGGTCAAAAACGGGCGCGAAGAATACTCGAACGCCGGAGCCCGAAGCAAGCGGCAAATCGACGCAGTGGGCCTATTTATCAATCACTTGCGAACGATCCGCTGCCGCAGGGCTTCATAAAGCAGCATTCCGGTGGCCACGGACACGTTCAGGCTCTCCACCGACCCCTGCTGGGGCAGCCGGACCAGAAAATCGCAGGTCTCGCGGGTGAGCTGGCGCAGGCCGCTGCCCTCCGCCCCCATGACCAGCGCGATCGGCCCGGCGAGGTCGGTTTCGTGGGCCAGCTTGGGAGCCTCGGCATCGGCGCCGACGATCCAGAGGCCCGCATCCTTGAGCAGCCGCAGCGCGCGTGCGAGGTTCGTGACCACCGCGAGCGGCGTGGTCTCCGCCGCTCCCGCCGCGACCTTGCGCACCGTGGCGTTCATCTGCACGGCACGATCCCTGGGAATCACCACCGCCAGCGCGCCGGTGGCATCCGCGGTGCGCAGGCAGGCGCCCAGGTTGTGCGGGTCCTGCACGCCATCGAGCACCAGCACGAAGGGTTTGCCGCCCGCCTCTAGCGCCCGGGTGATGCCGGACACCAGCTCTTCCTCGCGCCAGGGCTCGAGCGGCTGCACCTCGGCAAAGACGCCCTGGTGCACGGCGTCGCCGAACAACTGCTTGAAGCTGGCCGGCGGCGCGCGCTTCACGGCCTTGCCGGCCTTCTGCGCCAGCGACTGGATGTCCGCGAGGCGCGGCTCGCGCCCTTCGGCGATGGTCACGCCGGTCACGCGATCCGCGTGGCGCGTGAGCAGTGCGCGCACCGAGTGCAGCCCGTACACCTTCTCCAAGCTACCTCTCCCGGCCGCGCTTCTTCCTGGGAGACTTCTGCGGCCGCCGTTGCGCGCCCTCGTCGATCTCGACCAGCGCCAGGTCGACCAGTCCTTCGATCGGGTTCACCGAAGTCACGATGACGTGCACGCGCGCGCCCATGCCGAGCCGGCGCTTGCGATCGCGGCCCACCCACGCACGGCCGCCCGGCTCCATGTGGTATTCGTCGTCACGCAGGTTGTCGATGTGCAGCAGCCCGTCGACGCCCACCGCGGTGAGTTGCACGAAGGCGCCGAACTCCACCACCGTCGTGATGAGTCCCTCGAAGGTCTGCCCGATGCGATCACGCAGGTACACGCACTTGAGCCAGGCCGAGACGTAGCGATCCGATTCGTCGGCGCGTTTCTCGAGCTGCGTGAGCTCGGCGCCGGCGGTCGCGAGCTGGCCGCCGTCCATGCGCACCCCATGCGGATCCGAATTCGACAGCATGGCGCGCAGGTTGCGGTGCACGACCAGGTCCGGGTAGCGGCGGATCGGCGAGGTGAAATGCGCGTAGTGACCCAGCGCCAGGCCGAAGTGCCCGATGTTCTGCGGCTGGTAGATAGCCTGCTGCATGGAGCGCACGATCAGCGACTCGATGAAGGGGCGCTCCTCGGAGTGGCCGAGCCGGTCGGTGATGGCGCGGAAGTCGCGCGGCCGGACGTCCTCGGGCAACTCCGCCGCGATGCCGAGCGCGGTCAGCGTCTCGAGCAGCTGGTTGATCTTCTTCTCCTCGGGCTTGCCGTGCACGCGGTACAACGTGCCGACGCCGCGTTTCTCGAGTTCCTGCGCCACCGCCACGTTGGCGAGGATCATGCACTCTTCGATGAGCTTGTGCGCCTCGTTGCGTTCGTACATGTACACGCGCTGGATGCGGCCGGCGGCGTCGATGTCGAACTCCGCCTCGGCGGCATCGAACTCGAGCGCGCCGCGCTTGTGACGTGCCTTGAGCAGGGCGCGGTACACGTCGACCAGCGGCAGCAGCTTGTCGGTGAGCGGCCCCAGTTCGGCGCGTGCCTCGGGCCGGCCTTCGAACAACGCCTCGAAAGCCGTGTTGTAAGTGAGCCGCGCGGCCGAGCGCATCACGGCCGGGTAGAAGTGCGCGTCGACGAGTTGCCCGGTCTTCGACACGATCATGTCGGCCGCGAAACACAGCCGGTCGACGTGCGGCTGCAGCGAACACAACACGTTCGACAGCGCGAACGGCAGCATCGGGATGACACGCGTGGGGAAGTACACCGACGTGCCGCGCTCGCGCGCGCTGGCGTCGAGCGCCGTGCCGCGGCGCACGTAGTAACTCACGTCGGCGATGGCGACCACCAGCCGGAATCCGCGCGGATGCGGCTCGGCGTACACGGCATCGTCGAAGTCCTTGGCATCGTCGCCGTCGATGGTGACCAGCGGCATGCCGCGCAGGTCGGGCCGACGCGCGGCCTCACCGGGGTCGACCTCCTTTCCATAGGCCTCGGCCTCGTGCACGGCCTCCGGCGAGAAATCGCGCGGCAGGTCGAACCTGGCGATGGCGGCCTCGGTCGCCAGCTCGACCGGCTGCTCCGGGTCGAGCCGGCGCGTGATGCGCGCCTGCGCATTCGCGCCCTGGCCGCCGTAACGGGTGACCGCGGCGATCACCCAGTCGCCGTGGCGCGCGCCGGCGAGATCGCCGGGGGCCACGTGGCAACGCATGCCGACGCGCCGGTCGGCCGCGGTGACGAAGGCCGTGCGGCCGTGGATTTCCATCGTGCCCACGAAAGCCTTGGTCGCATGTTCGATGATGGTTTCGAGTTTTCCGGAGTAGCGCCCGTCGCGGCCGCGTTCCACGCTCACGCGCACGCGGTCCCCGTGCATGACGCCAACCATTTCCTTGGGCGGCAGGAACACCGCCTCTTCGCGTCCTTCCACGCGCACGAATCCGAAGCCGGCGCGGTTGGCGCTGACGATGCCCTCGGCGACGCGGGGATACGGGGTTGTTTGGGCGGCGCCCGCGGTCCGGGCCGGCCGCCGTCGTTCGTGGCGTTCGGAGTGGCGCCGGCCGCCTCGCTTGCTGTGGTGTCCTTTCACCGGACGCGATTCTACGCACCCGCCGCCGGTGCCGGACAACTTCAGGTGCCGGGATCGTGGTTTGGTCCGACAGACAAGGCGTCTTTTGTGCCGTCACCATGTTCGCGCGCTGGGGGTGACACATGAACAAGATCTGCGGAATGCCTGTCCTGGCCAGCCTGCTCGGCGGCGCTTTCCTGGCCACGGCTGCCTCGGCCGCCGAACTCACTCTGTACGCGGACCAGGATTTCCAGGGGCGACCGCTCAGCGTCGTCATCGACGAACGCCAGCTCGGCGTACGCAACTTCGACGATCGCGCCTCCTCGGTGGTCATCGAGGGCAATGCCTGGGTGTTGTGCAGCGGCGAGGACTTTCGCGGCAAATGCGTCACGCTCGAGCCTGGCCGCTATGCCTCGCTGCAGGCCCTGGGACTGGACGACGAGGTGACCTCGGTGCGGCGCCGCGAGCCCGCGAGCGTGGGCATCTTCAGCGAGACCGGCGCCGCGGTCGCGGCCGCGGGCCGCGACGCCACGGACGTCGTGCTGTTCACCGGCGACGACTACCGCGGCACCTCGCACACCGTCGCCAGCCCGCAGCCCGATCTGAGCCAGCAGCCGCTGAAGGGAGAAGCCGCCTCTGCGGTCATTGCGCGCGGGCAATGGGAGCTGTGCGGCGAACCGGGATACCGCGGGACCTGCGTGAGGCTCGGTCCGGGAAAGTACTCATCGTTGAAGAACTACGGCTTGGCACGCGGCGCTGCGTCGGTCCGGAGAGCGAGCGAGTCACCTCATAAAGCCGTGCCCGCCCTGGAAAATTGACAGGCCGGGGCGCGCTCCGTACATTGCGCCGCTCTTCGCAGCCCTGCCCGGGTGGCGGAATTGGTAGACGCACTAGTTTCAGGTACTAGCGGGTAACACCGTGGAGGTTCGAGTCCTCTCCCGGGCACCAATAAAAACAATGTGTTATCGCCGCACTCGCCAGTGCGGTTTCCGTTCCGGCTTCGGGTATCGTTCCTGACCATGTCGGGAATGGAAACCATCGTGTCGATTGCGCTCGGCATCGGGCTGGCCGCGGCCGTGGGCTTTCGCGTGTTCCTGCCGTTGCTGGTGGCCAGCATCGCCGCCCACAACGGCTATCTGCCTCTCGACGCCAACTTCTCGTGGCTGGGGTCGGTTCCGGCGATGACCATGCTCGGCGTCGCGGCGGTGGTCGAAGTTCTCGCCTATTACATTCCGGCGGTCGACAACCTGCTCGACACCATCACCACGCCGCTGGCGCTGGTCGCAGGCACGGTCGTGTCCGCGGCCGTGATCACCGATCTGCCGCCGCTCATCAAGTGGTCCACCGCCATCATTGCAGGCGGCGGCGTGGCGGCGATCACGCAGGGCGTGACCATGCTGGTGCGCGCCAAGTCGACGGCCTTCACGGCCGGCGTCGGCAACCCGGTGGTCTCCACCATCGAGATGATCGCGGCCGCGGGCGTCGCGGTGCTGGCGCTGCTCGCGCCACTGATCGCCATCGCGCTGGTGGCGCTCTTCTGCTGGTTGGCGGTGCGACTGGTGCGCAAGGTCTTGCGCAGCAGCAGTGCTGCAAAGCAATCGTGACCATGCTCGTACGTCGAAGGGGCGATTAGGTTTGCGGCCGATGTCGAGCAGATTGAGCGGCCCGCAATCGTGGAGAAACGTCATGCAACGCCGCATCCTGCTCCCGGGACTCATTCTCGCCGCGATCACCCTGGCAAGCTGTTCGTCGACTTCGGCACCCAGCGCGATGACCAGCGCACTCGGCGGCTCCAACCCGCTCATGGGCATGCTCACCAGCCAGCTGGGCGTGACGCAGCAACAGGCGGAGGGCGGCGTGGGCTCCATCCTCAAACTTGCGAACGAGAAGATGGCCAGGGGCGACTTCGACCAGGTCGCCGCGTTGATTCCCGGCGCATCGAAATACATGGACACCGCCAGGAAACTCGGCGCCTACGCCGGCCAGATCGGCGACCTCGCAGGCCTCACCAGCTCGCTCGGCAAGCTCGGGATATCCCCGGACACGGCCGCCAGTTTCATACCGGCCGTGACGGACTTCGTCGGCAAGGCCGGCGGCAGCGAA
Organism: Steroidobacteraceae bacterium; assembly: GCA_036274075.1. GTDB lineage: Bacteria > Pseudomonadota > Gammaproteobacteria > Steroidobacterales > Steroidobacteraceae > CADEED01. The sequence continues at coordinate 53,062 of DASUGK010000178.1, read as the reverse complement.
CTCGGCGGCAAGCTTGCCGCGGCCCTGAAGCAGCCGCCCAGTAGTTAGTTTCCGGGCAGCCGCCGTATGCCCCAGCAGAACGGGTCCCGCGGGTCGAGCAGCAGCGTGGCCTCGGCATTCACGTGCGCACGTCCCACGACGGTGGGCAGGATTCGTGCCGCGCCGCGATCGAGCCAGCGATAGCTCGCCGTGAAGGTGCCGCCGACGATGCTCTCCTGGATCCAGGTCTCTCCCTCCGCGAGTGCGCCGTCCGCCGCCAGGCAGGCGAGCTTGGCGCTGGTGCCCGTGCCGCAGGGCGAGCGGTCGTAGGCCTTGCCGGGACACAACACGAAGTTGCGGCTGTGCGCGCCACCGGTGGCGGGCTTCGCGAACAGCTCCACGTGGTCGACGTCGGGATATCCCTGCGAATTCACCGCCTGGCGCACGCGCCAGGTGAACTCGGTGAGTGCCTCGAGATTGCTCAGCTCGATGGCGAGCGAGTGCTCGCGCACCAGGAAGAACCAGTTGCCACCCCAGGCCACGTCGCCGCTCACGCGGCCGGCGCCGGGCACGTCGATCTCGACGGCGCGCGCCGAGCGATAGCTGGGCACGTTGTCCAGCGCGACGCTGCCATCGGCGCGCAGCTCCGCATCCACCGCGCCGACGGGTGTGTCGATGCGCACGCGTCCCGGCGTGAGCCCATCGCGCCAGGCCAGCGAGGCGATGAGGCCGATGGTGCCGTGGCCACACATGCCGAGCACACCGACGTTGTTGAAGAAGATGACGCCGAAGCGGCAGCCCTCGCGATGCGGCTCGCACAGCAGCGCGCCCACCATGGCGTCCGAGCCCCGCGGCTCGTTCACGATGGCCGAACGCCAGGTGTCGAACTCGCTGCGGAAACGCGCCGCGCGTTGGTCGAGCGGCCCTGCTCCCAGCGGCGGTCCACCTTCAAGCACCAGCCGCGTGGGCTCGCCGGCGGTGTGCGAATCGATCACCCGGATTTTCTTCATGCTCTTTTCCACGGAAGACAGTTCGCATACGTTAGCCGAATGGCGCAACCAGAGACGATCGCCGTCATCGGCGCGGGAGTCATCGGCTCCGCCGTGGCCTGCGTGCTGGCGCTGGAGGGACGGCGCGTGCTGCTCATGGACCGCGACGCGCCCGGCGAGGCCGGCGCGAGTTACGGAAATGCCGGGCACATCGCCACCGAACTCGTGGAACCGCTGCCCTCGCCCGGACTGCTGTTCGGCTTCTGGCGCCTGCTCACCATCCTCGACGGACCGCTGCACATCCCGGCGCGGCGCGTGCCGGCTTTCCTGCCGTGGGCGAGCCGTTTCGCCGCGGCGGCGTTCCGGCGCCGGGCCAACACCCCGCACCTCGCGGCGTTCGTGCGTCCGTCTGCCGATGCGCTCGAAACCCTGCTGAAGGAAATCGGACGCGCCGACCTGCTGCGCCGTCACGGGCACTACGAGTTCTGGCTCAACCGGGGCGCGGCCCGGCGCGCGGCCGCGCAGGCGCGGGCCATGGCGGCACTCGACATTCCCACCGCTCCTGCCCCTGCCGACCTGCTCGACGCCGCGCGGCGCGCGGCGCGGGCCAGCGAGATTGCCGGGCTGTGGTTTCCCAGGGGCGCGCATGTCATCGATCCGCTCGAGGTCGTGCGGGCGTTCGCCAACACTGCTGCCGACCATGGCGCCACGGTGGTCCGCCGCAACGTGCGCTCGCTGGTGGTACGCGGCGGCAAGCTGGAAGTGGTGAGCGGCACGGACACCATCGTCGTGACCCACGCGGTCGTCTGCGCGGGCGCCTGGTCGGCCAGGCTGCTGCAGCCTTTTGGCTTCGACGTGCCGCTGGAGGCCGCGCGCGGATATCACATCGAGATGCCCGGCGCCGCGGCGCTCGCCGATGCACCCATCCTCTACCAGGACCAGAGCACGCTGGTGACGCCGATGACCGGACGGCTGCGCTCCACCGGCTTCATGGAGTTCGGCGGCCTCGATGCGCCGGCGGATCCGGAAAGGCCCGCGCAGCTGCGCCGCACGCTGATCGCGCTGGGATATCCGGCCGATGCACTGGAAACCAGCTGGATGGGACCTCGCCCCGTCCTGCCGGACTATCTACCCGCCATCGGGCGGGTCGACGGCGCGCCGAACCTGTTCTACGCCTTCGGCCACCAGCACGTCGGCCTCACGTTGTCCGCCATCACGGCGCGCACCGTGGCCGACATGGTGGCTTCGCGTCCCCCGCCGCCGTGCGTGGCGGCATTCGACCTGCGCCGGTTCGGCTGACTTTCATTCCTCCGGCGGCTCGGAGTTGATCACGTCGAGCTGCGGGCCCGTGGTGGCCGCCGTGACCTGCGCGTCGGTGACCAGCACCGTGGCGCCGGGTGCCACCACTGCCCTGACACGCTCGACGAATTCCGGCGGAATCTCGATGCGCTGGGCCAGCGAAGTATCGGGTTCTTCACCGCCGCGCCCCGAATAGCCTGCGATCTCCACCTCGATCCAGCGCTGGCGCGAGCGGTCCGGGTTGTACCGCTGCGGCGTCTGCGCGGCACCTTCGACCAGCAGCAACACGTGCGTGCCGATCGGCTCGCTGCCGTGGAACACCACGCGCGCGCGGCCGATCTCCACGCCCGCGCGATACACGACGATGCGGCCGCTGCGCCGGCTGACCACGGCACTCACCGGGCCTTCCGGCGCCGCTTCCGGATGCCAGCGCATGGACTCGCTGGGCATCAGCGGCAACGACCTGATGGGCTGGCCGCTGGGATCGAGCGGCGAAAGGAAACCCGGGTAGGCGGCATTGCTGAGCTCGCTGGCCGTGCTCGCGACCACCACGGTCATGCCCGTCGAAGTGATTTCGAACAACCGCCGCGCAAACTCGCTGGGCATGCGGATGCAGCCGTGCGAGGCCGGGTATCCCGGCAAACCGCCGGCATGCAGCGCGATGCCTCCCCAGGTGAGGCGCTGCATGTACGGCATTGGCGCGTTGTCGTAGAGGTTGGAGAAATGTTCCTTGTTCTTCTGCAGGATGGTGAACACGCCGGTGGGCGTTTCATGTCCCTTCTTGCCGGTGCTCACCGTGCTCAGGCCGGTCAGCACGCCGTTGCGATACACATACGCCAGCTGCGTGTCGATGCTGACCACCACCAGCAGCGGCCCGCTGCGTATGGCGTCGGTCAGCCAGATGAACTCGCCCTGCTCGAGCTCCGATACCGGTGTGTCGGCCGGCCGCGATTCCTTCGCTCCCCAGAAGGGCGTCCTGGCCTCGAGCGGCGCGCTCGCCAGCCAGGCGGCCATCGCGACCAGGAAGATCCGCGTCACTGCGAGTCCCGTTTCTCCTCGTAGCGCTCCTTGACCTTCTCGCGGGTCTGCGCCCGCAATTCGCGCCACTCGGATCTCTGCGAGGCGTCCAGCAGGCCTTCCACCTCGGCGTTGAAGGCATTCGCGCCGTGCTTCGCGTCGCGCAGGATGGTGCGCTTCTGGGCACGCGAGCTGGCCTGCTCCAGCTGCCCGCGCAATTTCTGCAGCTCGGCGGCGCGGCGCTCGAAGATGGCCGCGAGCTTCGACTCCTGATCGGGAGTGAGGCTGAGCCGGTTACGCACCACGTCCATCGACGGCACGGTATCCCACACCGTCTGCTGCGCGGACGCGGGGCCTGCGGCCAGGCTGGTGCCGAGCGCCAACAAGAGGACAGGAAGCCATTCGTTTCGGAAACGCCTGGTGTGCAGCACGGGAACTCCAGCCTGTAGTGAGGTGCCCGCAAGATGCGCAGCGGGCCCTCGCGCCTCAATCGGACGTTGGCCGTACGCACGGACCCGCGTGCCTGCGGGCGTGCGGGCGCTCGCTGTAGGCTCCCGCCGACTTATTAGTTGAGCGAGATGTGAAATTCTCCGGCGCCGGAGCGACCCCATGAATGCAATCAAACTTCGCGCGGGATCACTGGCGCCGGCATGGCTGGCCATTGCGCTGGCCATGTCACTCGCCATGGCGGCCGGCGTTCGCGCGGATGCGCCGGCAGGATCGGACCCGCGGGACGTTGCGCTGTTGCAGCGCATGACGCTGCAGGACAAGGTCAACCAGCTCATGCTGCTCAGCAAGGGCACGATGACCGGGCCGGACTCGGCCGGGCGGCCTAACAAGTCGGCCGAGGAACTGGCGCGCGAAGGCATCGGCTTCCAGATGTCGGCCTTCGAATGGTCGGCGCGCGAGGTCAACCGCATCCAGCGTATTGCGCTGCGCGAATCGAAGCTGGGCATTCCCGTGGTGTTCGCCACCGACATCATCCACGGTTACTGGACCGTGTTCCCGGTGCCGCTGGGCCTGGCGGCAACGTTCGATCCGACCGACGCCCGCGTGGCATCACGTATCGCAGGGCTCGAAGGTTATTCACATGGCCAGCGATGGACGTTCGCGCCCATGGTGGATCACCCGGTCGATCCGCGCTGGGGCCGCGTGGTGGAGACTTTCGGCGAGTCGCCGCTGGTGTCGAGCGACTACGCGGTAGCGACCATCGAAGGATTCCATCATTCGCTCGACGACTTGCCTGGCAGCCCGGCGCCGAAAGGCTTCGGCGTCGCCAGTTGCCTCAAGCACTATCTCGGCTACGGCGCATCGCAGGCGGGCAAGGATTACGCTTACGTCGATCTCTCCGAGCGCGCCATCCGGCAATTCCACCTGCCGCCGTTCGCCGCCGGTGTCGCTGCCGGCGCGCCCTCGGTGATGCCGGCCTTCACCACCGGGCCCGGCGGCGTGCCCATGTCGGCGAACCGCCGCATGTTGAAGGACGTGCTGCGAGGTGAGCTCGGCTTCGATGGCGTGCTCGTGTCCGACTACGCGGCCATCACCGAGATGCGCTCGCACGGCACCGCAGCCGACGACTTGCAGGCCGCGGTGCAGGCCTTGCGCGACGGCAGCATGACCATCGACATGGAAGACGGCGTGTACTACGCGCAGCTTGCCAAGGCGGTGCGGGACGGGCTGGTGCGCGTCGAGGACGTGGACCGCGAAGTGCTGCGGGCGCTGGCGTTCAAGCGCCGGCTGGGATTGTTCGAGAAACCCTACGTGCCCGAGAACCTCGAGAAACGCGTGCGCGTGTCGAAGGAGCATCGCGCGGCAGCGCGCGACATCGCGCGCAAATCCATCGTGCTGCTGAAGAACGGCGGCAACCTGCTGCCCCTGTCGAAACCGCGCCGCATCCTGCTCACCGGCCCGCTGGCCGATGCCAGTGACGACCTGCTCGGGCCCTGGCATGCGCGCGGCGAAGGCAAGGACGTCATCACCATCCTCGCCGCCTTCCAGGAACGCGCCGCGGCGTCACGCGGCTCGATGAGCGTCACGCACTCTCCGGGCGTCGGCCTCGAGCCGCGCGGCACAGCACCGGCGGGCGATGCCGCACGCATCGAGGCCGCGGTGGCGGCCGCGCGCGACAGCGATCTCGTCATCGCCGTGGTCGGCGAGCGCGAATCGCAGAGCGGCGAGGCGAAGAACCGCGCGCATCTCGACCTGCCGGGCAACCAGCAGGAGCTCGTGGACGCGCTGATCGCCACCGGCAAGCCGGTGGTGGTGGTGCTGCTCACCGGCCGGGCACTGGCGGTTCCGCGGCTGGTCGAACGATCGCGCGCGCTGCTGCATGCCTTCTTCCCCGGCACCGAAGGGGGCCACGCTATTGCGGATGTGCTGTTCGGCGACTACAACCCCGGTGGCAAGGAGCCGGTGACCTGGCCTCGCAGCCTGGGCCAGTTGCCCATTCATCATTACGATCCGCCGAACGGCCGGCCCAACATCCCCGAGCGCGGCGATTACAAGGCGCACTGGCTCGACGAACCCGACGAGCCGCTGTTCGCCTTCGGCTACGGACTGTCGTACAGCGAGTTCAAGCTCGAAGGTCTCGAACTGCCGCGCAGCATCACCGGCGGCAGCTCGTTGAGCGTGCGCGTGCGCGTGACGAACGTGTCCGACCGCGCCGGTGATGAAGTGCCGCAGGTCTACGTGCGCCCGCGCGTCTCGAGCTCCGTTGCCGGCAAGCGACTGGTGGCTTACCGGCGCGTGCACCTTGCAGCGCGGGAATCGCGCGTCGTGGAATTCGTGGTGCCGCCGCAGCAATTGACCGTGCTGGGACCGGACGATCGCTGGCAATCACCGTCCGGCACCTGGGAAGTCACCGTCGCCACCAGCGCCAGCGGCGGGCTGCTAGGCACGTTCGAGCTCGAGGCCGGCATGCGCGCTGCGGCGCGCCACGTCGAGCCCTAACAAAGTTCGCCGCGCGTCCGACGATTCCACCTGCACTCCGGCGTGCAGTCCTACAACTTGCACACGGAACGGCCGAGACGCGCCGCGCGGACGGTGCAAGAATCCCCGCAAGGACGCGTGTCGACAATTGGCCACAACGGCAGTTTGTGAGCCATCGCTGCGCCGCGAGGCGCGCCGTCGCACCCGACATCGCACGAGAGGGATTTCCATGAATCATTTTCCGCGTTCGATACTGGGAGCGGCGATTGCCGCGATTCTCGCGGCACCGGTCGCGGTGCAGGCGCAGACCGCCGACGCGACGCTGCGCGGCAAGGCCCCCGCGGACAGCGAAGTCACGGCGCGCAACGTCGCCACCGGCGCCACGCGCCGCGTCAAGGCCGGCAGCGACGGCACATACACCATCGCCGGGCTGACGCCGGGCACGTACCGCGTCGAGGCAGGTCCCGGCACCGAAACCGTGGTCACCGTGAGCGTCGCGTCGACGGCCACGCTGGACCTGGTGAGTGGAGCCGCGGCGGCGGAGACCGAGGCCCCGATGGAAGAGGTGGTGGTCAGCGGCCGGCGCCTGGCCGAAGTGCGCACCTCCGAAGTCGGCGCCATGGTCTCGCAGCAGCAGATAGAAACCGTGCCGCAGATGACGCGCAATTTCCTGGAGTTCGCCGACACCGTGCCCGGCGTTGTGTTCGAAGTCGATGCCAAGGGCCGCACTTCCATCCGCGGTGGCGCGCAGAACGAAAACGGCGTGAATCTCTACATCGACGGTGTCGGGCAGAAAGGTTACGTTCGCTCCGGCGTCAGCGGACAGGCCGGCGACACCCAGGGAAATCCCTTCCCGCAGCTGGCCATCGGCGAATACAAGGTCATCACGTCCAACTACAAGGCGGAGTACGACCAGATCTCGAGCGCGGCCATCACCGCGATCACCCGTTCCGGCACGAATGAATTCGAAGGCCAGGCCTTCGGCACCTACTCCGCCGACAACTGGCGCGCCATGACCCCGTCCGAGAAGGCGGCGGGCCGCAAGACGGAATCCGAAAGCAAGGAATTCGGCGTCGCGTTCGGAGGCCCGATCATCGAAGACAGGATGCATTTCTTCGTCACCTACGAGGGCAAGCGTTACAAGACGCCGGTGACGGTGATCCCCGGCGGCAATGCGCCGCCGGAAATCGTCGCGCAACTCCCCGCGGGCGCGCAGGCGCAGCTCGGGCCCGCCACGATCGGTTTCGACGAAGACCTGTACTTCGCCAAGCTGGATTTCCTGATCAGCGACTTCGACCGCATCGATTTCTCGGTGAAGGTCCGCGACGAAGCGGGCGACGGCGACCAGGCCGGCACGGGCGTGGCATCGAGCGCCGCGGTGGACACCGACAACGACGACAAGCGTTACGAACTGTCGTGGAAGCACAACGGCGAAAGCTGGATCAACGAAGTCCAGCTCACCTACGAAGACGCGTTCTACGTGCCGCACATCATCAATTCGGACACCAACGGCGCGGTCTACACCTTCTTCGATGGTGCCGACCACAACATCCTGGCCGTCGACGGCGCGGATCCGCGTGCCGGGCAGAACAAGGGGCAGAAGGGCTGGGCGATCGCCAACATCATCACCTTCACCGACATCGGCTGGATCACCGGCGATCACACCATCAAGGCGGGCGTGAAGTACAAGGACATCGAACTGACGGCGCAGGACTCCGTGCCCGGACGCCCGGTGTTCTACTACGACGTGACGCCCGCGGGCGCCAACACCGTGCCGTGGAAGGCTGCGATCGCCGTGCCCGTCGAGGGTTTCGACTCCATCGTCACTTCGGACGACCAGCAGTTGGGCGTATTCGTGCAGGACGACTGGGAAGTCAACGATCACCTCACGCTGAACCTGGGCCTGCGCTGGGACATCGAGTGGAACGAGTCGTACCTCGACATTCCCACGCCGCAGTTCCTGATCGACTCGCTGAACACCGAGATTGCGCCTGGACTCACTTACGGCCAGTCGCTCGGACTCTCCTCGGATCCGAACACCGCCATCGACATCAACGACTACATCAGCACCGGCAACAACCGCGAACCGTACAAGAACGCGTTCCAGCCGCGCCTGGGCTTCTCGTACGACATCGGCGGCGACCAGCGGCACGTGATCTTCGGCGGCGCCGGCCGCGCCTACGACCGCACGCTGTACGACTACCTGCAGCTCGAACAGACCAAGTTCGCGCTGGCCACCTCGGAGCTGCGCTTCAATACGCCCGATCATCCCTGCACGCCGAGCGCGTCGTGCGTGGCCTGGGATCCCGCCTTCGCGCAGGATCCGGCGACCATCGTCGCGCTGTTCAACGGCATGGCGGGCGAAGTGGACCTGATCAACAACGAGCTCGCGGTCCCCTACTCCGACCAGTTCAGCCTCGGAATGCGCAACCGGCTCGCCGACTGGAACACCAGCGTCGCGGTGACCCGCATCGAGAGCAAGGACGGCTTCGTTTTCACGCTCGGCAACCGTTATCCGAACGGCGACTTCTGGCAGAACCGTTCGCAACCCTGGGGCAACTCGCCGCCGGGACTGGCGGGCGTCCTGCTGGTGGGCAACAGCGGCATCGAGACCAACAGCACGCAGGTGCTGGTGTCGGCGGAGAAGCCGTACACCGAGGAATCGAAATGGGGCGCGACGTTCTCGTACACGTATACGGACGCGGACCAGAACCGCGACATCAACGAGCACTACGCCTTCGACGGCGTGTCGATCAAGGAGTATCCCTTCATCCTGTCCAATGCAGCGGCCAAGCATCGCGTCGTTGCGACCGGCACGTACTCCGGGCCCTGGGGACTCACTTTCGCCGGCAAGCTCACCTGGTCGACGCCGCTGCCGCGCAACGTGATCGCCTGCCTCGCGGGCACGGCTGTGTTCGAGAACGGCGCACCCTGCAGGGCGACGGCCTACGTCGCCGGCTCGAGCGACGGCTACAAGGCGCTCGACCTGCAGATCACCAAGGATTTCGAGATCCGCGACATGGCCTCGTTCTACCTGCGATTCGACCTGCTCAACGTCACCAACGAGGAAAACCTCGTGGACTACCTGGACACCATCGGGCCCGACGCCACCGTCACCGGGCGGCTGAATCCCATCGGCAACATCACCGGGTATCCGCGTACCGTACGCGGATCGTTCGGCATAAAATTCTGAGTAGTGGATAGCGACGCGCGCCTCGGGAACATCGTCATCGTCGGCGGCGGCTCCGCGGGATGGATGGCGGCCGCCGCACTCGCGCGCGCGTTTCCCGCGCTCGACATCCGGCTGGTCGAATCCGAGGACATCGGCATCGTGGGTGTCGGCGAGGCCACGGTGCCGCACCTGCGCGCCTACAACGAGACGCTGCAGATCAACGAAGTCGACTTCGTGCGCGCCGTGCGCGGCACGTTCAAGCTGGGAATCCAGTTCGTCGACTGGGGCAGCATCGGATCGAAGTACGTCCACGGTTTCGGCAGCATCGGCCACGACTACCGGGGCCTGCCCTTCCACCAGTACTGGACGCGGCTGCACCTGGCCGGCAAGGCGCGTGACCTCGGCGAATACTCTCTGAACACGGCGGCCGCGGAAGCCGGGCGCTTCATGTCCGGCGCCGCCGACGTGCCGCGCGAGTCGCCGCTGTCGCAGATCGCCTATGCCTATCACTTCGACGCCGGCCTGTACGCGCAATTCCTGCGGCGTTACGCCGAGGCGCGCGGCGTGCGGCGAATCGAAGGCGAGATCGTCGACGTCACGCTGCGTTCCACCGACGGCTTCATCGAGTCCGTGACCCTGAAATCCGGCGCGGAGATCGCCGGCGAACTGTTCATCGATTGCTCGGGCTTCCGCGGGCTGCTGATCGAGCAGGCGCTCGAAACAGGCTACGACGACTGGACCCACTGGCTGCCCTGCGATCGCGCGGTGGCCGTGCCCAGCGAGAAGACCGGGCCCGCGACGCCGTACACGCGTTCCACCGCGCGCACGGCCGGCTGGCAGTGGCGCATTCCGCTGCAGCACCGCACCGGCAACGGCTACGTGTATTCGAGCCAGTACCTGGGCGACGACGAGGCCGCGCGCACGCTGCTCGCGAACCTCGACGGACGCGCGCTGGCCGAACCGCGGCTGCTGCGCTTCACCACCGGACGGCGCCGCCGCATGTGGAATCGCAACTGCGTGGCGCTGGGCCTCGCGAGCGGGTTCCTGGAGCCGCTGGAGTCCACCAGCATCTACCTGGTGCAGTCGGGCCTCGCGCGTCTGATCCAGATGTTCCCCGATCGCCGCATGAGCCCGGTACTGCAGCAGCGCTACAACTCGGAGGCGGCGTTCGAGATGGAACGCATCCGCGATTTCCTGGTCCTGCACTACCACGCCACGCAGCGCCGCGACAGCGAGTTCTGGCGCGATTGCGGCACGATGTCGATTCCCGAGTCGCTGGAGCACGTCATCCGCCTGTTCCGCGACAGCGCCCGCTTCTACCGCAATGCCGAGGAGTTTTTTGCCCTCACGAGCTGGGTGCAGGTGATGATCGGCCAGCACATCGTACCCGCGGGTTATCACCCGCTCGTCGACCAGGTGCCGGACGCCGAGCTCGCGCGGCTCGCGGAGAGCGTGCGCAGCGTGGTCGCGAATTGCATAGCTGTGATGCCGCCGCACGAGCAATTCATCGCACGGTGCTGCCAGGCGCCCGTTGCCGCATGAATCCCCGGTGGACGCGGCGGCGTTGGCTCAAGTCCGCCGGCGCACTCACGCTCGGCGCGACCCTGCCGGGCTGCAAGACGAAGGAGGGCAACCTCGAGCCCGTGGTGGTGCGAGCCTCGCCGGTGGTGACGGCCACGGTGCTCGACTCCCTGCTCGAAGACCTGCAGGAACGCACTTTCAATTTCTTCTGGGACACCGCCGAGCCCGAGACCGGGTTGATCCCCGATCGGTGGCCGCGGCCGCCATTCTCGAGCATCGCCGCGGTGGGGTTCGCGCTCAACGCCTATGTCATCGGGGCCGAGCGCGAGTACGTGTCGCGCGCAGCGGCGCGTGCCCGAGTGCTGACGACGTTGCGTTTCCTGTTCGAGGCCCAGCAGGGCACCTCGCCCGACGAGGCCACCGGCTACCAGGGCTTCTTCTACCACTTCGTCAATTTCGGCACCGGCCGGCGCTACGGCGACTCGGAACTATCTACCGTCGACACGGCACTGCTCATGGCCGGCGTGTTGTTCGCCGGCGGCTACTTCGACCAGGACAACGCCGAGGAAGCCGAGATACGCCACCTGGCCGACGAACTCTACAAGCGCGTCAACTGGCCCTGGTCCATGCTGGCGCCCGACATCCGCATGGCCTGGAGCCCGGAGCTGCAGTTCGGGCGCCATGACTGGCGCGGCTACAACGAGGCCATGCTGGTGTTCGTGCTGGCCCTGGGATCGCCTACCTACCCGGTCGGGCAGAACAGCTGGGTGGCCTGGACCTCCGAGTATTACCGTGCCTGGGGCACGCTCGAAGGCCAGACCCATCTCACCTTCGGGCCCATGTTCGGCCACCAGTACACGCACATCTGGACCGACCTGCGCGGCATCAAGGACGAGTTCATGTGGCCGCTCAACATGGACTATTTCGAGAACAGCCGGCGCGCGACGCTGGCGCAGCGTGCCTATGCGATCCGCAATCCCATGGACTGGCGGGGATACGGGCCCAACATCTGGGGACTCACGGCCTCGGACGGCCCGGGCTGGTTCAAGCTGAATTACCTGGGGCAGCAGCGGCAGTTCTACGCCTATGCCGCGCGCGGCGTCGGTCTGCACGAGACGCACGACGATGGAACCATCGCGCCCACTGCCGCCATCGGTTCACTGCCCTTCGCGCCGGAAATCGTGATCCCCGCCATCCACGCCATGTACAAGCAGTACGGCCGCCACATCTACGGCAAGTACGGCTTCACCGATGCGTTCAACCCGAGTTTCGACTACGACGTGCCATTGCGGCACGGCAGGCGCGTGCGCGGCCTGGGTTGGGTGGACGACGCCTACCTCGGCATCGACCAGGGCCCCATCATCTCCATGATCGAAAACTACCGCAGCGAGCTCATCTGGACCGTCATGAAGCGCAACGAATACATCCGCCGCGGCCTCAAGCGCGCCGGCTTCGAAGGCGGCTGGCTCGAGTAGATGGTAGATGGGGACATTCCTCGTTTCCTAGCAAACGGGGACGGGGTGCGGTGGTGGTGATGCGGCCGGCACATGCACCTATCATGAGTGCGCTTTTCGCCGGGCCCTTCGGTGATTGTTTCGCAAGATTAGGGCCGCCGCTCTTTGGTCCATGATTTGGGCGCAGAATCGGCTGGGCGTTGGCACTTGCCATCACTCGGTCGGGGACGGCTTCGTGCCTTGCGAATTTGGTGTCCCGGCCCGCGCACTCATGATAGGTGCATATGCCGTCCGCCCCACTGTCACTGCAAGGCCGTAGGCGCTCACGGGCAAACGTGGGGTGTCGGCCCAGGGGGTGGGAAGAGAAGAGCGCGGCGTCTCGGTTCCGATTCTTCTCCCAGCCAAGCCAGGGAAATTTCTCGTTTGCTGGCAAATGGGGAGTACCGCGGTGGGTGGGAGTCCCGGCGCACGATCCATGGGTATGCAGTGAGCGCGCGGGCCGGGACTACCTAATTCGCAAGGCACGGAGCCGTCCCCGACCGAGTGATGGCAAGTGCTGACGATCAGCCGAAGCTGCGCCCAAATCATGGACCAAAGAGCGGCGGCCCTAACCTTGCGAAACAATCATCGAAGGGCCCGGCGAAAAGCGCGATCACTGCATACCCATGGATCGGGCGCCGGGACACGCGCCTCCCAGGTCCGTCCCCGTTTGCCAGGAAACGGGGAGTGTCCCCATTTATCCTTCGTGGAGGCGGCCGAGGACGGAGAGGCCGATGATGTCGATGAGCACGTGGGCGAAGATCAGCGGCCACAGCAGCCGCGTGCGCGCGTAGACCCACCCGTAGAGCAGCCCCATCGGGATGATGGTGATGACGCCGATCGGCCCCTGGTACAGGTGGTAGAGCAGACGCAGCACCGTGCTCACGTTGATCGCGGTCCACACGCCGCGCACTTCGCGCAGCGCGGTGATGACATAGCCGGCGACGAACAGCTCCTCGAAGATGCCGTTCACCGTCGACACGATGAACACCAGTTCCATGCTCACCTTCGGATCGGCGGTCGGATACATGCGCCCCGCGGCCTGCATCTCCGCCGGCATCAGCTGGTGCGCAAGCGCCTGCGCCCCCATGGCCAGCACGTAGGTGCCCACCAGCAGCAGCCATCCCATGCCCGTCCCGCGCCATGAGATCGACAGACCCACCTTCTCCAGCGTCCAGCCCCGCACGTGCAGGAACCACACGAGGAACACCGACTGGACGAGCTCGAACACCAGGATGTTCACCAGCGCGGCATTGTTGAAGACCAGCGCTCCGCCGGTCGCGCCGCCGCTTTCCCCGCCGGTGCCGAGCGACATGATCGAGGAGAACACCGGCAGCCCGAAGGCCCAGCTCACCACGACGAGAAATTCGACGCCGGCGGGCAGCCGGCGGATGCGTTCGTGCAGCGGGTTCACTGCGCTGCCGGCGCCGCTGGCGCCGCGAGCCCGTAGAGCTTCATCGCGTTGTCGCGCAGCACCAGCCGCGCGATCTCGAGCGCGCGCTCACGGGTGATTTCGTTGTTCTGCACCATGGCCGTCAGCGCGACCGCCAGTGCGCGGCGCGCCTTGCCGGTCAACAGGACTTGCTTCTCTTCCCAGTCGGTGAGCGGTGAATCGACGTCCGAATACGCGTCGGTGCCGAACAGCACCTTCTCGGGATGCCAGCTCAGCCAGTCGCGCAGCACGCCCGCGAGCTCGTGCGTGCCGAGAAGAAAGGTCTGCGCGGAGAAATCGACGTAGGTGTTCGGCTTGTCCGTCATGGCCTGCGCCAGCGCATGGTAGGGCCACCCGCCATGCAAGAGCACGAAGCTGGTCCGGCGCAAGGGCCGCGAATTGATGGCGTTCTCGAGCAGCACCGGGTTGGCATTGCCATTGTTGAACCAGGGACCATCGCCGTTGCCGGTGTGAACCTGCACCACGAGTTGATTCGCCCCGGCAGCGGCCGCGATCGCGCCGAACAGGTAATCCTCGAGCAGCTTCTGTTCGCCCGGCTCCGGCACTTCGCCCTTGAGCGCCTTGAGGTACACCGGCGTCGCCGCGGCTTCGTCGACCACCTCGAAGTCGATGGGCCGCGCATAAGCGCTCAGGAACTTGACCGCCACCGCGCCACCCTTCTTCCAGCGCGCAAGCGTCGCGTTGACGATATTGACGCGGTACTCGACGAGCGTGGGCGGCGGACGGCTGAAGCCCACGTCCCGCAACAGCGTATTGATCGACAACTCGCCGCCCGAGTAGGCGAGCCAGCTGGTATCGCCCGCGAAGGGACGCAGCAGCGGATCCGCGTACGGTACCCAGCGGAATCGCCCGCTGGTCTGGCCGGCGCCGGGTTTGACCGTGTTCAACAACGCGATGTCGACGCCCGCGGCGTTGAGCACGATGCCCGGCCAGTTGGCGCCGGCGCGCGCCAGCGTCTCGCGCTTGGTGGCCAGCAGGCCCTTGAGGTGCGGCAGATCCGCATCTGGATAGTTGTAGCCGTAGAGCGCGAACCACGCCGATCGCCACTCCGGGTTGGTGCGCTGCAGGCCGACGACGTCTGGATAACGCGGCGTGCCGAGCGGGTTGTCTTCCTTCCAGCGCGCGGCGCGCGCCGCGTCCACCGGGTCGCCGTGCATGTGGTTGTCGACGGCACGGATGCGGCCGATGTCCGCCAGTAGTTTGGCGTCGACGGCGTCCTGGGCGAAGGCGCCGGCCGCGAACAGCAGGCCGGCGAACCAGCCGGTCAGCCGCCTCACGTCAGCGCCTTTTCGCGCACAATGATGACGCCCTTGTCGACCAGCGCGCTGCCCGTGCCGGGCGGCAGCGAATGGTGCTGCTGCAGCAGGGCAAGCTTGTCCAGGTATTCGCGCACGATGTCGGGCCGGCGGCGCGCCTGGTTCTCGAGTGCGTTGATCAGCAGCAGCCGCGGGCGCAGCAACTCCGCGCCGCGCAGCGCGACGTCGAACAGGTGGTCGAAGATCGAACGTTCCTGGTGGAGGAAATCGGCGCCGCCCTGCTGGCGCGCTGCCAGCCCGACGGCCAGCGCCTGCTCGAGCCCCGCCAGGTAACCCGGCAGCAATTCCGGAGGCGGCATGCCCAGCGCCGGCTCGCTGTCTTCGCGCCGCAGCGCCAGCAGGATGGTGAGCCGCGGCAGGAGATCATTGAGCAGCGGGACGAGGTCGCGTCCGGCGGTTTCGAGCGAGAAGGCCTGCTCGAATATCACCGGCGAGGTGTTCCGCTGCGCGTTTTCGATGCTCACCCTGAGCAGCCACGGCGACTCGCGCGCATCCACGTGCAGGAACACGAACAGGTCCGGCGGAGTGTGGTCGGGCGGCAGGAAGGCGCGCGTCCACGGCCGCGCCGACAGGACGAACCCGCCCTGCTTGAGCCACGGCAGCAGGAACGCGGTGCGCGCGTTGGTTCGCAGATACATTTCCTCGGCGAGGAACATGGGCAAGGCGCGCGCCAGCCGGCCGAGGTCGTTGGTGGGCTGCGAGATCACCTTGCTGCCCGGATCCTCGTGCGCTTCCCCGCTGCCGCAGATGAAGTGGATGCGCGGCGCGGCCGCGCCCTTCACCGGCAACACCGAGTCGAAGCCGAGCACGCCGCGTGCCCACACCGGCTGTTCGAGTCGCATCAGCACGATGTCGAGTGGCGCGGTGACTTCGCCGTAACGCTTCTGCGCATCGTCGAGCTGCCGTTCCCAGGCATTGAGCTGGTCGCGCCAGTCGGGCCGCTGCAGGGAGTACAACTGCTCGAGCAATGCGCGCGCTTCCGCCAGCCGGCCGAGGTCCAGGTAGGCGCGCAGCAGATTGTTGCCCACGGTCAATCCATGGGCCGCCAGGTCGAACCGCGGCTGCGTGAGCCGCACCAGCAGCTCCGTGTGGCCGCGGTTGCCAAGGTCACCGCTGAGCTGCATGAGCAGGTCGGCGGGAACCGGCTGGGCGCGCCCGAGCGCCTCCTCGTACAGCGCCGTCGCGCCGACCACGTCGCCGCGCGCCAGCGCCTCGCGCGCCAGCCACAGCTGTGAGCGCCAGCTGCCCGGGAATCCCGCGGCGCGCGTGTAGGCCGCGGTCACTGCCGTTTGCCCGCCCCTGGCGAGCAGCCGCGCCACCAGCCAGTTGAGCGTGGTCGCCTCGTTGGGATCGAGCTCGAGCGCGCGCCAGATCAGCCCGTCGGCGCGCGCATCGTCACCCAGCGCCGCCCAGGCGCGCGCCAGGTTGGCCAGTAGATAGGAGCTCTCGCCGTGGCGGGTGATGGCGGCCTCGAGCACGCCGCGCGCCGCCGCGTAGTCCTTGATCTGCAACAGCACCACGCCGAGCACCGTGGCGGCGCGCTGCGGGTCGTGGTCGGTGTTGGCCAGCCAGCGCGCGGAATCGAGCACGTCCGCCGCGAAGTCGTCGTTCAGCGCGCTGACGATGAGATCGTAGAGCGCATCCGGGTTGTCACGATTCGCGGCCAGGTTCGGCAGCAGCACGTCGCGCCGCCAGGCCTCGCGGCCGATGGTGACCGGGCGGCCGAACTGGTCATAGACCCGCACCACGCCGTCGGCGCCGTC
Organism: Steroidobacteraceae bacterium; assembly: GCA_036274075.1. Classification (GTDB taxonomy): domain Bacteria; phylum Pseudomonadota; class Gammaproteobacteria; order Steroidobacterales; family Steroidobacteraceae; genus CADEED01. Next base: position 36,132 of record DASUGK010000178.1, on the reverse strand, counting down.
CGCCGCGGGGGGAACGGCAGGAGAAACCGCAGTCGCAGGCATGTCCGTGACCGGGGTCGTGACCGGAACGGCCTTGCCCGGGGCACGAATCTGGGGACCTTCGGCCGGCGTGCGGCCGAGGATGCGATCGAGAATGGACATGGGCCGCAGAGCTTACACGTGTGCATCTGCGGCGCCTAAGGAACCGGTTGATTTTCAGCGTGAAAGCCGGCTCGCGACCGAGGCGCCATCGCCGCCCTTGCACTGGAATTCGCGCGTCACCGTCCAGAGATTGCAATTGCCGTCATCCATGTTGGAGCACTGACGGATTTGTCCTTCGATGGGTTCGGCATGCCGGTAACCCCAGGCATTGCACCGGCTGAGGGCGAGCTTCTGGGCCTCGGCCTCGCTCATCTCGGGCTGGTGGAACTCCGGGTAATCGTAGGAGAGGCGGACCACGCCGGCGCCGCGGTTGCCGCCGGCGGGCGACCATTTTTCAGCGGTCGCGCAGGCGCCGAGCCCCGCGAACAGCAGTGAACAACCAAGAATCCTGAGCGCGGGACCGACGTGTTTCATGGCGCAACCTCTCATCCGTGATGACAGGTTGCGCCCGTCGTTCTTAACGCAGGCTGAACTTTCGGCTGGTCTTCTAGCTTCGCCGCAGCGGAAGCCGGCGCAGCCGTTGCCCGGTGGCGGCATGGATGGCGTTCGCCAGCGCCGGCGCCGCGCCCGGAATTCCCATCTCGCCGGCGCCGCAGGGTGTCAACGCCGAGGGGAGGATGTGCGTTTCGACCCTGGGTGAGTCCGCCATGCGCAACAGCGGATAACCGTCGAAGTTCGATTGCTGGATGCGGCCGTTCTCGACCGTGATCTCGAGGCCCAGCGCCGTGGAGATGCCATCCACCGTGCCGCCCTCGAGTTGCGCGTGCACGCCGGCCGGGTTCACGACCTGCCCCACGTCCGTCACGCACACGCAACGTTCGATGCGCCAGCCCCGGGACTGCGCGGCCACCTCGATGGCATGCGCCGTGTACCCGCCAAAGGTGAAATGCGCGGCCAGCCCGATACCCCGCCCCTTCGGCTGCTTGCGCCCGTAGTCGATGCGCCGCGCGGCCTCGCGCAGCACCGCCGCGAGCCTCCCGGTGCTCAACACCGGGCCGCCGTGTTCGCGGTACTCGAGGTCGCGCGGCGCGCCCAGCAGTTCCAGCCGCAGCTCGAGCGGATCGCGCCCGGCCGCCACCGCCACCTCGTCCACGAAACTCTGAATCGCGAAGGCGGTGAAGGTGTGCAGCGGCGCGCGCCACCAGCCGCGCGCCAGGCCGAAGGGCACGTCCACGAACTCGGCGAGGTAGTTAGGCACGCAGGCGGCCGGGAAACCGTCGATGTCGAGCGTTCCCACCCAGTCGGGATCGTCGTCGCGGTCGGCGCGCCACTTGCGCGAGGTGGCGGCCACGCGGTGCGACCAGCCCGTGACCTTGCCCTGCGCATCCAGCGCCGCGCGCAAGCGATGCAGCCCGAAGGGGCGGAAGAAATCGTTCTGCAGGTCGTCGTCGCGCGTCCACAGCAGTTTCACCGGCTTGCCGACGGCCTGCGCGATCATCACCACCTCGGCGACGAAGTCGTTCTCGAGCCGGCGGCCGAATCCGCCGCCGGCCCGCGGCAGCTCGATATCGATGTCGAGCCGCGAGATGCCGGTCATGCCGGCGATCATGCGCGACGCGCCGCCGGGGCTCTGCAGCGATGCGATGAGCTTTGCGCGTCCGCCGGCGATGGACAGCGTCGCGCCGGGCGGCTCCATGGTGGCATGCGCGAGGAACGGCACCTGGTAGTCGGCTTCGACACGCCGCGCGGCGCCGGCCCAGGCCGCGGCCATGTCGCCGTCGCTGCGGCCGGTACGGATGTCCTTGTCGCCTGCCACCGCTGCGAGAGCGCGCTGCTCGAGCGCTCGGGTCGAATCGTCGCCCCACTCGCCCGGCGACCATTCCAGCTTCAACGCCTTGCGCCCCTGGATGGCGGCCCAGGTGTTGCTCGCCACGACGGCGACGCCGGCCGCGAGGTTGCGTGTCAGGTGGCCGGCCGCCGGAGGCGTGATGGGCACGATGGCCTGCACCCCGCGCACCTTGCGCGCGGCGGAATCGTCCACGGACTTGAGCCGGCCGTCGAAGAATGGGCAGCGCGCGATGACGGCGTACAACATGCCGGGCATCGAGGCGTCTATTCCGTAACGCGCGCGGCCGCTGACGATCTCGGCGCAGTCGGCCACCTTCGTGGGCTTGCCGATGATGCGGAAGTCCTTCGGATCCCTGAGCTTGAAAGGGCCGGCGGGCAGCGGCAGGACCGCGGCCACCGCGGCCAGCGCGCCATAGCCTACGCGGCGGCCATCGGGATGCCGCACCTCGGCGTCGCGGGCCGTCAAACTACCCGCGGGCACGTTCCACTGCTGCGCGGCCGCCGCGATGAGCAGCTCGCGGATCTGCGCCCCGGCCTGCCGCAGCTCCTCCCAGCCGTCGGAAATGCTGGTGCTGCCGCCGGCACCCTGCGGGCCGAACCGCGGGGCGAACATGCCCGGCTTGTCACCCTGCTTGATGCCGTACGGAAGCTGTTCGACGCGCACCTGGTCCCAGCGGACCTCGAGCTCCTCGGCGATCAGCATGGGCAGCGAGGTGCGCACGCCCTGCCCGATTTCGCAGCCGCGCGCGCCGATGACGATGGAGTTGTCCGGATCGATGCGCACGAACGCGCCCAGCGACACGGGCTGGCTGGCCGCGGCACCGCCGGCGGCGGCCCGGGCCAGCGATCCGAGCGAAATATCCACCAGCAGCGCGCCGCTTCCGAGCGCCGTGACCTGGAGGAATTGACGCCGGTTTTGCCGCATGCCGCCATTTGACCACCGTTCGGCGCGGCATTGCATTCGGTCCGGCGCGCATCCGGGTCGATCCGACGAACGACGCAGATTTTGCTGCACGCAACGACCGCCACCTGCGGCGTTGCGGGCAAACCGCGGTTTACGCGGCCACGACGCGGGAGCAGAATGCGAATCGCGATTCATATCGAAGTCGCGGCGGCACACGACCACGGGACCTAACTACGTCGTGCGGCCCATGATCCCGGGCGGCGTGTTGGCCATACGCCGCCAGGGATCGTGCTGCAGGAGCCTGCGGGTCGGGCAACCCCCGCCTGCCCGCTCTCCTGCAGTGCCTCCCCATCAGTGGCGCAGGCTGCCGGCGATCGCGAACCGCGTGTCTTCCTGTCGGCTACTTCCGGGATCCCGGCAAGTCGATGCCCGCCACGAGCTGGAAGGCGCGCTCCATCTGGCTGCGGAACGCGGCGTCTTCGAGCTGGAACGGGCCCGGCTGGTTCATGAGCGTGTTGTTGAGCGTGCCGCGGACCATCTGGAACGCGAAACGCACGCGCTCGATCTCGTCCTCGCCGAGGGCGCGGCCGAGCAGCCTGGCGTAGCACTCGAGGAAACGGGCGACCGACTCGCGGCCCAGCTCGCGGAATTCCTGCCAGAACGTCGGGTCGGTGGCGCCCTTGCGCAGCGCCGCGCGCCAGAAGTTCGGATGCTCGAGCACGAATTCGAGCTCGCGCGCCACGGCGTGGGCGACCAGGTCCTCGCGCGTGACGCCGTCGTACCAGGTGCCCAGCATCCCGCGGCTCTGCTCGCGGCGCATCTCGGCGATGGCCAGGAAGTACTGATCCTTGTCCACGAAGCGCAGGTAGAACGAACCCACGGCGCAGCCGGCGGTGCGCGCGATGTCGGCCACCGAGAGTTCGTCGAAATGCTTGCGGCGCAACAACTTGAAGCCGGCCGCCAGCAGCTTGTCGCGCGTCTTGCGGGCGCGGGTCTGCTTGACCGGCAGGCTGAAACGCGGCCCGGCTTCAGGAGTCTCTTGACTCATAAGGTGAATGCGTGTTCATATTTTTGTGAATACCAATTCATATAAAACCATCGGCGGCCGGGCTGCAACCCGGTGCGCCATGGTAGGGGGATTCGATGCAGCCGAGCCAGCGCGCGCAGCCACCGGCCAGCAGCGGACGCGACGCCATCTCGCGCCGCCAGCTGCTCGCCGGCTCCCTGGCCGGCTCGCTGGGGCTCGGGATGGCGGCGCGGCGCACACGCGCCGCGGCGCGCCCCGCGCAACCCAACATCGTCTTCCTGCTCGCCGACGACCTGGGCTACGCCGACCTGAGCTGTTACGGGCGCCAGTTCTCGACGCCGCGCATCGATTCGCTGGCGCGCGACGGTGCGCTGTTCACCGACGCCTACGCCAGCTCCTCGGTCTGTTCGCCGACGCGCGTGGCGCTCATCACCGGCCGCGAGCCCGGCCGCCTGCGCATCGGCCTCGATGAACCGCTGGCATTCGTTCACGAGGACAAGATCGGCCTGCCGACCAACATCCCGACGCTTCCATCGCTGCTGCGCAAGGCCGGCTACCGCACGTCGCTGATCGGCAAGTGGCATCTCGGCAAGCCGCCCTCCTTCGGGCCGCTCAAGAGCGGCTACGACCGCTTCTTCGGGATGTACGGCGGTTACTCGTTCTACTTCGGCCACGGCAAGGACGATCCCAGTCCCCTCATCGACGGCGAACGCATCCTCACCGACCACGGCTACCTCACCGACCTGCTCGCCGACAAGGCGATCGAAGAGCTGCAGTGGAGCGCGCGCAACTCGAAACCGGTGTTCGTGAGCCTGCACTTCAATGCCGTGCACTGGCCCTGGCAAGGCCCGGGCGACCGCGACAAGTCGGCTGCGATCAAGAGCGCGGTGCATCGCGACGGCGGCTCGGTGGCGACTTACCGTGAAATGCTCGAGAGCCTGGATCGCAACGTGGGCCGCGTGCTGGATGCGCTGCAGGAACTCCGCCAGGCCGAGGAGACCCTCGTAGTCTTCACCAGCGACAACGGTGGTGAACGCTTTTCGGATGTCTGGCCGCTCACCGGCATGAAGGGTGAGTTGCTCGAGGGCGGCATCCGCGTGCCCGTGCTGGTGCGCTGGCCCGGGCACATCGCGGCGGGACTGCGCACCGCGCAGTTGGCGGCCACCACCGACTGGTTGCCCACGCTGCTGGCCGCCGCCGGCGGCACCCCGGATCCAGACTACCCGAGCGACGGCCTCAACCTGTTGCCGGTGCTCACCGGCGCCGCGCAGGCACAGCCACGCACCCTGTACTGGCGCTACCGCGGCAACGACCAGGCCGCGGTGCGCGACGGCAAGTGGAAGTACCTGAAACTGGGCGGCCGCGAACACCTGTTCGACATCGCCGCCGACCCGCGCGAGCGCGCCGAGCTCGCCGAAGTTTTTCCGGACGAACTATCACGGCTCAAGCGCCTGTACGCAGCCTGGAGCGCGCAGATGCTCCCGTATCCCGCGGACGCGCACAGCTACGACGTGCACACCGGCACCGCCGATCGTTATTAGAAGGGGGAGTTTCGAATGACGACACCAAAGTACCCGCAGGCCCTGGCCATCGTGTGTGGTTCGATCGCGGTCGCGGTCGGCGCGCCGGCGCAGGCGCAGACCGAGGAAACGGCCACGCTCGAGGAAGTGCTGGTCACGGCGCAGAAGCGCGAAGAGAACATCCAGGACGTGCCCATCGCCATCGACGCGCTGGGCCGCGACGCCCTCCTCGCCGAGCGCATCACCGGGCCGGACGACCTGGTCAAGATGTTGCCGAACCTGAGCCTCAAGACGGCGTCGGCCGTCAATTCCGGCTTCGCGATCCGCGGCGTGGGCACCAACAACTTCCATCTCACGGCGCAGCAGGCCGTGGGCCTGTACTTCGACGAAGTGTCGCAGGTGACGCCCTTCACCAGCCAGCTCGGCCTGTTCGACATGGAGCGCATCGAAGTGCTGCGCGGCCCGCAGAACACGCTGTTCGGCCGCAACACCACCGGCGGCGCGGTCAACTTCATCACGCGCCGGCCCGATCCCGAGGACGGAACCAACGGTTACGTCAATCTCAATGCCGGCAACTTCGGCAAGCTCGATGGCGAAGGTGCGGTCGGCTTCGCGCTCGGCGAGCAGTTCGCGGTGCGGATAGCGGCGCAGATCCAGAATCGCGACGGCGTGTTCACCGACGTGGAATCCGGTGAGAAGATCGGCAGCACCGATCGCAAGTCGGCGCGGCTCGGCCTCGCCTGGGTGCCCTCGGAGGACACGAGCGCGTGGCTGTCGCTACACTACGGCAAGAGCGATCCAAAACGCATCCCGCGCAAGGCCACGGGCCGTTTTCTCGCCGACAACACCACGATCTGCCCGCTGAACGACGACGGCCAGTCGCAGTTCGAAGGCGTCACGGACTGCTTCGCGCGCGACAAGGCGAACACGCTGTTCAACCCGTCGCTGCCGGGATGGCGCGACGCGCACGATTCGGCGGGGAACAAGGCGATGGTGGAACTCAACGGCGCACTGTTGCGGTTCGAACATGATTTCGGCGCCGTCACGTTCTCGAGCCTGACGGGATACGACAGTGTCGAGCAGTTGCTCGCCGACGAATCCGGCGGGCTGCCGTACATCCAGTTCCAGGCGCAGCAGCAGGGCGACTACCAGGTGTTGTCGCAGGAGCTGCGGCTCTCGTCCAACGGCGACGGCAAGGTGAAGTGGATCGGAGGCCTGTTCTACTCGCACGAGAACGACCACTTCTCAACTACGGCTCGCAACAACGCGGTCGGCCCGCCGACGCTCTCCGTCGTGCCCACCTCCATCCTCAACCAGAAGGTCGACGTGTATTCGGCCTATGGGCAGGTCGACGTGGCGTTCACCGACCGCTTCAACATGAGCCTCGGCCTGCGTTACACCAATGACGACAAGACCGGCGACACCACCGTGATCGCGATGTTCGACACGGACACGGGCCTCAACACCGGCACGAGGCTGCCGGAGGATTTCGTATACACGCGTGACTTCGTGCTCGCGCACCAGGATGATTTCCCCACGCTGTGCGCCCCCGGCGTGGTGCCCTGTTCCGGTCCGTGGAAGCAGGTCGAACAGGATTACAGCAAGACCGGCGGCAAGCTCGGCTTCGACTTCCACTTCAACGACACGTCGATGGCGTACGCGAGCTACTCCACCGGCTTCAAGGCCGGGGCTTTCGACGTGCGTGCCCAGGCCGTGCTGCTCGGCACCGGCGATTTGCCGGTGGCGCCCGAGGAACTCACCGCGTACGAGATCGGGCTGAAGAGCGAGCTGCTCGATCGGCGCATGAAGTTGAATGTCGCGGCCTTCTACTACGACTGGGAAGACCTGCAGACCTTCGCCACCATCCCGGGCATCGGGCCCGCCTTCCTCAACCTGCCCGAGTCGCGGATCGTCGGCCAGGAGCTCGAGTGGCAGCTCGCGCCGGGCGGCGACTGGCTGTTGCGCCTGTACGCGGCGCACCTCGACACCGAAGTCACCGACGTCGGCACGCTGGGACCGGACGCCGCGACCGTCGGCTCGCCGCTGCAGCAGGCGCCGGAATGGACTTTCAACGGGGGCTTCAGCAAGGCCATCAAGTTCGGCGAGAACCGCCTGACGCTGGCGGCGAACGCGCGCTATGCCGATGAACAATGGGGCACGATGAACGAACGCGCGAACACGCTGGTCAGCTCGACGACGTTCGTCGACGCCTCCATCGCCTACCAGTTCGGCGCCGAAGGCCGCTACTCGCTGACCGCGTGGGGCGAAAACCTCACTTCGGAGAAAACCTGCTTCGTGCTCGGCGACCTCGACGGCTTCACCTGGACCAACGCCTGCCAGCCGAACGAGGGCACGGCGCTGTACGGCCTGTCGTTCATGGCCAGGTTCTGACGACCGGGAACGGAGCGTGCACCGCCAGGGATGGCGGTGCGCTCCGTGTCGCCCACTCAGGCCTTCAGCGCCGCGAGCAGCTCCGCCTCGCGTTCCGGCGTGAGGCCGGCGCGCAGGGTCTGCTTCTCCGCGGGACGGGACATCTGCCACGCCAGCGTGTCGCGGATCGTAGTCTCGAGCGTGCGGAACCTCAGTCCCTTGGCCACGGCGCGCTCCGGGCTCACCAGCGCAGAGCCCGGCTGCGCTCCGGACGGCGGTGACCAGATGGGAATCTCCTTGCTGGCCCAACCATCGGTGTCGATGGCCTTGTGCGCCAGCAGGAACTCGGGGCTGGCCCAGGTGATCTTCGTGTCGGCGCCGGTGACGCGCTTGCTCTCGTCCAGTAGTTTGCCCATGGTGCACCAGCGCGGTGGCACGGTGAGGTTGTACCTGCCCGCGACGCGGCGCTCCGCGCACACGCGCACGAAATCCGCGAGGTCGCGTACGTCGATGAACTGGATGGGATCGTCCGGCGTGCCGGGCGCGATCATCTCCCCGCCCTTGGACACGCGGAACGGCCAGTAGGTGAAGCGGTCCGTGTAATCGCCGGGACCGCAGATGTAGGTGGGCCGGATGATGTTGGCGCTCTTGCCGTAGGCCTTCTCGACCACGGCTTCGCACAGCACCTTCAGCGCGCCGTAGTTCTCGCCCGTGAGCTTGTCGGTGGGCATGTCGCCGATGGGCGCGAGCGCATGATCCTCGCCGATGGGCGGATTGTTGAAATCGCCATAGGCCGCGATGCTCGAGATGAAGATGTAGTGCTTGGAATGCGAACGGAGCAGTTCGGTCGACAACTTCACCTGGTTGGGCGTGTAACCCGAGTTGTCGATGACCACGTCCCAGTCGCGGCCCTCGAGCGACTTGAGATCGTTGTCGCGATCGCCGAGCAACTGCTCGACGCCCGGCTTGGCCTCGTGGTCGCGCTTGCCTCGGTTGAACAGCGTGATCCTGTGACCGCCGGCGTTCAGCGCGTCGACGAAGTGCGGGCCGATGAAGCCGGTGCCGCCGAGGATGAGCACGCGCTGGCTCCTCGCCTTCGCGTAACCCAGGTTGCCGGCCAGCAGCGCGGCGCCGGCGAGCTTGAGCAATTGACGACGTTGCATGCGAACTCTCCCCTTGGGATGCGGCTTTCTACACCGATGCGCCCCGTTTGCGGGACGTGCCGGCGCAGTATGCCCTCGCCCCGGCGTATTCGGGCAGTGCCGTGGGAAACCCTCTGACTCAACCGCGCTCGTCGAACTCCCATGCTGGGACGTCATGACTAGCTTGCGAAAGGAAATTCACATCAACGTGCCACCGGCGCGCGTCTGGGATGCGCTGCGGGACGTGGGCGCCCTGCACAAGCGGCTGGTGCCGGGATTCGTGACCGACACGCGCATGGAAGATGGTGCGCGCGTCGTGACTTTCGGCAACGGCATGGTCGCGCGGGAGCACATCGTGGACGTCGACGAGTCGCGGCGCCGCGTCTGCTGGGCCGTCCTCGATCCGCCCTTCGAGCACTACAACGGCACCGCCTGGGTGGAACCGGACATCAACGGCGGCTCGCGCTTCGTGTGGACGGCGGACCTGCTGCCTCACGACCTCGGAGAGCAGGTCGGCCAGATGATGGACGCCGGCCTTGCGGTGGCGAAGGAAACCCTGGAACGGGCGTATCGGAACCCGGGGCCTCTGCTGAATCCCTGATCGCGACTCAACCCGCGACCAGGCCTTCGGACTGCACCAGGCGATTGACCGTGTTCAGCTCCGCGGCATCGGCAATCCTGGCCGCGCGGATCCAGGCGCGGGCGCGCGCCGATTCACTCTCGGCCTCCTCGCGCAACCAGTCGCGGAACACCAGGACCTTGCGGCTGTCCTGCCGGGCCACGGGATACGTGAACCAGAAAGCGCGGCCGTCGCCGACGACCAGATCATGCGCGGGCACCAGCCGCCCCGTGTCGATTTCGTCGCGGAACAGGATGGGCGAGCCGATGGCGATGCCATTGCCGGCGATGGCCTCGGTGGCATCGAGATACTCCGCCGACAGGTGCGCGCGAATGCGGCCACGCAGCGACACGTCCTTCATTCCCAGCGCGCGGAACCACAGCGCCCACCAGTCCGCGCGCCCGACCAACGGCACCTCCGGCGTGCGGCGCGGATCGGCCAGCGCCGCCGCGGCGCGCTTCAGCTTCGGCGAACACAGCGGCATGAAGACACTGGGCAGTAGTTTGACGGTCCGCAGGCCGGGCCAGCGCCCGTGGCCGTTGCGGATCGCCGCGTCGAAACGCCCCGCGGTGAGGTCCTGCGATTCCGCCGACAGCTCGAGATCGATGTGGATCTCGGGATGCCTGGCCCGGAATCGTCCCAGTCGCGGCGTCAGCCAGCTCGTGCCGATGGTGGGCAGCGTGGTGAGCGACAAGCGCGACTGGTCGAGATTCACCGCGCGGATGAAGCTCGCCCGCAGCGCAGCGAAGGCGCTGACCGCCTCTTGCGCGATTGTCCGGCCGGATTCGGTGAGATCGACGCGGTGCGGATGCCGCAGGAACAGCGGCACGCCTATCTGCCGCTCGAGCTGGCGCACGTGGTAACTGACCGACGCAGCCGTGGTGCCGAGTTCTCTGGCGGCCTGCGCAAAGCTGCCGAGCCGCGCCGCGGATTCGAAGGCGCGGATCGACGTGAGCGAGGGAAAGCGGGCATCGGCGACCATAAGTCTGCCTTAGGCTATAGGCCGCATCTTTGCGTGGTCAACCGCACGACGCTCGCCACAAGATTCCACATCGTTTTTCGTGGACGGAGTTTTCATGAGTCACCTGATCCTGACGCGCCGCGAGTGTCTCGCACTGATGGGCGCGGCCGCAGTGCCGGCTTCCGTGCTGGCCGGCGCCGCATCGGCGTCCCATGAACGGGACTGGGCGTGGTTGCTCGGCAACTGGGATGTCTGGCACGTGCGCCTGAAGGACCGCCTGGTCGGTTCCACCGAGTGGCAGGAATTTTCCGGCAAGAGCGCGTTCTGGCAGACCCTCGGCGGCCTGGGCAATGTCGACGACAATTCGCTCGCGCTGCCCGCCGGCGATTATCGTGGACTGAGCGTACGCGCCTTCGACCCCGCCACGAGTCATTGGGCCATCTGGTGGCTGGACGGCCGCAATCCCGAACACATCGACCCGCCCGTGCGCGGCGGATTCCACGGTGACGAAGGCGAGTTCATCGGCACGGACGTGTACAAGGGAACGCCGGTCACCGTGCGCTTTCGCTGGCACGAGGTCCTTGGCAAGCGGCCGCACTGGGACCAGGCCTTTTCCACCGACGGCGGCAAGACCTGGGAAATCAACTGGCGCAACTACTTCACGCGCACGGCCCCGATCGCGAAGCCCCTGCCGCGCCTGGAAGGGGATCCAGCGCAAGCGCGTGACTGGGATTTTCTCGCCGGAACCTGGAAGGTGCGCAATCGGCGCCTGCGACAGCGCCTCGTCGGCAGCTCGCAGTGGGATGAATTCGACAGCACGCTCGTGAACTGGCCAGTGCTGGGCGGCCGCGGCAACTTCGGCGACAACACATTCGAGGGTCCGGCGCCGTTTCGAGGAATGAGCCTGCGCGCCTTCAACGTCGAACGCGGCGAATGGCTGAGCTGGTGGCTCGATGGCCGCAGCCCCGCGGACATCGGCCCGCCGCTGCGCGGAAAGTTCGCCGACGGTACGGGGACGCTGCTGGGTGACGACCAACTCGCCGGGCGGCCCATCAAGGTGCGCTCGCAATGGAGCCGCATCGACTCCGGCTCGCCGCATTGGGAGCAGGCGGCATCGGTCGACGGCGGAAAGAACTGGGAAACCAACTGGGTCGCGGATTTCACCCGCGCCGGATAGCCGGCCTCACTTCCGCTCCGGCAGGGCGAACACCACGTAGCCGCCCTTGCCGAGCGGCTCCGGCGAGCCGATGCCGCCTTCGCGCGAGTTGAGTCCCCAGGTACGCGGCGTGGTGGCATTCACCACGAGGTGGGTCCTGCCCTTCAACTGGTAGGCCGCCAGCAGGCCCTCGGTGCCCGTGGGCAGTTCGGCCGACCACAACACGTCACCCGTGTCGGCATCGAAGGCGTACAACACGCCGTCGCGGCCGGTGGAGAACACGATGCCGGTCGACGTCACGATCATGCCCTGGCGCTGCGAGCCACGCGGCACGCCGGTGCCCTTGCCGCCCTCCTGCGCCACGTCGCGGTCCTGGCCCAGCGGCTTCTTCCACTTGACGGTGCCGGTATTGAGGTCGTAGGCCATGATGGTCGACCAGGGCGGCGCGAGTAGATAGGGATACCCGAGGCCGTAGTCGGTGAAGTAGCGCTGCTTCGGGGCGTCGACGCCGTCGGGATAGGCCTGGATGGCGGGCGGAGGATTTGCCGGCCCCTCGGGACGCGGCACGCCGCCCGATGCGACCACGGGCCCGGCCGGCATCACCGGCGCGGCGGCGGGATCGTTGCGGAACCGTGGCCGCGCACCACCGCCGAGGAAGGCCAGGATTTCGCCGATCTGGTCATCGCTGACGTGGCCGATCGGTGGCATGCGGCCGCTGCCATAGAGAATGGTGCGCTTGAGTTGCGGGAACCCGATCTGCTTGCCGATGGCCAGCAGCGGCGGCGCCGCGGGTGTGCCGGCTCGATCCTCGCCATGGCACATCGCGCAGGACTCGTTGTACACGGCCTGGCCGCGTTGCACGGTGGCTGCATCGGGCGGGCCGAAGCGTGCGCGGCGATCCGCCACGGCCCGCTCGTCCTCGATCTGCAGCTTGTAGAACGACGGGAAATCCTGGTTCAGCAGGTAGAGCATGCCGGCGCCGGGGTTCGACGCGGTGTTGCCCCAGTTGGTGCCACCGACCGCGCCCGGCACCACCGCGCTCTCGACCAGCGCCGGCGGATTGAACAAGCCCGTGCGAGCCTTCGAGATGCGCTCGCGCCAGGCCGCGCGTTCGGCTTCGTTGATGAGATACGGCGTGAGATCGTCTGGCTTCACGACCTGGCGCGCCGAGGGCGGCAACGAAGAGAATGGCTGCGTCGGCCAGGCCTGTTCGCCGGGCACGTCGCTCTTGGGCACCGGCCGCTCCTCGATGGGCCACACGGGCTCGCCGGTCACGCGGTCGAACACGAACACGAAGCCCTGCTTGGTGGCCTGCGCGACGGCGTCGATGCGCCTGCCGTCCTTGCGCACGGTGAGCAGCTGCGGCGCGGCGGTCGGGTCGTAGTCCCAGAGGTCGTGATGCACCATCTGGAAATGCCACAGCCGCCTGCCGCTGCGGACATCCAGCGCCAGCAGGCAGTCGCTGAACAGGTTCATGCCGATGCGGTCGGCGCCGTAGTAGTCGTAGGTGGGCGACGACACGGGTAGATAGGCGATGCCGCGTTGCACGTCGAGCGTGATCTCGCCCCACACGTTCACGCCACCGGCGTATTTCCAGGCATCCCTGGGCCAGGTGTCGTAGCCGAACTCGCCGGGCTGCGGAATGGTGTGGAAGGTCCAGCGGAGCTCGCCCGTGACCACGTCGTAGGCGCGGATGTGTCCCGGCGCCGAGAAATATCCCTCGCCCGGCGAACTGCCGAGGATCAGCAGGTTCTCGAAGATCCGCCCGGGCGTGGCGGACGCCACGCGCCGCACGCTCGCGGGATCGCGCCCCAGTCCTTCGCGCAGGTCGACGAAGCCATTCTCGCCGAAGCTGGTGATCGACTTCCCGGTGCGCGCGTCGATGGCCTGCAGCGTGTCCTCGAGCGTGAACAGCAGGCGCCGGTCCCTGCCGTCGCGGCTCTGCCAGTAGTTGATGCCGCGGTTGGTTATGCCGCGCAGGTTGGCGTGGATCCAGAGTTCCCGGCGCGTCACCACGTCGATGGCCACCAGCGAGCTGCCCTTGGCGAGCACGTACATCACGCCATCGACGATGATGGGGTTGAACTGGTAGGCGCGTTCGTCTCCGGTGGGATACGTCCACGCGACCTGCAGTTTCGCCACATTCTTCTTGGTGATGTCCTTCGTCACCACGAACTTCGACTGGTCCGGCGTGCCGCCGTAGTCGGGCCACGACCCGGCGTGTGATACCGATGACAACAACAGGCCAAGGGCGGCCGCGAAACTCGTTCTCATGGATAGTTAGCTGGTCACTTGACCTTGCGGGGCGTCACGTCGCTGACGTCCGGCGTCGGCGAACTGATGCCGCCGCGCGGGATCTCGAGGCGCGCCGCCCAGGCGATGCCGTTCAGCAGGAAGCGGCGGTAATTGTCGCGCGCCAGGTTGTCGCGGAAATCCAGGCCGCCGAACACGAAGCCGCGGCCGCCGTCGTCGCGCTGGTAGGCCCACGACGCGACCTGCGGGCCGATGCCGGCCTTGTCTTCCTTCGGTGAAGCCAGCAGCAGGTGGGTCCTCCGCCTGTCGCTGGGCAGGAAGTAGCGGCAGAAGATCTCGTCGCGGTATTGCCACGGCTTCACGCCGTCCAGGATGGGATGCCTGCGGTTCTCGAGGGTCATCGACCATTCATCCGTCGGGTTCTTCGACGCGATCTGGACCCACAGTCCGCCGGTCCAGTTCAAATAGTATTCACGCGCGCGCCAGTTCTCCACCCACGAGGCGTAGTGCAGGATGACCACGCCGATCCTGTTCTGCCGGATGAGCTCATCGAGCGCCTTCAGGTACGCCGTGGTCTCGGGATCGTAGCCGCGCCCGTTGGTGCCTGGGTTCGGCGGGAACAGCGGATGCAGCTCGTTCTCGGCGCGATCCGAGCTCGAATCGAGGACGATGGCGGCCGCATCGCGCACCGGCGCGAGGTCGCGCGGCAAGGCGCCGACGATGAGCTGCGTGGTGACGCCGCGCAGGTTGGTGGCCTGCTCCAGCGACCGGGCCAGCGTTTTCAGATCGCGTTCGTATTCGTGCCGGCCCGGCGCGCCGTGGTCGCGCGGACCGGCCAGGAACAGGATCTTGGCCGATTGCGCGAACGCAGCGGGTGCCGCGGCGATGCACGCCAGGGCGGCAAGCAGGTACAGGGTCTTCTTCACGGCCCCATGTTATGCGAACCAATACGCGATGCCGCGCATTTCGAGGCTGATCCGCGGCGGCACATCGGCCGGGCAGTCCGGATTGTCGAAAGCACCGTGAGGCACGCAATGCGCCACGGAAACATCCGTGTCGTGCGTCTTGAACACCAGCGCCTCGTCGGGGCGCATGTTCGAAAAATGCGCCCAGCGCTGGCGCGGATTGTGGCGGATCAGCCAGGCATCGAAGGAATACGCGATGTCACCGTCACGGTCGAACATCGCGTCCGCCGCGATGAAATCCTCGGCGGACAGGCTGCGCGCATCGCAGACCGCGAGCGGCACGTCCTGCGGTGGCGGCGTCAGCACGCGCCACACGTTGTATTGCGCCGCGCGCCGCAGGCCGCGGCCGTTGTCGGGCCGGTGGCGTGCATAGAAATCGCCTGCCGTGTCATCGGTGACGTCGACGTGCACGAAGCGCGCCGGCCGCGAATTGTCGTGCGCGCCGGATTCGCTCGAGCGTTCGCCGAAACGCAGGAGGCCCGCGCCCGTAACGGCCACGTGGTCCGCGCCGGAAACCTCGAGCAGCAGGCGGCGGATTTCCTCCACGTGCACGCGTTCGCGTGCGTCCGCGTCGCGCAGGTCCGCTACGCGGCTCGCGTGCGGCACCAGCGTGAAGCCCTCGGCGTCGAGCGCGGGTGCCTGCGCGCGCCGGCGCAGGTCTTCGATGACCACGGACCGCGGCACCACGTTGAGCACGTCGCGCGAGACGTCGTTGGCATGGAACTTCGGCCGCGCGCCCATGGGCTCGCTGAATCCGAGTGTGCCCAGCACGTGGGATGTGCCGGGCTTCACGTGAAATAGGCGATCGACCGGAACTCGATGCTCTCGCGCGGCCGCGCCTCCGGCCGGCTGGTGTCGCGGAACGCCGTGTGCGGCACGCGCCAGGGCCGGACTCGTCGGCTCTCGTGGAACGTGACCAGCAGGACTTCATCGCGCGTCATGTTCGAGAAGTACCACCAGCGATGCGCCGGGTTGTAGTGGAAGATCGCCGCGGCGATTTTCTTGTCTTCGTCGGCGACCGGACGCAGCATTTCCTCGCGCTCGGGAATGCGATCGACGACGAACAAGGTATTGGGCACGCCCTCCTCGTCGCCCACGCTGTTGCCGTCGCACAGCGCCAGCGGAAAGTCCTGCGGCGGCGGCGAGAACGCGCGCCAGAAACTGCCGTAGAGGAATCTGCGGAACGGCGGCGCGCCGGGAAAACGTTCCTGGTACAGGCGCAGCGCCATCGCGTCGATGCGATCCGGCGACGCATCGCAATGCGCCTCCGCCGCGGGAGGCTGCACGCCGCCCGAATGCCTGTAACCCACTTCCTGGCGCGCGTCGGGTTCGAGCTCGCCGGAGGTGCGCACCATCCAGCTCATGGTGGCCACTCGGTCCGCGCCGGTGAATTCGCGCACCGCCTTCGCCACTTCGTCCGGATACACGGCGCTCACTTCGGCCTTGTCACGGAAATCGCGCACCGCGCTGCGATGCGGCTTCAGCGTGAAGCCATGGCTCGCCAGCGTGAACTCGGCCTGATGCGGACGCGCATCACGGATGACGACGGGATACGGCCGGTACTCGCCGGTATTCACCTCGCGCGCCGGCGCGACGAAACGCCGGTTGATGAACGAACCGGGAGCGAGGTAGGTGATCTCGGTATCGATGGCTGGGGCGTCGGACAGGAAATCGCTGGCCACCTTCGCGTCCTCATCGCGGCTGGTGGCCCGATCACATCACCGGCCGGCCCGCCGTTCTCGATTCCGAGTGCAAGAACAGCCGCCCGGCTGCCACAATTGATCACAACATCGCGGCGCCCGCGTGGCTACGATCGCCGCATGCCCTTCACGATCTCGCATGCCGCTGCGGTATTGCCGCTGAAGAAAACCCGGCTGCCGCTGGCGGCGCTGATGATCGGCAGCATGTCGCCGGACTTCGCCTATTTCCTGCCCGTCGGGCTGGCGCGCGGATCGACGCACAACCTCACCGGCATCGTGTCCTTTTGCCTGCCGGCGGGCCTGGCGCTGTGGCTGCTGTTCGTGCGGGTGCTGGAACGGCCGACCATCGAACTGCTGCCGAGTCCCTGGCGCGAGCGCGTGCCGCGATCGGATCCCCTCTCGTGGCGCGGCCTGGGCCTTGCAGGCATCGCCGTGATCCTCGGCGCCATCACGCACGTGATCTGGGATGCGTTCACGCATGCCCACACCTTCATTACCGATGCCTTCCCGGCCATGCGCGCCGAGGTCTTCCGGATCTACGGTTCACGCGTGCGCGTGTATTTCATCCTGCAGGTGCTGAGCTCGGTCTTCGGCCTGCTGGCGCTCGCGGCCTGGGCGCGGAACCTGCGCCATCGCGCCCCGCGCGCGACGCCCGCCAGCGAGCCGCGCAGTTCACTCACCGATCGTGCGCGGGCCATCGCGGCGGGAGCCATCGTCGCCACTTCGGTGGTCACCGCCCTGGCCTGTTACGCGGCCTTCGCCTCGTTTCCCATCGAGTCGCGCTTCTTCGAAATGCTGATCGGCGGCATGACCGGCTGGCTGCTCGGCTGGTGCGCCGTCGCGGTGGTGATCAACCGCAGCCTGCGGCCGACGCGTCCGTCGGCGTCGAACTACTGGTCCGCGCGGAAGTCGTGAAAGACGCGGATCAGGTTGCCGTCGAGATCCGCGGCGGTGAACTCGTGCAGTTTCCAGGGCTTCGATTCCGGCGGCGAGACGATGCGTGCGCCACGGCCGCTCCAGGCGAGATGCAGTTCGTCCACTTCGCGATTGCTCGCGAGATTGAGCCAGATCACCACCGGCCCCGAATTGCCGTGCTGCTCGCGGAACAGGCGATTGGTGAGGAACAGCCGGCAGTCGCCCTTCGAGATCCCGGCGATGCCGCCGCCCGCCTCGTCGCCCCAGTCGATGTCGAATTCCAGGCGGCTCGCGTAATACGCGGCGGCCTCGTCCACGTTGCGCACCGGGATCTCCGGCACCGCGCCTGGCAATTCGCTATGCATACGTCACGCCGCAGCCCGCGAGCCCGCAGTAGCCGTTCGGGTTCTTGGCGAGGTACTGCTGGTGGTATTCCTCGGCGTAGTAAAACGTCGGCGCGTCGCGGATCTCGGTGGTGATGGAAGCGCGATGCGCCTTGGTCAGCGCCTCCTGGTAGCGGCGCCGGCTCTCTTCGGCGGCCTTCTTCTGTGCATCGGTGGTGTAGTAGATAGTCGAGCGGTACTGCGTGCCCACGTCGTTGCCCTGGCGCATGCCCTGGGTGGGGTCGTGTGACTCCCAGAAATCCTTGAGCAGCGTCTCGTAGCTCACCTTCTTCGGGTCGTAGACGACGCGCACCACTTCCGCGTGGCCGGTGCCGCCGCTGCAGACTTCTTCATAGGTGGGGTTCGGCGTGAATCCGCCGGCATATCCCACCGCGGTCGTGACCACGCCCGGGATCTGCCAGAACTTGCGTTCTGCGCCCCAGAAACAGCCGAGCCCGAACACTGCCTCCTCGAGGCCGTTGGCGGCAAGTTGCTTGATGTTGCTGCCATTGACGAAATGCCTGCCGCTGATCGGCAGCGGCGAGTTGCGGCCGGGTAGCGCTTCGGCCTGGGCAGGCAGCGTCGATTTCTTGGCAAGGAGGACCATGGTGGACTCCGTGGAATTCGTCGGTTGGTGCGGGAGTGTGGGGTCTGGCGCGAAGCTTCTCAACCCGGGAGAAATCTCGACGCCCTATACTCCTGACCGGTCCAGCCCGGGGTTTATTGCGTTGACGGAATCCGCCAGCACGCCGCGTTTGCGCGCCACATTTGCGATCTACATCGCGCTCGTCGCCGCCACGGCCGTGGTAGGTCCCGGCTCCATGCCGGCCCCCGCTTATTACCTGTCGGGAGCTCTCGGCCTGGTGTTCGTGGTGCTGGCCTGCCTGGGGCGCATCTGGGCCTCGGTGTTCATCGCGGGCCACAAGGACGTGGAACTGGTGACCAACGGCCCTTATGCACGCTGCCGGCATCCGCTGTACGCCTGTTCCATCCTGGCCGCGATCGGCCTGGGATTGACGACGCGATCCTTACTGCTGTGCGGCATCGTGGTGGTGCTCATCTCGGCGCTGGTCGTCTACGCGGCATCGTGCGAAGAGCAGTTCCTGGCCGACGCATTCCCCGAGGAGTTCAAGGCCTACGTCGCCGCCACGCCCAACATGTGGTGGCCGGGCCGGCGCAGGACTCCGTTGCCCGAACACATCGACGTGCATCCGGGCGTGTACTGGAAAGCCTTCCTCGATGCCGGCTCGTTTTTCGCGTTGTATGTTCTCGTGGCAGTGGCCGCGGAGTACCGTCTGCTCCCGGCGTTTTGAGAAGGAGACCTGCCATGCGCGCACATCACCTGTTGCCCGTCGCTGTCCTGATTCTCGGTGGCTGCGCCGGCGACGTCCCATCGACGGCCCCCGCCGCCCCCGCGCGCAGCACCGCCGAATTGCTCAATACCTACTGGAAGCTGGTGCAGCTCGGTGACCAGGTGGTCACCACGCCCGGGAGCGCCCGGGAAATCCACGTCGTGTTGCATTCGGAGAACCAGCGCGTGGCCGGCTTCTCGGGTTGCAACCGCATGATGGGCAACTACGTGCTCGACGGGCCGAAGATCAGGTTCGCGCAGATGGGCGGAACGATGATGGCCTGCGTGCCCGACGTGGAACTGGAGCGCAAGTTCCTCGCGATGTTCCCGCAGGTGGCCCGCTGGGAGATTTCGGGCGAGACGCTGCGGCTCCTGGATGAGGAGGGCCAGACGCTGGCCGCGTTCGAATCGCGTTACATGAAATAACGGACGACCCGCGTCCCGCACGCGGAGCCCGTCAAACTACAGCGCCGGTGCATCCAGGCAACGATACTCGCGGATGACGCGCCATTTCGCGCAGTCGCTCTCCGTCCCTTCGAGGCATTGCCGGTCTTCACCCTTGCGGGCCGCATCCTTCCTGCCCCAGTCGCGGCATTGCTGGCGTGCGAGCTGGATTCCGGCGCGTTCGTCCACCTGCGGACTTTCGTAACGTCGATACTCGTAGGATAGCCGGACGACACCTTCTTCCTGGCTGCTGTCGCCCTCGGTCCACAACTTGTAGGTAGTGCAGCCGGCCAGGACCGCGGCGAACAAAACCAGGACGGGCAATAAACGAGGCATATCAGGCATCTCCGCTGGCAGTGGCGAAATGTAGCGCCTTTTCGACCCGGGCCGTGAACGCGTTCTGGCAACTTGACCGCGACAGCGCTATATACAGGCCATGCAGCGATTCGCCACCTGGCTTGCCTTGCTCGCCGGCGCCCTGCTCATCCCGGGGCTGGTATCGGCGGCCGATCCCCTGCCGGCAAGCCAGTCAGCCACCATCCTCGGCCCGACCAACCCGCTGCTCTCGCAGGGCTCCCAGGCACTGGAAGCAGGCCGTTTCGAGGAAGGTGTGCGCCTCACGCTCGCCGGGCTCGAACAACCCAGCAGCACGCAGGACCAGGCTGCCGGGCATTCCAACATCTGCGCCGGTTACGCGGCGCTCAAGAAGTGGAAGGAAGCGCTCGAACACTGCAATCGCGCGCTGGAGCTCGACAACAGCAACTGGCGCACCTACAACAACCGCGCCGCGGTGTTCGTCGGGCTGAAGATGTTCGATCTCGCGATGACCGACGTGAACGCCGGGTTGGAAATCGCGCCGAATTCCGCGACGCTGCGCAAGAGCCGCGAGGTCGTGATCCAGCACGACAACGCCGCGCGCCGCGAACGCTGGCGCAAGCCCAACAAAGCTTGATGGAACTCCCCGAACAGGTCCCGGGCGCCGAGCGCTCGCAGTTCGCGCTGCTCAGGGTCCGCCGGTTCCTGCCCTTCTTCCTCACGCAATTCTTCGGCGCCTTCAACGACAACCTGTTCCGCAACGCGCTGATAGTTTCGATCACCTATGGCGCGACCGCTGCCGCTGCCAAGGCAGGCATCGTCGCCAACGTCGCACAGGCACTGTTCATCCTGCCGTTCTTTCTTTTTTCCGCCCTGGCCGGGCAGCTCGCGGACAAGTACGAAAAGAGCCGCCTGATCCGCCAGACGCGCCTGGCCGAAGTCTTCCTGATGTTCGCCGCCGCGGCCGCGCTGTATTCGGGCCACGTGCCCACATTGTTAGGGCTCATCTTCCTGCTCGGCGTGCTCGCAACCATCTTCGGCCCGCTCAAGTATTCGCTGATGCCGCAGCACCTGCGCCAGAGCGAACTCGTGGGCGGCAATGCGCTGGTCGACGCCGGGACGTTCATCGCCATCCTGATCGGCACGATTTCCGGCGGACTGCTGGTGCCGGCGGGAGACGCATCCTCGGCTCGAGGCAGTGGCACCAACATGGCCGCCGCGGTCGCCATGGTCGTCGTGGCCATCGGCACCTACGTCTGCGCGCGTTTCATTCCACGGGCCGAGGCCACGGACCCGAACCTGCGGGTCAATTTCAACCCGGTGACCAGCACGTGGGATGTGCTGCGGTTCGCCGCGCAGAGCCGCGCCATCCTGAATTCCTTGCTGGGCATCTCCTGGTTCTGGCTGGTGGGCGCGCTGATCCTCGCGCAGCTGCCCGCATACGCCCGCGACGTGCTCGGCGGCGACAAGACGGTGTACACGCTGTTGCTCGCGTCGTTCTCCATCGGCACGGCGCTGGGTTCGCTGGCCTGCGAGAAACTCTCGGGCCACAAGGTGGAGATCGGCCTGGTGCCGCTGGGGTCGATCGGCATGACGGTCTGCCTGCTGGACCTGTATTTCGAACATCCTGCCGCGCAGGCCGCGGGTGGCGCGCCGATCGGCTGGACGGAATTCCTCGCCGCCGGCGGCTGGGGCGTGGCCCTCGACTGCACGCTGATCGGCGTGTTCGGCGGGCTGTTCATCGTGCCGCTGTATGCCCTCATCCTGTCGCGCAGCGCCGAGAGCCACCGCGCCCGCATCATCGCCTGCAACAACATCCTCAACGCCGGCTTCATGGTGATCGCCGCCTTGCTGGCCATCGCCTGGTTCGAACTGCTGCACCTGTCCATCCCGCAGCTCTTCATCCTCGCCGGCGTGCTCAACGCCGTCGTGGCCACCTACATCTACACGCTGGTGCCCGAATTCCTCATGAGGTTCCTCTCGTGGGTGTTCGTGAACATCATGTACCGCATCAAGGTGCGCGGGCTCGAGAACGTGCCGGAGAAGGGCCCGGTGCTCATCGTCTGCAACCACGTGAGTTTCATGGACGCGCTGGTGATCGGCGGCAGCGTGCGACGGCCGGTGCGCTTCGTCATGGATCACAAGATCTTCGGCATCCCGATCCTGGGCTTCATCTTCCGCACCGCGCGCGCCATTCCGATCGCGCCGGCGCGGGAGGATCCCGACGCGCTCGCCCGCGCCTTCGACAAGATCGACGCCGAGCTCGCCGACGGCGAGGTGGTCTGCATCTTCCCCGAGGGCACGCTGACGCGCGACGGCGAGATGAACGAGTTCAAGCGCGGCGTGGAAAAGATCCTCGAGCGCCGCCCGGTGCCGGTGGTGCCCATGGCGCTGCGCGGCCTGTACGGCAGTTTCTTCAGCCGCCGCGACGGCAAGGCCGCCATGACCCGGTTGCCGCGCCGCTTCTGGTCCCGCATCGAACTCGTCGCCACCGCGCCCGTGCACGGCGAAATCGCCAGCGCCGCAGACCTGCAGCGCATCGTCGCCGGCCTGCGCGGCGAGTGGCAATAATGGGGACTGAATTATTTTCCGGTCCCCCGGAAAATGGATCTGTCCCCTCCCCGCTCAAATCAGACATCTTCGGCACCATCACCCGCATCGGCGACACCGTCGTGCGCGATGCGCGCGGCGCGCGTCCCTGGGCGCGCTGGCTCGCACTGCGTCTCATGGCACGCGAACACCGCGCACTCGCCCGGCTGGCGCTCGGTGATGGCATCGAAGGTATCCCGCGAGTCCTGCAGATCGAGCCCGGCCGTCTCACACGCAGCTGGATAGAGGGCTTGCCCATGCAGCTGGCAAAGCCGCGGGACCCGGGCTATTTCCGCGCCGCCGCCCGGCTGCTGCGCCGCCTGCACGCGGGCAACGTGATCCACAATGATCTCGCCAAGGAAACCAACTGGCTGGTGACGCCCGACGGCCGCCCAGCGCTGGTCGACTTCCAGCTCGCGATGACGTTGCGCCACCGGCGCACCTCGAACAAATCTCACCGGCGGCTGAAGTCGCGCCGCAGCCCCCTTGCCCGCGCGCTGGGCCACGACGACCTCCGCCACCTGCTCAAGCACAAACGAAGCTACGTCCCGGACAATCTCACCGCCCGCGAGAGGAAGATCCTGGCGACGCCATCCCTGGCGTCGCGCGCCTGGATGGCCAGCGGCAAGAAGATCTATCTATTCATCACCCGCCGGGTGTTGGGCTGGCAGGACCGGGAGGGCGCGGGAGACCGTTCGACGTGAACCAGGAAGCTCAAATCCGCTGCGGCCGGATGGAGATGTTGTAGACGGCACCGGTCGGCGAGGTGACCTTCACCTGCGCCTCGTTGCCATTGAGCACCATGATGCGCGGATCGCCGATCTCCACCCAGCGGGTGCCCGCGGGTTCCTCGATGCGCATCGACAGCAGGATGGAACCGTCCTGGGTCACCACCGGGTTCACGAACAGGCGCACCTCGCCATCGAGGCGGATCTCGGCCGACTTGCCTTCATCGGCCACCAGCTGGTGCTGGCCGAGCTCGATGGCATTGCGCTTCAGCACCACGTTGAGCTGGACCTCGCCGGCAGTTGCACTGCGCGTGGCCAGGAAACCGAGCGCGGCCAGGAGCACGGAGGCCGCTACGCCGGCGTAACGCCAGCGTGCGCCGACGGCAACACCCGGTGCAGAGGCGGGTAGTTCCACGATCTCCGGCGCCGTCAGCCTGAGTGCCGCGACCTCGCATTCGAACACCGCGGCAATTGCCTTCGCCGTCTCGTACGACGCCGAGCCCGTGGCTTCCACGCGCTGGATGGTCCGGTGCGACAGGCCCGTGGTCTCGGCCAGCTGTTCCTGGCTCCAGGCACGCCGCTCGCGCTCGGCGCGAATCTTCGAAGCATCGATCTGCATGTCCATCCCTTCCGCCCTCCGTTGTCCCCTTAGTTGTCTGACAGCCGGACTTTCGGATCGGCGGGCCTTTTGGACCACGACAGTACTACGCCAACCCGGCGCCAGTCTCGCGTCTTCAGGCGGCGCCGCGTCCGGCGAACCCGCGAGGCGCGCGGCACTCCATCCAGTCGATGCGCGCCCAGCGCCGGCGGGCAGCCTTGCGCAGCACGAAAATCAACATCGCCATCAAGGTTTCGGCGATGAACACGACCGAGAGGCTGCCTTTGGCCTCGACGACGTAGATCGCCAGTGACATGAGCGTCAGCATGACGAACACACCGACGCCGCCCTCGATCCAGCGCAACCCGCGCGTCACCATGAGCCCAAGGTAGGTGCTGAGGACGGTGCCCAGCACCAGCAGTGGCAGGCCCGCCGCGAATACGCTGGGGGTGATCCCGGTATAACCGCCGATTGCCAGCGTCAGCAATACGATTGCGCCGAGCACGAATCCATTGTGCCGCCAGAATGACCGCTCGACGTGCCGGAATAGTTCGTCCCTCGACCAGTTGGTACGCAGCCAGAGCACTCGGCTGCGTTGCGCTGCCTGCCCGGCCACTGCACCGGCAACGGCGCCGAAGATGGTGAGGAAGTACAGCCACACCGAATTGCCATGCGTGCCGAATCGCATGGCGATGATGATGGGCACCGCCTGCGCGGCGATGAACATGAGCGGATTCGCGGTACCCAGCATCAGGTCGACTTCCCGGCCTTCGAGGCGCCGTTTCGACGCGCCGGCGGGAGCCGCAGGCGCGCCGGGGCGCCAGCGCGCGCTGAACGCCTGCCACTTCGGCCACAGCAGGAATCCGGCGCCAAAAACGATCCAGGCAATCGCGATCTGCAGCAGTTGCCAGGAGAATTCAGCGACCGGGTCCTGCGCCTCGCGCACCGGCACCAGCAGGATGAACGCGATGACCGCCAGCCCCTTGGCAAAGCCGAACATGTTTCGCTGGCTGGTCACGAACCAGAGCGCCAGGTAGAGCCAGCCCGCGACAATGAACGCGGTGGTAAAGGCCAATTTGCCGACCAGAATCACGTAGTCGAAAAGGTGGGGTTCGCTCCACCAGCCCACCTCGGCGCTCACGCCTGCACCAAACGAATACAGCGCCAGGATTCCCGCCAGCAACGAAACCAGTGCGACCGTGAGAAACGCGCTGATGAGCAGCTTCAAGCGGCCGTACGGCAGGTTCACCATCGCATGGCTGCGCGCCAGCCGGCCAACCATCAGCGGCATCAACGAGCTGCCGAGGAACACGGCCGCCAGGCCGGCCACGCCCAGCATGACCTTTCCGGTGGACTGTGCCTGCGTCGTCAGGATGTAGAACGAGATCGCCCACAACGCGAGGCCGCCGAGCGTGAGTGCGCGGAGCACGGGCGTGCCCATGAAATACATGAATAGCAGTCGCAGCACAGTCCTCACCGGTGCAACTCCAGGAAGATCTCCTCGAGGCTGAGCGGTTCTATTTCGATGCGCACCGATCCCGACTGCTCCAGCGCGGCTTGCGCGCCGGCATTCCAGCCACGAACCACGGCAGTGAGCGTTGCGCCCTGGCGTCGAAACGCGAGAGCACCCGGAATTTCGAGCTGCGGCAGCTCGCCGCCCGCGCCTCGGACATGCACGCGCACGATGGATTCCTTGAGCGAATCGAGGTCTTCCTGCCAGTCGAGCCGTCCCTCCTTGAGGATCCAGATGCGGTTCGCGAGCCGCTCGATGTCCGAAACGATGTGCGACGAAAACACGATGGCGCGTTGTTCGTCGGCGGAAATCGCCACCAGCTGTTCGAGGAACTGGCGGCGTGCGATCGGATCGAGACTGGCCACGGGCTCGTCCAGGATCAGCAGGTCCGGCTTGTGGCCGAAGGCCAGCAGGATCGACAGTTTCTGCCGCTCACCCACCGACATCACCTTGATGCGTGCGCGCGTGTCGATGCTCCATTCGGCGCACAACCGGTCGATGAGTTCGCCGTCCCACTTCGGATAGAAGGATGCGATCACGCGCAGCTGGTCGGCGACGCTCAGCTGGTCGAGCAGCTCGTCCTGCTGCGGAACGAAGCCGACACGCATCTTCGCCGGGCCCGGCAGGGTGCGGCTCTCGTGGCCGAAGACCTGGACGCTTCCGGCACTTGGCGCTGTGAACCCGAGCATGAGTTCGAGCAGCGTGGTCTTGCCGGCGCCATTCTTGCCGAGCACGCCGACCACTTCTCCGGGCCCGATGTTGAAGCTCACGTCATGCAGGACGGTCTTCCGTCCAAAGGATTTGCCGAGACCCGAGGCCTGGACGATTGCGTCAGTCATTCAGTCTTTCTCCCACTTGCGATGCACGGCCTTGACGACCTCGGCTTCGCTCAATTGAAGTTGCTTGGCGGCCAGCACGACCTGGCCGACCAGTGGATCTATCTGCTCGAGCCGCTTGGAGACCTGCGAATGGCTGCGGACCCGGCTCGCCACCGTCATCGGTTTGCCGCGATTGCGTTCCAGCAGGCCCTCGGCTTCCAGCAGGCTGTAGGCCTTGGAAATGGTCATCGGATTGACCGCGTGGGCGGTCGCCAGATCACGCACCGACGGCAGCTCGGCGCCGGGCGCCAGCTGGCCGCTCGCAACCATGCGGCGCACCTGCTCGAGCAGCTGCCGGTAGATCGGGATGCCCGATTGCGGATTGAGGATGAACACGCCCACCCCAGTGAATTAGTGTATCAAGACTATAATACACTAACCCGGCGACGATGTGAACGAGTTCTCAGGCCGGGGACTTCACCGCGTGCACGCGGCGGGACTGGCCGTAGCGGCGGCGCAGCCCCGCCACCGAGGCCTTGGCCAGGCGCTTCAGGACTCCGAGATCGATGTCTTCCAGCTTCTTTATATAGAGACAGCAGGCGCCGGCGCGGTGCTTGCCGAGCTTCGCCCAGAGACCCTTGTCGTGCAGGTCCTGCGCCATCAGGTAGATGACCAGCTCGGGCTTGCGCGGCGCGAAGCCCAGCAGCGGCGCATCCCCTTCCCGTCCGCTCTCATATACATAGTGATAGGACCCGAAGCCGACGATGCCCGGACCCCACATCTTCGGTGGCTGGCCGGTGACTTCGCGGAACAGCCTGATGAGTTCCCGGCTGTCGGCGAGTTGCTGACCCTTTGCCTTCGTCTCGAGGAAGGCGGCGACGCTGGCTTTCGTCGGCCGGGTCTTGTTCCCGGCCATCAGACATCCTGAGCGTACTGTATGAAGCCGAAGTTCTTCGCCACCTTGTCGTACAGCGTGCGGCCCGGCGTGTTGGTGGTATGGGTCAGCCAGTAGACCCGCTTGCAGCCCTGCTCCTTCGCGAGGTGGTACACGGCCAGGATGAGCGCGCGGCCGATGCCATGGCCGCGTTCGTCGGCATTCGTGAAGAGGTCGTTGAGGTAACACACCGGCTCGATGCGCGCGGTGTTGCGGTGGAAGATGTAGTGGCAGATCCCGAGTATCTTGCCGTCGCGCTCGGCGACGATGCAGTGCACGGGTTCATGGGCGTCGAAGAACCGCCGCCAGGTTGTTTGCGTGACCTCGTCGGGCAGCGCCGTCGGGCCGGTACGCTCGTAGAACGCGTTGTACTCGTCCCACAGCGGCTTCCATTGGTCGTAATCCTCGGGTTTCACCGGGCGGACTGTGGGCGGCGCTCTTTTCGACATTGGCGGCCATGTTATTGGCCGCGCGACACCTGCGGCAACGTTCTTAACGAAACATGCGCGTTTCCGCCTTGCACGGACCCGGGCGCATTCGTACCCTTACGCCGTTTTCCGAAAGCCCGGCCGGAGTTTTTCATGGCGATCGTCCACCCTCACAACCTGCGCAATCCCGACGCGGCCATCCCGCGCCCTTATGGCGTGCGCATCACGCTCAGGCAGGGTGATCCGTTCCGCAAGCTGCTGGGCGCCGACTGGAACAAGACCCACTGGTTCGGCACCGCCGCCGAGCGCGACGCGGCGCTCATCGAGATGGCACGCAAGCATGAATACTCGCGTCCCGGCGACAAGCCGGCGCTGAAGTTCGACAAGGTCGAAAAGCTGCACGAAAGCCGCGGGCTGTAGTCCCGGCGCCGCCGGCGGGCGGACTCACTCGTCGACGCAACCCTTGTGCGCCACCAGCAGCGGCGGGTCATCGCCGGCGCGGCATTGCGGTGAGATGTAGACCCACAGGCATTCGTCGCGCGCCTTGACATAGGCTTCGATCACCTCGGTGGTCCCCGACTTGTCGCGCGTGCGCTTGAGGACCTTGGGCACCGCGGATCTGCGCAGGTCGAGCGCCTGGTGCTCGGCTCCATGCGCCTCGATGCTGCCGCCGAGGCAGCTCAGCGAAGGCAACGCCCTGTCGATGCCGATGTCCTCGAAGGCGATTTCGTACGGTCCCCGGCCGAGGAAATCGGTCTTCACCCACAACACCGGTTGCTGGCAGGTCCAGCCGAACGCACGCTTCTGGCAGTAACGCACGTAGTAGGCGGTGTACTGGGGCGTCGTGAGGTGATTCGAGCAGGTGACACGTGCATACAGCGGACGCTCGAGTGACCAGGAATACGACTCTCCCTGGATGCGGGCCGCCCTCACGTTGAAGGGCTTCATGCAGGCACGGCGCTCGAGATCCGCGCGGTCCACCTCGTCCAGCTCCACGGCATTCGGAACCACCATGGTGATGTTGGCCGCCGCAGGTTGCACCAGCGCCGACAAGAACACGACGAGCAATAGTGTTCGCATCCCGACCTCTTCAACTCACGTACGACGCCGTTTCGGCGGCGTTTCCGATGTGGGGCGCAGGCCCCTAGAAAGTCCTGCCGAGGAACAGATAGTAGGCCGTCAGTCCTTCCTGGTCGAAACCGGTCGCGAAGTACAGTGGCCCGAGAATGGTATCGGCGCCCACGAACAGGCTGCCGTTGGTCATGGCGCTGCTCCAGGTGATGTCACGCCGGTCGCTCCATACATTTCCCTGCTCGATGGACCCGCCGAGGTACACCGGCACGTCGAAGAAACCGCTGCCGGCCCTGCCGACCTGGCGGTAGAAGATGCCACGCACGATGGCGTAATTCGGGCCGACCAGCGTTTCCGGCGTGACGCCCGACATGTTGAGGAATCCGCCCAGCGAGAAAAACGAGCGCACGATGTCGATGTCGTTGTCGGTGCGGATGCCGGCGCTGGCCCACAACACGCCGGTGTTGCGGCCCCAGGAATGGGCATAGAGCTGGTCGTAGACCAGCAAGTCCGCGTCGGCGTCGGCCAGCACGCCCTTGCCCTCGCGCTCGGCCTGCCAGCCGACCTCGAAAGAGCCGCCGTGGCGCGGGAAATTCACGTCGTCGACGCTGTCGTAGCGGTATTCACCGAAGAAAGTGCGCGAATCGAACTCGCGTTTCGCCAGCGTCGGGTCGCCGATGCGCACGTCGGCCTTGCCGAAGCTGCGTCCCCAGCCCACGCGCACCTCGCCGAAGCTGGACAACTCGCGTCCGAAATCGATGCCGAACTCGGTGTTGCGCACGCGGTATTCCGCGAGGATGTGTTCGTGTTCGTCCGCCAGCGGCAGCGTGCGGATCTCGAAACCGGCGTGCGGCGCCATGAACCACGGCGAGCGGTAGCCGAACGGCAGGTAGATCTCCGTGGCGACACGCGGCGTCTCGCCGATCTGCCCGTCCCACACCCACTCGCCGCCGTAACGGGTGATCTCGGCCAGCGTGGCGCGCGCCGCGGCGTTGAACGACGAGTTGCCCCGGAAGTCGTTCTGCAGCTGCAGGCCGAAGCGCAGATAGTTAGGCCCCCAGGAATTGCGCCGCGCGGTCAGCGCCAGGCCGTACTCGGGCGCGGCATCCGCCGGACCGTCCGCGGGCGGCGAGCCCTGTGCCACACCCTCTGCTGCACGCTCTGCCGCACCCTCTGCCACACCCTCTACCACACCCTCTACCACACGATAGTCGAAGGTCTCGAGGTTGCCCTGCCCGTACAGCGCGTCGATGCGCTTGCCGAGCTCGGTGGAATCGACCGGCTTGTCGACCTGGTCGCCGAACAGCGCGTTGATCGCATCGCTGTAGCGCTCGGAGCCCTTCTCGACCTGCAGGAACGAAATGATGGGCGGGTCGTCGCGGCTCGAGGTGCGCGCGGCGGCGAAGCGCGCGTATTCGGGGTCGGTGACGCCGAGCGCGGCCAGCCGCTGGCTGGCGCCGCGCGCCGCCTCCTCGCCGAGCTGCATGGCGCGCTCGTGGCTGCCGAAATCCAGCGAGGAGAAATCGCCGAGCGCCGGGTCGATGATCACGTCGCGGTCGGTCAGGGTCCTGCGCTGCGCGCTGGTGTTGCTGCGGATCAGGATGGCCAGCATCTGGTTGGACACCGTGGCCACCGAGTCGAGCTTGTTGCGCTCCAGCAGCGGGAAGCCGCAGTCGACGACGATGAGGATGTCGACGCCCATCTCGCGCGCCACGTCGATCGGCAGGTTGGAGGTGAGGCCGCCGTCCACCAGCAGGCGGCCCTCGTATTCCACCGGCGCGAACACACCGGGGGCCGACAGGCTGGCGCGCATCGCCGTAGTTAGGTCGCCGTGGTCGAGCACCACACGGTCGCCGGTGACGATGTCGGTGGCCACGGCGCGGAACGGGATCCCGAGGTGATCGAAACTCTGCACCTGCGCCACAGGCAGCGTCAGGCCGCGCAGGAGCTGCGTGAGCTTCTGGCCCTGCACCAGGCCGCGCGGCACGCGCAGGCGCCGGCCCTTGAGGCCCAGGGGAAACTTGACCAGGAACGTCCGGTCTTCCTGCTTGCGCCGGAAATTGAGGTCCTTGCGCGCCGGGCGGTCGCGAAACGCGTCCTGCCAGTCCACCGAGGTCATGACGCGCTCGATGTCGGCGGCCGAGAGACCCGATGCGTACAAACCACCTACCACGGCGCCCATGCTGGTGCCCGCGATGGCGTCGATGGGCACGCGGTTCTCCTCGAGCACCTTGAGCACGCCGATGTGCGCGGCGCCGCGCGCGCCGCCGCCCGAGAGCACCAGGCCGATGCGCGGACGCGCGGGCTCCCCGGACGTGGACTCCTGCGCCGGCACCGCGGCCGTCATGAACGAGGCCATGACGAGACAGATGACAGTCGAGCCCGCCGCCCTTCCCGCTTTCCTGGTCCTTACCACCCGGTCGCGCCCAGCCCATGTATGGAGAAACCCTTACAAGGATAGACGTTCGTGGCGATAATCGGCCACCAAATCATGCGCATATCCATTTTCGTGCTGGCGCTGCTGCCACTCGGAGCCAGCGCAGCTGACCCCGAAGAAAGGCGCGCCTCCGGACCGCCACCCACGACCATCACGCAAGAGTCGGTGGTGGTCACGGCGACGCGCGAGCCGCGCACGGCACTCAGCGCCCCGGCCAGCGTTTCGAGGATTGGGGGTGAGGAGCTGGCCGAGCTCAGCGCCAAGCACCAGGCCGAGGCACTCAACGAAATCGCCGGCGTGTACATCCAGCGCGGCAGCGGCGCCGAGAGCCTGGGCGGCATCCGCTCCCCGGTGTTGACCGGCGCCGGCGGTTGCGGCGCCTTCCTCATCGCGGAAGACAACCTGGCCATCCGCCCGGTCGGCTTCTGCAATCTCAACGAGATGTTCGAACTCAACTACGAGCAGGCCGGGGGCATCGAGGTGCTGCGCGGCCCGGGCTCCGCCATGTATGGCGCGAGCGCCGTGCACGGCATCGTGAACGCGCTCACGCCAGAAGTCGCCAATCTGCCTGACTATTCCGCGGGGCTCGAGGGCGGTTCGGATTCGTTCGTGAGATTGCGGCTGGGATTTGCGCAGGACGTCGGTGACTGGGCCGTTGGCGCCTATGGCGTCGGGACGCGCGCACCCGGCTGGCGCGACTCCTCGGGAGTCGACGAGGCGAAGCTCAACCTGCTCGCCGATGCCGAAGTGGGCGGCGGCAAATTGCGGCTGCGCGCCGCGGGCACGGTGCTCAACCAGGAAACCGCGGGTTTCATCCAGGGTTACAACAGCTACGAGGACCAGGACATCGCCGAGAGCAATCCCAACCCGGAGGCCTTTCGCGATGCCTCGAGTGCGCGTGTCTCGGCGCATTACGGGCGCGACAACTGCTTCGCGCGCGATTGCCGCTTCGAGCTCGCCGGCATCTACCGGCGCTCCCGCATGGACTTCATCCAGCACTTCCTCATCGGCAAACCCTACGAGCACAACGCGCAGACCAGCTACATGGTGAGCAGCACGCTCGCCATGGATTTCCTCTCGAACCTGCTCGAGGCGCGCGTCACCGTCGACGCCGAGATCGCGGGCTCGGAACTCACCGAGTACCAGCCGGGACCCGCCACCGACGGCGCACCCGCGGCCAATGCCATTCGGCCAGCTGGCCTTCACTACGACTACAGCGTCGATTCGAACACCATCGGCTCGACGCTGGCGCTCGACTGGCGATTCGCCGACCACTGGTCACTGGCCGCCGCGCTGCGGATCGACCGAACCGAGTACGACTACGACAACCACATGGTGTCCGGCAACACGGCCGCCGACGGCACGCCCTGCCCGCTGCCGGGCGGCTGCCTGTTCTCGCGTCCCGACGACCGGACTGACACCTTCGACAACATCGCGCCGCGCATCACGCTGTCGTGGCAGCCCGGGGACCGTTCGTTGCTCTACCTCAGTGGCTCGACCGGCTTCCGTCCCCCGGAGATGACCGAGGTCTACCGGCTGCAGCGCCAGCAAACCGAGGCCGATCTCGACAGCGAGGAGCTGGATTCACTCGAGGCCGGCTGGAAGTTCCAGGCCGCGACATTCTCTTTCAACGCCGCCCTGTTCGCCATGGAGAAGAACAACGTCATCCTGCGCGAATCCAACGGCTTTTTCGTGAGCAATGGGCGCACCACGCACCGCGGCGTCGAATACGACGCGCGCCTGCGGCTCAATTCCGTGTTCACGATCAGCCTCGCCGGCACCTATGCGCGGCACGAGTACGCGTTTTCGCGCGCCATCGAGGGCGGCGAGAGCATCATCGACGGCAACGAAGTCGACACGGCGCCGCAACACGTCGGCACGTTCGGCATCGATGCACGTTTCACCGGGCAGTTCAGCGCCAACCTGGACCTGTTCCATGTCGGCCGGTACTTCCTCGACGCCGCGAATACCGCGACCTACCCCGGCCACGAAGTCGTGAACCTGCGGCTCGGGTGGTCGCCGCGCGAGGACCTGCGCACCAGCCTGCGCGTCGACAACCTCTTCGACACCGCCTATGCCGACCGTGCCGATTACGCCTTCGGCAACTACCGTTACTTCCCGGGGCGCGGCCGCGCCCTGTTCCTGTCCGTCGACTTCGCCTCGCACTAACAACAAGGTCAGCGAATGATTCCCGCCTACGGTCTTTCCCTGCTCGTCGCGCTCGGCATGGTCGCCCACTGCATCAGGAATGGGCGCAACCGCATCTGGATCTACGTGCTGTTGTTCACCCTGTGGATGCCGTTCGTCGGCTCGGCGGTCTACGCCTGCGTCGAAATCCTGCCGGACCTGCTGCGCACCCGCACCAGCCGCCGGGCCATGCGCGGCATCCGCCAGACGCTGGACCCGGAGGGCGACCTGCGCCGCGCCGAAACCGAGATGAAGGTGAGCGGCACGGTGGCGGCACGCCAGCAGTATGCAGACGAGCTGGTCCGGCTCGGGCGCACCGCCGAAGCGCTGACTATCTATCAGAATTGTCTTACAGGAGTTTTCGCCGATGATCCCAAGCTGCTGCTCGGGTATGCGCACGCGCAGTTCGCCGCCAACGATCCGGCCGGTGCACGCCAGACCTTGGACCACCTGATCGCGAAGAACCCGGACTTCAAGTCGCCGGACGGACACCTGCTGTACGCACGTGCCCTCGAAGGCGAAGGGAACACGGAGAAGGCGCTGGCCGAATACGCCGCCCTGGCGGGTTATTACGCGGGCGCAGAGGCGCCGGTGCGGTATGCGAGCCTGCTGCGGCGTTCAGGCCAGCAGGCGCTGGCGCGGGAAACGCTGCAATCGCTGCTGGATCGCGCGAAATACGCCCCCGCTCACTACCGGAGGGCGCAGCGGGAATGGCTCGAGGAGGCCGAAAAAGAGCTGCGGAGCTAGCCTGTTTCGGGGCTATTTCCTGCGATTGATGGAACGGAACGAGACGCCTTCCATCATGGCCTTGTAGCGCACCGCACCCGGTGAGCGACCCAGTTTCTGCGCCGCGACGCGCGCCGACATGCGCTGCCTGGCGAACTGGCGCAGCTTCTTCATGTCGCCGGCGGACCATTCGCGCATGTGCCGAGCACCCTTCTTCCTGGCAGCCATTCGTGCGTCCTCTTCGTCGTGGTGGATGTGCCAGGCCTAGTCTAACAACAATCCCCCGCAATGGAGCCAGCGTCGCCGGATGCCGACATGCTAGGACGGCTCCTATCAATCTCAGCTCAGCTTGATAGACCTGGGATCGAAGTTAGGCGCCGGGAACTTTAGCGGCAGCTGCTCGAACTCGTAAATAAGGAGTTGTGACACCGCGAAATCGCGAAACCACTTGCGGTTGGCGGGAACCATGTACCAGGGCGCGTGATCCGTGGAACAACGGGCGAACATCGCCTCGAAGGCGCGCGTGTAGGCGGCCCACTGCTGCCTCTTCTCCAGGTCGCCGGTATCGAACTTCCAGTTCTTTCGGCGGTCGTCGAGCCGGTCCTGGAAGCGCGCGCGTTGTTCGTCCTTGCTGATATGCAGGAATATCTTTACAACCCGGGTGCCCGAGGCGCCTAGCAAGCGCTCGAAATCGTTGATCTGCTCGTAGCGACGGCTCCACACGTCCTCCGGCACCAGGTCGTTGACCCGCACGATCAGCACGTCTTCGTAGTGCGAGCGGTTGAACACCGCCACCTCGCCCCGCGGCGGAGCGGCGCGGTGAATGCGCCACAGGAAGTCGTGGCGCAGCTCCTCGGCGCTGGGCGCCTTGAACGCGGTGACCGTGCAGCCCTGCGGGTTGAACGCGCCGAACACCCGGCGGATGGTGCTGTCCTTGCCGCCCCCGTCGATGGCCTGCAGGATGACCAGCATGGCGAAACGCCCATCCGCGTACATCTTGTATTGCAGTTCCTCGAGGCGCTTGAGGTTCTCCGCCGTCGCAGTGATCGCCTTCTCCTTTTCCCAGCCGAAGCTGCGGTCGGCGTCCGCGTCCGACAGTTTCGTCCGGGAGCCGGGACGGACCCGGAGCCGGTCGGGAATGTCGCGTCGCGGCACGGTGCGCCGGGTCACCGCGGCACCTGCTGCGTGATGCAGTGGATGTTGCCGCCACCTAACAGGATCTCGCGTGCCGGCACGCCGACCACCTTGCGGCCGGGGAAGACGCGCCTGAGCTTCGAGGCGGCGGACTTGTCGGTGCGCGGGTCGAGCAGCGGCATGATGATGGCGCCGTTGGCGATGTAGAAATTCACGTAACTCGCCGCCAGGCGCATGCCGGCAAGCCGCGGACGCACGCCTTCGCGCATCTGCACACCACGCGTCTCGTCGGCCGTGTAGCGCAGCGGTCCCGGCATCGGCAGCTTGACGACTTCGAGGCGCCGGCCGCGCGCATCGCGCGCCGCGGCCAGCCGCTCCAGCGCATCGCGCGAGATCGCGTACTGCGGATCGCGGCGGTCGTCGGTCCAGGTGAGCAGCACCACGCCGGGCCTTGCGAAGCACGCCAGGTTGTCGATGTGCCCGCCGGTCTCGTCCTCGATCACGCCATCGCCCAGCCACAGGACCTTGTCGACACCGAGATAAGCCATGAGCTGCTGCTCGACCTGCTCGCGGTTGCGGTCCGGGTTGCGGTTGGGATTCAGCAGCACCTGCTCGGTGACGACTGCGGTGCCCTGCCCGTCGACGTGGATGGCGCCGCCCTCGTTGACCAGGGGCGAGCGGTAACGATCGCAGCCTTCGATCTCGAGCACTTTCTGCGCCACGAGGTCGTCCTGGTCCCAGGGGAAATACAGGCCGCCGTTCAGTCCGCCCCAGGCATTGAAGCGCCAGTCGACGCCGCGTCTCACGCCCTTGCGGTCGGTCACGAAGGTCGGGCCGACGTCGCGCATCCAGGAGTCGTCGTGCGTGATTTCCACCACGCGGATGCCGGGCGGCAGCTGCGCGCGCGCGAATTCGTACTGCGCCGGCGAGACACCCATGGTCACGGGCTCGAATCGCGCGATGGCTGTAGCCACGTCCGTGAATGCCTTCTGCGCGGGCAATGCACCCAGCCGCC
>DASUGK010000177.1:0-5918 GCA_036274075.1 Steroidobacteraceae bacterium | reverse complement strand
CGCTTTCTCGCCGGTGACCGGGTGCGTGCGCAGCAGCGGGTGGGAATGCCCGCGCACTTTCGCCGCCAGGCTCTCGGGCAGCTCCGCCAGCTCGCGCGTGGCCGCCAGGCGGCCGATGGGAGTGTCGCGCCGCTCCACGTTCTGCTGCGCCGACGCCAGCACGTCGCGCATGGAGAAACGCACCCGCAGCCCGGCCAGCATGCCCTGCATCGTCTCGCTCAGCATGCGCCAGGCCAGCGCCGAATTCGCCCATATCGTGTCGCCGCCGAAGCGCGGCACTTCGACGGCGCGCAGCGTGCTGATGGCAGGAGGTTCGGCGAGGAACGGTGAATCCGTGTGCCAGCCCGAGCCGAACACCATGGCCGAGTTGTCGTCGGCTTCCTTGATGACCGGTTGCACTTCGGGATGGCCGCGCACACCGACGGTGTACGCATCCTCGGCGAACGGGCCGAAGCGCCGGCTGAAGGCCTTGTGTTCCGCGTCATCGATGTGCTGCCCGCGGAAGAAGATCATCTTGTGGCGGAACAGCGCGTGCTCGATTTCCGCGAATGCGGCTTCGCTCACGCTGGCCACATTCACGCCGCGGATTTCCGCGCCCATGGCGGCTGCCAGCGGCACTGCTTCGATGTGCGCGTAGCCGGCGGCGGTGTTGTCGAAGCGGCCATGCGGGTGGAGCTGCATGGCACGAGAGTAGCGCGCCGCGATCCCCGCTTCTCTGCATGCAGGGAAAGAGCGGCCCCGGCGGTTTCCCGCCAGGACCCAACGGGGTGCGGTTCTCAGTTCGCCTGCGGTTGGGGCTGCTTCTGCGCCAGTTCCCGCTCGCGGCGCTGGTACTTCTCCTGCAGGTTGAAGTCGATCGTGCGCGGCGTGGCGGCCGGCGACTTGGCGCGTCCGGGGATGTCCGAAGGCGCCTTGCGCTGACCCGGCACCGTCGGCGCACCCGCCTCACCGCTTTGCAGCCAGTAGGCGTTGTTGGCCGTATCCAGCGCCACAGCCACGTCCAGCCGGCGCAGCTCGACGTCACGACGCGCGGGCGCCAGCGCCTGCGGGCCGGTGATCTGCACCAGCCAGAATTGCTGGCCGTCGTGGCGGCGGCCGAGGCCGCCCTTCGGGGTCGCGAACCCGGCCTTGTCATCGCCGGCTTTCAGGGTGGCATCGGTCGAGAGCACCAGCACGTCGCCGGTGGCGAGCGCGGTGCCGGGCTCGAGCGTGGTGAATTCGTCCTTGTCCTTGCCCAGGATGCGTACCCCCTGTGCTTCGCGCACCTTGATGCCGTCACCCCAGATCACGAACAACTCGCGCCCGGTGATGGGCGGCAGCGGGCCGCCGCAGCAATCGATGCGCGCGCAGCGCGGGTCGCAGGGTGGCGGCTCGGGCAGGCACAGCCGCGGACTCTTGAGGCACAGGTCGAGATCGCCGACATCGAACGGCAGCACCGCGCATGCGCCGGGCCGGCAGAATTCCTTGATCGGCGGGAAGCGGAACGGCGGCAGGTCCGCGATGGCCAGGCTGTTGTCGCTGCAGCTGAGCTGCTTGCCGAGCGTGCGCCAGGCGTCGACGTAGCTTTCGCAGACCGCGCGGTAGCCGCAGGGTTCGCCCGCGAGGCACGCCTCGAGCCGCGGCTTCTCGCCGAGTTGTCCCGGCGCGATGCCGGCCAGGAAGAACTGCGGCGTCTCCAGCAACACGCCGCAGTAACTGCGCATCTTCGCGACCAGCGCCGCGATGGCCTCCGGCGTCGAGACATCGACGGTGCTGTTCACCGCGGAGCCGAACAGTGCCTGCAGGGCCGCGGCCTCGCTCGAAGGCGCGTCGGTGGGAGTCGACGTCTGGATCGACGGGTCGACGATGATGCGATCCTTGAGCGCCAGCACGATGTCGCGGACCTTGACCGGATCGCCGGAGTGGCTGGTGTTGAAGTCGACCGCGGCCTGCGCGAGCCGGTCGATCCAGTCGTCGCCGGTGAGGTTCGACGGTTTCTGGCACACGCCGTGTGACCCTTCCCACTGCAGCAGGCCCTGGAAGCCGATCTCGCGGAACCCGGGCTCGGCATCGCGGTAGAACTGTCCCAGCGACTTGCGCATGGTGTCGGCCGGATAGGTCGAGCCGCTCGCGCCGCGCGGCGGCGCCGGCCAGCCCAGCGCCGCGTGCACCGAGTACAGCAGGCTGCGCGGCGAGTAGCGGTGCACGCCGTCGGTCATGGAGTTGTACTCGTGCGGCCGGTTGGCCTCGAGATCCTTGTCGTACGCGGGGTCGGGCGTGGGCGCCATGCCGCTGCCCGGCGGCGTGCCCGGCAGCGCCACCGGCGGCACGCGCGGATCGCTGGCGCTCCACGGGTCGAGGTAGTTAGGCAGCTCGTAGGCGCTGGGTCCGGTGGTGGTCGCGGGCGGCAGCCGGTTGAAGAACTCGGAGGTCATCATGCGCGACAGCAGGTGCTCCATCGACCAGTGGCCGCGCACGAAGTGCAGCTCGGTGAGGTTCCAGAGGATGTCGCGCTGCGCCTTGTTGCGCGGGAAATGGTTGGGCACGGTGAGCGGCTGCCCCATGACCTCGCTCCAGGAGCTCTCCACCAGCCGGCTGGCGGTGAGGAAGGCGAAGGCGTCGTTGCCGTCGACGAAATCCGTCTCGCAACCCGAGGCCGGGCAGGAGCCGCAACCCGACTCCGGGGCGAGGCCATTGATCCAGTCGCGCACCGCGTTGATGCCGGCCATCGACATGGTGCTGCCGATGGGCATGCGGGGCGAGCCGTCGGGCAGCGGATCGGTGGCCGAGCTGATCTTCTCGAACAGGTAACTGCGCGACGCGTCACCCGGCCAGACCAGCAGCTTGGCGCTGTCGGTGCTGGCGGTGAGTCCCATGGTGCGCCCGGGGAAGTTGCTCGAGTTCATGGTGAGACCGCCCGACCCACTGCTGTGGCAGCCGAAGCAACCGGCACCCTGCAGCGCGTTGCGCGCGGCGGTTTCCTGCGCGATCTGCGCCGGCGACTGCGGCGGAACCGCCGTGCCGCTGCCGTTCGGGCAGAAGGTCGAGTTGGTGCAGTAACCGCACTGCCCCGACGACGTGCCGGACTGGCGGCCGCGCCGCAGCCCATGCGTCCTGATGTTCTTCACACCGGTGTCGAGCGCGGCTTCCAGTTGCCACACCGAGCCCTTGCGGCCGCGCGGCTCGACGAAGTAGGCGTTGAGCGGCGTGCCGCCCGGCGTGGTGAAGCCGTCGTCGGGGATCGAAGCCTGCGCGATGAACGAGCCGCAGCCCGAGAGGCCCCAGGGACGTACGCTGCCGGAGGCCACGTCGGTGCGAAGCATGGCGTGCACTTCGTCGGCGGGACGCCCGGTAGATTGGCCGAACAGGCCGTGCGTGAAGCGGCCGCGGATCGGGAAGTGCCGGTTCCAGAAGGTCTGCGGGCCAGTGGTCGAAGCGATGGTGTTGTGGCAGCTCAGGCAGCCGAGCTGGCGGTGCGTGTACACCTGCACCAGGGTCACGCCGAGATCGTCGCGCCGGTTCTGTTCCGTCACCTCGGCGCCCGTGATCGGGTGGCTCACCATGCCGAACAGATAGGCGCGGTAGGCCGGTGAAAGATCGTCCAGCACCAGCGACGACCTGAGCACGTCGCTGAGGTTGAATGCCGCGCCTGGCGCGGTGCTCCCGGGGCCGTTGTCGCGCACGAACTGCGCGAGATCCAGCGTGTAATCGCCGACGCGTTGCGCCGCGCCGAGGCACTGGCCGGAGTTGGTGATCTGCTTGCCGCTTTCGCGGTGCGCACGCATGAAGTCCACCACGTTCTCGCCCCACTGGTCGACGTACTCGCGGCGCATTCCGTCCTGGCGGAACATGGCGCGCAGCGTGGTGGCGCGATCGGTGGCGGTGATCATGTCGTTGAGCACCTTGACCTCGTTGTAGCCGCGCGCCTTGCGGCCCGCGACCTTCGGCACCGCCTGCCGCACCCAGGAGTAGTTGCCCGCGTCGCTGTCGCGGGTTTCGGGCAGGTCGGGCGCGCATCCCGAGCAGCCGGCGAGCAGTCCGATCGTGACGATCACGGAGAGATAGATGATCTTGCGCATGTCGTTCTCCCTCAGACGCCCAGCACGCGCGTGCGGATGTTGGCGGCCGTGAGCTCCTCGGACGCATCGCGCGTCGAGTCGCTCATGTCGCCGATGCCGAAGTTCTCGGACTCGAACGGGAAGATCCCGGCCGCCATCTGCACGGCGGCGTGGAACTCGCTGGGCGTGAAGCGGTTCTTCGGCGCCGCGGGCACGCCGCTGTTGGGGATGGCCTGCCCGCGGTCCGTGCCGCTGGTGAACCCGATGCTCCCGGCAATCGCGCGGCTGCCGACCGGGCCGCCGATCAGCGTGTTCACGTATCCCTGCGGCCAGTGGTCACGGCCCGAGCCGCCGGTGGTCGGCGTGCGTCCGAATTCGGTGCGCAGGATCACGAGCGTGTCGGACAGCGAGATCTTGCCGGGTGCGGGAGTCACCGCCGGATCGATGATCCCGGCCAGCGCCGCGGCCACGTTGAACACGTTGACGAACTGCACGCGAACGTTGTCGCCGTGCGTGTCGTAGCCGGCGCCGCCGGCCTGCAACAGGCCGCCGTCGATGACGCCGACATAGCGCGCACCACCCGAGGCCGCCGGCTGCGACAACAGGTAGGCGGCGGCGCGGATCGAAGCCGTGGTGCGATCGAGCTGCGTCGAAGGCGCCGCGGGCAGGAAGGAAGCGCAGGCGGCCGCGTTCGACGGCGCGAGCGGCGCGCCTGAGAGCAATGTCGACAGCGCCGGGGCACTCAGCAGGTTCGCCAGCGAGGTCGCATACGCCGAGTAACCCTTGGAGCGCACCAGGTCGCCCGTGGTCCAGCGCAACTTGTCGGCGTACTGCGCGTTGTAGAAGCGCAGCAGGTCGTCCGACTGCGCGGTCATGCCGGCCCGTGCCAGTTGCGAGGAAATGCTGGAGATGGACGTGCCCATCATGAGCAGCAACGGCTTGTGTTCGCCGCCGTGCGTGCCCGTTGCCGTCATGCCCTGGAAGTTGTCGCCGACGGTGGCCCCACCATCGGGCATGAACACGTACGACAGCGGCAGCGGGTGTGCGGTCGTCGAGTGCCGGTGGCTGATGGCCGCGCCCAGGCCGGCGAAGTTAGGCCGGCCCAACACGTGCCCTGTGAGATTCAGCGGGATCGCGGCCTCGTGCGGCTCGAGGTTGTGGAACTGCACCACCATGCGGGTGCGATCGAAGATGTCGCTGCGCCACAGCGGTGCCGTGGCCGGACCCCAGCGCACCGGGCCCAGCGAATCGCTGCCGAAGGCCTGCGTCAGCGTCGATGACGAGGGTGTCCCGGTGCAGGCGCCGCTCCAGTCGAGATCCGCGGTCGCGGCATCCAGGCCGAAGAACGGGTCGGCGATGCCTCCGCGCACGTAGAACGTCTCCCAGGGCGAGACGCCGCCGTACATGAAGATCTCCAGCACCTTGTAGCCGCCCACGGGATGCGGGCCGGAGGCCAGCGGTCCCGCGGCCACCGGATCGGTGAGCTCGCCCCAGGCGCGGGCGCGCGGTGACCAGGACATGCCGAGGCCGAATGCCGCGGCGCCTCCCAGCGTCGTGGTCAGGAACCGACGTCTCGACGTGCTCATGAGACCTCCTTGCCGCGACCGCATGCGTGCGGCCGTTCTTCCCTGATCGTTGCGCCGGAATATGCCCCGCGTCTCGCGGTACCGAGGAAAAGGAAATGCGCGTGAGCGTGAAGTTTGAGACTTTTTACCGGTTTTTCTAACCGGCGCCCGGAAGATTGTTTGCCATCGATTGGTGCGACGCAGTGCGCGCACCGCGCGGCTAGCTAGTCACGGCGCCGAGTCATGGTGCCGGGCCGGCATTTCGGACTTGGTGCCGGGCCGGCATTTCGGCATTGCGTCTCAGCCCTCGCAAGAG
>DASUGK010000176.1:0-5945 GCA_036274075.1 Steroidobacteraceae bacterium | reverse complement strand
GGTGTCAGAGAAGGATTCTCGGGGTTCTCCAGTCCTCGCCACAACCCCGAGAATCCTTCTCTGACACCACTTTCCGGGGTTCAAACGGAACGGTGCATGTCGCCGTCGATGGAGAGGGCCTGGCCGGAGACCGTCTTCGCGGCGTCGGATGCCAGGAACAGCGCCAGCGCCGCGACCTCTCTCGCCTCGGTGAAGGTCTTTAGCGACTGGTTGGCGAGGGCGCTCACGCGCTCTTCCTCGAGACTGCGGCCACTCGCGGCGGCGCGGCCCTCGAGCACGCGCTGCATGCGCGGTCCCGCGACTGGCCCGGGGAGTATGGCGTTGACGCGAATTCCCGCGGTTCCGAGTTCCATCGACAGCGTCTTCGTGAACCCCACGATGCCCCACTTGCTCACCGCGTACGCGCTGCGCTGCGGATAACCCAACCGCCCCGCCGCCGAGGACATGTTGATGATCGAGGCCGCGCGCGATTTCTTCAGGTGCGGGATCGCCAGCCGCGTGACGTTGAAGGTTCCCGAAAGATTCACCCGCATCACCTGGTCCCAGGTGTCGGGGTCGTAGCTCTCCACCGGCGACGTGGCACCCGCAATACCCGCGTTGTTGACGAGCACGTCCAGCCCGTGCAGCGATGCAATGATGCCCGGCACCACCCTCTCGATTTGCGCGCGATCGGCCAGATCGCAGCTCTCCGTGATGACCGCCGGATGCGAAACGCGCAAGGTCGCAAGCAGCGGCGCATCGATGTCGATCACCCCGACCTTCGCGCCCGCGGCGCAAAAGGCATGCACCATTTCGCGCCCGATCCCCGAGGCGCCCGCCGTGATCAGCACTTTCTGCATCGCGCGGATTGTGCCCGAGGGCCCGCCGCCCGACTCGACCGTGGGTACTCGAAAATCCCTTCCCTCGCGGGCATGCGGCGTTGCGGCTGCGGGGTAATCTCGAGGTCCCAGCACCCGGAGTGACCATGGCCACGATCGTCGGCGGCATCGCAACTTCCCACACGCCCACCATCGGCTTCGCGCTCGACGCGAACAAGCAGCAGGACCCGGTGTGGGCGCCCATCTTCGCGGGTTACCAGCCCGTGAAGGACTGGCTGGCCGCGAAGCAGCCCGACGTGCTGTTCTTCATCTACAACGACCACATCACCTCGTTCTTCTTCGACCATTACTCGCACTTCACTCTCGGCGTGGGCGCGAAATACTGGGTGGCCGACGAAGGTGGCGGCGCGCGCAAGCTCCCGCCCATCCAGGGACATCCCGCGCTCGCGAAGCACATCGCGACGGGCCTGGTCGCGGACGAGTTCGACCTGTCCTTCTTCCAGGAGAAGGGCCTCGACCACGGCTGCTTCTCGCCGCTGTCGCTGCTGTGGCCGCACGAAGAAAAATGGCCCGGCGCCATCGTCCCGCTGCAGGTCGGCGTGCTGCAGGTGCCGATTCCGTCTGCGCGCCGCTGCTTCAAGCTGGGCCGCGCGCTGCGCAAGGCCATCCAGAGCTACCCCGAAGATATTCGCGTCGCCGTCGTCGGCACCGGCGGACTCTCGCACCAGGTGCACGGCGAACGCGCCGGCTTCAACAACACGCCCTGGGACATGGAGTTCCTGGACTTGCTGGAGAAGGACCCGGAAAAGCTGACAGAGCTCACCATCGCCGACTTCGCGACGAAGGGTG
Organism: Steroidobacteraceae bacterium; assembly: GCA_036274075.1. Classification (GTDB taxonomy): domain Bacteria; phylum Pseudomonadota; class Gammaproteobacteria; order Steroidobacterales; family Steroidobacteraceae; genus CADEED01. Next base: position 4,278 of record DASUGK010000176.1, on the reverse strand, counting down.
GCATGGAAGGCGCCGAAGTCATCATGTGGCTCATCATGCGCGGCGCCCTCGCCCCGAAGGTCCGCAAGCTGCACCAGGCTTACTACCTGCCCTCGATGACGCCCATCGCCACGGTGATCTTCGAGGACGATTCCGGCGAACCCGCGGCCGAATCTCCCGCCGCCTACCGCGAGCGCATCCAGCAGCAGTGGAACGGCCTCGAGAAACTTTCCGGCACCTACCCGTTCACGCTCGACCGCAGCGTGAAGGCCTACCGCCTGAACTCCTTCCTGCACTCGCTGCTGCAGCCCGAGCGTCGCAAGCGTTTCATCGTGGAGCCCGAGGCCTTGTTCGAGGAAGCACAACTCACCGACGAGGAACGCGCCATGCTGCGCGCCCGCGACTGGCGCGCGCTGATCCACTACGGCGTGATCTTCTTCCTGCTGGAGAAGTTAGGCGCCGTGGTCGGCACCACCAACCTGCACATCTACGCCGCCATGCGCGGGCAGCCGCTCGAAGAGTTCCTCAAGACGCGCAACACCCAGGTGTTATATTCGGTGGCGGCACAGAAATAGTCCGGGCCGACCCGGCTCGCTGCCACCGGGAGTCATGCGCAAGTCCATCACCGCCACCCTGTACGCATGCATCGCGATCGCCGCCACGGCATGCAGCTCCTCGCCCGTCGATGACGACACGCCGTACATGGTCGTGCCGCCGTCGCCTTCCACGCCGAAGTCCGAAATCAGGGCCGCGATCGAGGACCTGATCAGCACGTATCCGGTCTGTATTCGCGTGCCGCTGTTCAGGGCCGTGGACGTGCGGCCGCTGAACCTGGATCCGGCCAGGCTCGGATTGAATGACGAAGATGCTGAACTTGCCTTCGACGTCATGGTCCGGCTGGGCTACATGACCAAAGTCCCGCGGCCGGACCTCGGCGATCGTGTCGTCGAGTTCAAGCGAACCCAACTCGGAGACGACGCCGGGGAACTGCGCGCCGGCGAGGCCACGGACTCCGCGATCATCGGCACCGGCGGTTTCTGCGTGCCGGCCCGGCGCAAACTCGTGGAGATCAAGAACATCGAGGACAACGCAAAGGTCGCCGACTCCAGATACCTGATCGTCGATTTCATTCACACGGAAGATCCGGCGTCCGTCTGGGCGCAGAATCCGGATCTGCGCCAGTTGGCGGGCGGCGAACACGGGCAGGTCCCCTCAGGACCACTGGTCGGCAGGGTGCTCCTGCAACGCGTCTGGCTGCGCGACAAGCATCCCCTTCAAGGCGCTCCGGACAGCGGTGCACTCTGGGCACCGAACTACGACTACGTCCACAACCGGTGGACCGACATCCGCTGGGGTGGTGTCAACCTGCGGCCCTGGGGATTGAACTAGTTCGCCGCGTAGCGTGCAGGTGACCGGCCTGCGCATACGTATTCGAAATGGATTCCGGCGCGGGTGCATGCAAACATCGTTGCGTGCAATCGAAACCCATCAAGTCCATCGTCATCGTCGGAGGCGGCACCGCCGGCTGGATGACTGCCGCGTCGGTCGCGCACAGGCTGCAGCGCCTCGGCGTGACCATCACGCTGGTCGAATCCTCGGCGGTCGGCACCATCGGCGTCGGCGAGGCCACCGTCCCCGCCATCCGGCGCTACTTCCAGTCGCTGGGCGTCGACGCCTTCGAAGTCATGAAGGCCACCAACGGCACCATCAAGCTCGCCATCGAGTTCGAGGGGTGGAAGCACGAGGGCCACTCCTTCATGCATCCCTTCGGGCGCTTTGGCCTCGAGGCCGGGCCGGTGGAGTTCCACGACCTGTGGAACCGGCTGCGCACCCAGGGCAATGCCGGCACGCTCGACGAATACTCCATGGGCGTGCAGCTGTCACGTGCGCACCGGGTAACCATGCCGCCGGAGAAGCCGCGCGTCGAATTCGAGGACTTCGACTGGGCGGTGCATTTCGACGCCGGGCGGTTCGCGGCCTTCCTGCGCACGTTCGCGGAAGCGCGCGGCGTGCGGCGCATCGACGCCCGCGTCAATGAAGTGCTGCGCGAAGGTGAATCCGAACACCTGCGCGCCATCCGCCTCGATTCGGGCGAAATCCTGGAAGCATCGCTGTTCATCGATTGCAGCGGCTTCCACCGCCTGCTCATCGAAAATGCGCTGGGCTCGGGCTTCGTCGACTGGCGCCATTGGCTCATGTGCGACCGCGCCGTCGCGCTGCCCTGCGCGCACAAGGACGCCGCGGACATCGCGCCCTACACGCGCTCGCGCGCGCTCGCGGCCGGCTGGAGCTGGCGCATCCCGCTGCAGAACCGCGTGGGCAACGGCTACGTCTACAGCTCCGATCACATCAGCGACGACCAGGCGCTGGCGACACTCCGCGGCCAGCTCGAAGGCGACGTCCTCGGCGAGCCGAACCTGGTGCGCTTCCGCGCGGGCCACGTGCGCCGCTTCTGGATCGGCAACTGCGTGGCGATCGGCCTGTCCGCCGGTTTCCTCGAACCGCTGGAATCCACCAGCATCTCGCTGATCCAGATGGGCATCGACAAGCTGCTGCATTTCTGGCCGGACGAGGAAATTTCGCAGGCCGTCGTCGACGAATACAACCGGCTGTCGATCACCGAGTACGAACGCATCCGCGACTTCATCGTGCTGCACTACAGCGCCAACGGCCGCCAGGAGGGCGAGTTGTGGCGCTACTGCCGGGAAATGCCGCTGCCCGAGACTTTGACGCGCAAGATCGAGCTGTACCGCGCGCGCGGGCTCCTCCGCCTGTTCGATTCGGAGAGCTTCTTCGAACAGAGCTGGCTGTGCATGTTCGGCAACTTCGGCATCGACGCGGCGTCCTGGAGTCCGCTGACCAACCTGCTGCCGATGAAGGACCTGGAAGAAGTCACGCGCCGCGTGCGCGAAGACATCGCTCGCATCGCACACGGCGCCACGCCGCACCGCGAGTTCCTGCGCCAGGCCGGCGCTCTTGCGTCATGACGTAAGCTGGCGCTGACGCGCCATCCCTGACTGCATACGTATTCGTATGCATTCCGTCCGCCATCTCGCTTAGGTTTGTCCACGAGAAGCGGGCACCAGCCTGCCGTTGGATAGCTAGGCCCAGAGGATGGGTTCGACGTTGGGGAGACAGTCCATGCGCACACAGAACTGGCGCGTTCGCGCCCTGATGCCCTTTGCTTTCGTACTCACGGGCGGCTGCGCCCTGAATAGCTTTGCGCAGGAGCCGGCCACCGTCGGCATTCCCGGCAACTACCAGACCGAGGCCGGCTGCGGCGGCGACTGGGATCCGGGCTGTCCCGCCACGCAACTGGTGTACGACGCCAATGGCGACATCTGGAGGAACACGTTCAGCATCTCCCCCGCCGGCGCCTATGAATACAAGGTCGCGCTGAACGGCACCTGGGACTGGAACTATGGCCTGCACGCGCAGCAGAACGGCCCGAACATCCCGCTCGCCACCGGCTCCTCGCCGCAGAGCGTCACCTTCTACTACGACCACAAGACCCACTGGGTCACGGACAACGTCAGCTCCATCATCGCCACCGTGCCCGGCAGCTTCCAGAGCGAAATCGGCTGCGGCGGTGACTGGGATCCGGGCTGCTTCCGCTCCTGGCTGCAGGACATCCAGGGCAGCGGCGTCTACCGCTTCAGCACCAACGCCATTCCGGCGGGCTCGTACGAGTGCAAGGTGGCGCTCAACGGTAGTTGGGACGTGAACTACGGCGCGGACGGCGTGCAGAACGGCGCCAACATCGGGTTCACCGTGCCCGCCGATGGCATGGACGTCGAGTTCGAGTGGAATTCGAACACCAAGGTGCTGCGCGTCATCGTCGGCGGCATCCAGGGTGATCTCTCGAAGGCAAAGGCGTACTGGCTCTCGGCCGACACCATCGCCTGGAACGTACCCACCGACACGGTGGTGAGCCTGTTCGCGGATCCGGACGGCGCGCTGACCATCGACGGCCCCGGCATCGTCGCGGGCACGAATTCGCAGTCCTGGACACTGGCTCATGACCCCGCGGGCCTGTCGTCCGCGCTGAAGGAGAAATTCCCGCACCTGGCGAACCTGCCGGCATTCAAGCTGCCGCCGGCAGCCGTGGCGGCCGCGGCGCAAAGCCTCAAGGGCCAGCTCGCCGTGGGCGCCGTGCGCGGCCCGCAGGGCGTCGACGCCACTTCGCTGCAGATTCCCGGCGTGCTCGACGATCTCTACGCCGCCAAGGCGGGCCCCGTCACGCTGGGACCCAGCTTCAAGAACGGCATGGTGACGCTGCGCGTGTGGGCACCGACGGCG
>DASUGK010000175.1:0-5414 GCA_036274075.1 Steroidobacteraceae bacterium | reverse complement strand
CAAAGAGCGGCGGCCCTAATCTCGCGAAACAACCATCGAAGGGCCCGGCGAAAAGCGCACTCATGATAGGTGCATGTGCCGGCCGCATCACCACCACCGCACCCCGTCCCCGTTTGCTAGGAAACGAGGAATGTCCCCATTTCTAACTACGGCGGTGCCCGCGGGGGAAGGAGACGATGCGGGCCGAGGACGAGCCGCCGGTGTGCCAGACCTTGATGCTGGCGCGGTCGCGGTTGCTGCAATGGCGGCAGCGCCAGCGGGCCTCGGCGGGCAGGGGCAGTTCGACTTCGCGCTGGGCCTTGTGGCCGCATCGGCGGCATTCAATGAAAAGCGTGGTGGTCGGCCGGGCCATGCGTCAAAGCTTAGGCGTCGGAGCCTGCCGACCAGCAAATCCGGCCGGCCCGGACTGTATGGGCCGGAGACTGGCAGGCGGCTGTCATCCGCACGGCCTTAGGTCTGATTCGTCATTTGCGTGCCGGCGGCGTAGTCTTTCGCGCCACAGATGTCGACAGTAGCGGAGCGTCCAGAATCGCGCTTCCCGAGGTCCCTGTTGCGCAGTCGTGGCGGCAGGATCGGGCTGATCGCGTTCGTCCTGCTGTTCGTGGCGTACACGGTGCTGGGATTCTGGCTGGTGCCGCGCCTGGTGCGGGGCAACCTGCAGGACCTGGCCCGCGAGCAGTACGGCCGCGAGCTGCAGGTCGGCGAGATCACGTTCAATCCCTTCACGCTGGTGCTCGACACCCGCAACTTGTCCTTCCCCGACGCAGACGGCCAGCAGCTGCTGGGATTCGACCGGCTGATGCTGAACTTCAACCTCTCGTCGGTGTGGATCGTGGGCGGCAGTTTCTCCGACGTGGAGCTCGAGCGTCCCTACGTGCGCGTGCTGCTGCGCAACGACGGCACGCTCAACCTGGCGGACCTCGCAAACCCGAAGAATGTCCAGCCTTCGACGGGCGAGGAGAAAACGCCGCGCATCGACATCGCCAGGCTGGGCGTGGCCACAGGCCGTGTCGCTTTCGAAGACCGGGCGCGGGCCGAAACCTTCGCCACGGAACTGCGGCCCATCACCTTCGAGCTGCGCGACTTCAGCACCGGCGGCGAGAGCGGCAACGCCTATGCACTGCGTGGCGCTTCGGTGGATGGCGAGACCTTCTCCTGGGGCGGCAACTTCGCGCTCGAGCCGCTCAGCAGCACCGGCAAGTTCGAGGTGGGTGCGCTCAAGGCCACGACCATCTGGTCCTACCTGCGTGAGGCGTTGCCATTCGAGTTCACCAAGGGCACGCTGGATCTCAACGGCGAATACTTCTTCACGGCGGGCGATGAGGGCGGCCTGCGCTTCAACATCCACCGGATCGGCGTCAAGGACTTCGGCATGCGCCCGCCCGGAAAGGACCACGACTACGTCGAAGTCGCCTCGCTGGCACTGGAGGAAACCGACGTCGCCGTGCGCACCAGCCGCGTGAACATCGCGCGCGTGCGCCTCGACGGCGGCGCCGTGCGCGTGGCGCGCGATGCCGAGGGCAACATCAATCTCAGCGAGTTCGCCGCCGAGCCAACCGCGGCTTCAGAACCCGCCGCCGACGCACCGCCGGCGTCCGAGCCCGCTACGACCGATGCGCCGGCAACTGCACAGCCCGCACCCGGCACGACCGCCGCTCGTCCCGGGTGGGTCGTGGCCGCCCCTGACATCGCCATCTCCGGCGTGCAGATTTCCCTCGAAGACCAGCTGGTCAAACCCGCCGCGAACTTCGGCCTGTCGCCGGTGACGCTGACGATTACCGGCTTCACCACCGCCCCCAACAGCACCTTCAAAGTCGAGGGCACAGCCAAGGGTGAGCAGGCCGGCGATCTCAAGTTCGCCATGCAGACCGGCCTCGACACACCGGCCTTCACCGCGCACGTCGAAGCCAGCGAATTCAACCTTGCCGCGCTGCAGCCCTACATCGCCGCGTACACGCAGGTCGCGCTCAACAGCGGCTGGCTGCAAACCGCGATGGACCTGGAGAATTCGGCCGAAGGCGTGTTCACGGCCAAGGGTGACGTCACCGTCCTCAAGTTGAACGCCGTCGACCCGGCGCTCAAGCAGGACCTGGTCAAGTGGGATCGCGTCACCGCCAGCGGCATCGAATACGCATCGCAGCCCGAGCGGCTGCGCATCGCGACCATCGACGCACGCGCACCGTATGCGCGGCTCATCATCGCGCCCGACCAGACGCTCAACATTTCGAGGTTGCTCACGCCGACGCCGGGTTCGGCACCGCCCGCGGTGCAGACGGTGAAGAACGTCGAAGGTGAGCGCAAGGCGCCCGGCGGCAATCCCGGCGGCATTCGCATGAGCATCGGGCAGATCAAGGTGCAGGGCGGCTCGGCGAACTTCGCCGACTACTGGATTACGCCTAACTACGCCGTGAGCCTGCAGGAGCTCAACGGCGGCATCTCCGGGCTGTCGTCCGATCCCAAGTCGCGCGCCAAGGTGGATCTCAAGGGCCGCGTCGATCGCTACGCACCGGCAGAGATCGGCGGCACGCTGAACCTGCTGTCCGCCGACCTGTACACCGACATGCACGTGAAGTTCGACGGGGTGGAGATGACCTCGGTGACGCCGTACTCCGGCCACTTCGCCGGTTACGCCATCGAGAAGGGCAAGTTGTCCATCGACGTGTCCTACCTGGTGGAGAATCGCCAGCTCACCGCCAAGCAGAAGTTCGTCATCGACCAGCTGACGCTGGGCGAACGCGTCGAGAGCCCCGACGCGGTCAAGCTGCCGCTCAAGCTCGCCGTCGCGCTGCTCAAGGATCGCAACGGCGTCATCGACATCGACCTGCCGATGTCCGGCAGCCTCGACGATCCGCAATTCCGCCTGGGTCCGCTCATCTGGAAGGCCTTCGTCGGCCTGCTCACCAAGATCGCGACCTCGCCGTTCACGTTGCTCGCCAAGCTCGGCGGCAGCAACGAAGAAATCAACCAGATAGAGTTCGCGCCGGGTTCGGCGGTGCTCGAGCCGGCCGCGCAGGAACGCATGACTGCGCTCGCCAAGGCGCTGGGGCAGCGCCCTTCGCTCGAACTGGAAGTGCCCACGGCGTATTCGCCGGATGCCGACGGCAAGGTGCTGGCGATGGCCAAGCTCAATGCGCGCCTGCCGGCGCTGGCGCAGATCCCCGAGACGGACCAGGCCGCGCGATTCGACCTGCTGCGCAAGCAGTACGAGAAGGAATTCGGATCCAAGATACCGCTGCCGGCCACGGCGGCCACCATCCCCGAGCTGCGCAAGCAGAAGGGAGTGGAGCCGCCGTACCTGGCAGCCAATGAAGAGCTGGTCAAGGCGCTGCTCGAGAAGCAGCCGGCCACCGAGGCCGAGCTCGGCGACCTCGCGCGCGCGCGGGTGGATGCCATCCGCGCGGCGCTGCTGGGCTCGGGAGAAATCGACGCCAACCGCGTGTTCGTGCTCGGCATCCAGCCCGTGGCCGAAGTCTCGGGCAAGGTGCGCGTCGACCTTTCGCTCAAGTAGCTACTGGTCGAGGATCGGCGCGAAGCCCCCGAAGATCATGCGCTTGCCATCGAAGGGCAGTTTCATCTGCTGCATGCGCGGATCGTCCATGGCCTTCGCCCAGCCGGCGTCGCGCGCTTCCTTGGAGGGCCATTCCACCCAGGAGAACACCACGACTTCATCGGGCATCGCCTTCACGGCGCCCTTGTAGTCGGTGACCGTGCCGTCCGGCACGTCGTCGCCCCAGGAGTCCACCACGCGCGTCGCGCCGTATTCCTTGAGGATGGCGGCGTGCTTGTCGGCCATCTCGAGGTAGGCGGCCTTGTTGGCTTTCGGCACCGCGATGAGGCTGCCGTCGACGTAGCCCGGCTTGGCGGCCTTGCCGCTGTCGTTGATGGGCTGGAAGCCGCCGAAGATCATGCGCTTGCCGTCGAAGGGCATGTTCGCGCCCATCTCCTTCATCTTCGGATCTTCCATGATTTTCTTGTTGGCCTTGTCACGCGTGGCCTTGTCGGGATATTCGAGCCAGGAAAACACCACGACTTCATCGGGCCTGGCCTGCACCGCGCCCTTGAAGTCGGTGAGCTTGCCATCAGGGACGTCGTCACCCCAGGCCTCGAACTGGCGCGTCGCGCCGAACTCCTTGAAAAGTGCAACCGCGCCAGCCGCGTGCTTCTGGTAAGCGTCCTTGTTTCCGCGCGGCACCGCGGCAACGAATCCTTCGATGTACGCCATGGCAAACCTCCGTGTGTCGGTGAACCCGCTTGGAGGCGTGAATGCGGGATCCGTTCCCCGTGTGTAGGAGGAGTCCGCTGCGAACTCGGCGTCAGTGCAGCGCCCGCGCTCGCGCGGGCCAGGCACCATCGAGGAAACGGCCGACGTCCGTGACGACCGACGGATCGTCGAGCCAAACCTCGTGCGCGCCGCGCTCGATCGTGATCAGTCGCGCGTTCGGAAAAGTCCTGGCCCATTCGCGTCCCGCGCCGTAGGGCGCGTTGACGTCCAGCTTGCCGTGGATCACGAGCACGGGCAGCTGCAATTTTTCGAACAATGCGGCCGGGAACTTGCGTTTCTGGATGTCGGCGAAGTGGTAGCCCAGGTGCCGCTGGAAATTGTCCGGCCACTCGTTCTCGTACTGGCAATTGTCGACGACGCGGGACGCATGCTCGGGCTCCGCGGTGAGCACGAAAGCCCAGTAGCGGCTCTCGAGCACGCACAATTCGCGCTGGCTGGATTTTCCCGCTTCGCGCGCGCGCTTCAACGCGGCCTCCGCGGCGCGGGCCTCGTCGCCGAACGGCCGGTTGTCGGCGCGTTCCTCCGGCGGGTAGTTGCCGGGGAATTCGCGCGGCACGGGGCCGATCTGCACCAGTCGCCCGACGCGATCGGGATGGACGGAGGCGTAATACGCCGTCATCAGTCCGAGGTAGGACGCTCCAACGAGATCGAATTTCCCGATCTTGAAATGGTGGCGCAGCGCTTCGAGGTCCTTGACGTCCTCGAGGATGGTGAGCTTCGAGCCGTCGGTGACCGGGGACGAGGCGCCGCGATTGCGCATGTCGTAGAAAATGAGCGTGCGGTCCACGCGCGCCAGCGAGGCGAAATCCCGGCCCAGGAAGAACCGCGCCGGCAACACGGTGACTTTGGGGCCGTTGCCGTATTTCTCGTAGTAGATGGAGACGCCGGGCGCGGTCTCGAGCATTCCGCTCTCGGGCGCGGCGAATGCGAGCGCGGGCAACAGGGCCAGGCCGGACAGCAATCTGCGCATACGAGCAATCATGACCCGGCTCGCGCGCGAACATTCCGGCCGTGAGGCGCCGGTTACGCCGAAGCGAGCCGGTGGCGGGCCGAAGCGTGCGGGTCAGCGCCCGGCGCGTTTCAACACCGCAGGTTGATAGGCATCGGCAAAATACCTGGCGCCGGGATTGGC
>DASUGK010000174.1:0-4990 GCA_036274075.1 Steroidobacteraceae bacterium | reverse complement strand
TCCACGTCCGCGTTGCACAGGTCGTTGCGGAAGATCTGCTCGCCGAAGAACTTGTAGAAGAGTTGTCCGGCCGGCGACTTGCGGTAGAACTGCCCGCCCTGGTGCCCAGGGCAGGCGAATGCAACGTTAGCGGCCGCATCGTAGGCCATGAGGCCACCGAAGAACGGCGGCAGCAGGCTGCGGCCGTACTCCACGATGTTCGCGATGATCTGCTTGGCGTAGAACGCGGGCGTCTGCTGGCCCAGGTAGATGAAGCCGTCGACCTCGCCGATGGTGCCGGAGACCAGCACGTCGGCGATGCGGCGCGAATCGGCGAGCGCCCAGATCGGCGTGCGGAAGCCCAGGCGCCGCACGGCGAGCCCCAGCTCGCGCGCCTTGTCGCGCTGCGGGCCGTCGACGTCGAAGATGTAGGCGCCGACGTCGGCGTCCTCGGACGCATCCCGGTCGTAGTTGGAGCTGACCTCGACCTCGAACCGCTCCGCCGACAGGTAGTCGATGAGCTGACGCACCTCGCGGTTGTCGTCGTCCACCAGCGCGACGATCTTGAACAGCCGGTTGAAGGGGATGGGGATCTTCGGGACATTGGCGACGTACTGGAACATGGCTCCCTCCTTACTTCAGGCCCTATTTCAGGCAATAGACGTAGTAAGTCCCGTCCCTCTCCTCAGTGCCTTCGACTTCCTTGGCAAAGCCGGGGAACTTGTGGCCCCAGGCCTGCAGCGCTTTCATGTATGAGATCCAGGGCCCATCCGCCGCGCCGATGTTCTCGCCGGGCATCACGATGGGAATGCCGGGTGGATAGGGGATGACGCCCACGCCGACGATGCGGTTCGCCAGTTTCTCGAGCGGCACCTTCTCGGCATCGCCCGCCATGAGTTTCTGGAAGGCCTTGCGCGGCACCATCTCGGGCTTCGGCAGCGTCGAATAGGCCTGCGCCTGCGCATGGCCCATCTGGCTGGTACGCAGGAACTTCCACATTTCGTCGCCGAGATCCTTGAGTCCCATGCCGTCGTAGCGGCCGCCGCCGGCGGCCACGATGCCGGGCAGCACTTCGCTGAGTGGCGCGTTGCGGTCGTAGTCGGTCTTGAAATCGAGGAGCGTGTTGAGCAGCGTGCCCCACTTGCCCTTGGTGATGCCGACCGAGAACAGGAACAGCACCATGTGATCGGTGGTGCGCGAGGGCACGATGCCGTGCCGCCCGATGTACGCCGTGACGATATCGGCCGGGATGCCGTGCTCGGCGAGCTTGCCGTCATCCTGCATGCCCGGGCAGACGATGCCGAACTTGATGGGATCGAGCATGCACCAGCCGTCGGGCAGCCCCTCGAAGCCATGCCATTTCTCGCCGGGGTGCAGCACCCAGCAGTCGGGATCGGTGGCGAGCTGCTCGGCCGAGGCCTCGTGGAAGGGCACCTTCTTGCCGGTTTTCGCGTCCTTGACCTCGGGTGCGTTCCACGGTGCGAAGAACCAGTCCTTCTTCGCTTTGAATTCCTGGTACACGCGCGCGGTGGCCAGGCGGCAGGCCACGGCTTCGTCGATGGTTTCCTGCGTGAGCGCGTGGCCACCGGGCCCGTCCATCATCGCCGCGGCCACGTCGTTGGAGGCGATCAACAGGTAGAGCGGCGAGGTGGACGCCTGCGTGCAGTAGGCCTCGTTGAAGCGCCCGTGGTCGATGGCGCCCTTGCCGTCGCGGATATGGATCCACGAAGTCTGCGACAGCGCGGCGAGCAGCTTGTGCGTGGAATGCGTGGCGAAGACCGTCGGGCCATCCTTCGGGTGGGTCGTGGGATCGCCGCGCATGGCGAAGCGCTTGTCGTACAGCGGGTTGAAGCGCGCGTAGCCGTACCAGGCCTCGTCGAGGTGCACGCGGTCGGAGCTCTTGCCGAGCCGCGACTCCACTTCCGAGGAGTCGTAACACATGCCGTCGTAGGTGCAGTTGGTCAGCACCGCATAGACCGGTTTCTTGTTGGCGGCATTCTTCGCCAGCGGGTTGGCGGCAATGGAGGCGTTGATGGCCGCGGGTTCGAGCGAGGCGGGCGCGGCCGGGCCGATGATGCCGTAGCGGTTGCGAGTGGGCGTGATGAACACCGGGATGCCGCCGGTGAGCGCCAGGCCCTGCTCGATGGACTTGTGGCAGTTGCGGTCGCAGAGCGCGATCTCGCCGTCGCCCACGCAGGCCGTCATGATGGTGCGGTTCGATGCCGAGGTGCCGTTGAGCACCGTGTAGCTGCGATGCGCGCCGAAGACACGCGCCGCGTAGCGCTCGCTGGCGCCCACGGGTCCGCTGTGGCCGAGCAAGCTACCCAGCGCACCGCGCTCGATGCCCATGTCGGTGCGGAACAGGTTCTCGCCGTAGAAATCGAAGAACAGCTTGCCGACGGGTGACTTGAGGAAGGCGACGCCGCCCTGGTGGCCGGGCGCGGCCCAGGAGTATTCCGAGTCGCGGTTGTAGCTGGCCAGCGCCGCGGCGTAGGGTGGCAGCAACTGCGAGAGATAGCGCTCGATCGCCGCCATGACGCGGCTGGCAATGAATGTCGCGGTGTCCTCGAGGATCCAGATGAACTCGTCGGAGAGCTGCGCCACCTCGACGCTCACGGTGCCGGCCATCTTGCGGCTGGCCATGAGGAAGATGGGCACGCGCGCATTGCGCTTGCGCACGCTGCGCATGAGCTCGGTGGCCTCGGCATGCACCTTCGAGTCGTTGTGGCCCTGCGTCCAGTTGATGAGGATGCAGTCGATGCTGGCGTCGGATGTCGCCGTCGCGATGCCGTCTTCGCAGGAGTGCGCCTCGATGACTTCGACACCGCGGCTGCGCAGCTCGCTGGCGAGTGCACGCACGCCGCGCACGGCGGCACCGGAGTTTCCCGAGAGGCCGCTGTCGACGATCAGGGCCTGGCGCAGGGGGCGTTTGGCGGCAATTTGCATCTGGTTTCCTCCGTGTGTCAGGTATGCGGCGTCCCGGCGCGGGTGCTCTGCTCGGAGATGTAGCGCAGCAGCTCACCCTCGAGGCGCAGGCGCAACGCGCCGTACTCGGTGCGCAGGCTTTCTTCGGCGTTGGGCCGCTCGAGGCGCTCCAGTACCTGGCTGCAGGCCCAGTACTCCTCGCACAATTCCCGGAAGGAGTCCTGTTTCTCGCAGCGTTTCAGCGCGAGCGCCTGCAGGTTGGGAAAACGTTCCAGCAAGAGTTTCATGCATGCCTCCGCCCTGGCTTTGCCTTCGTCCTGGTTGGCATCGTTGTCCTGCGAACGTGGCATCGCTACGTCCCTGCGAGGGCCGGGATCATTGATCCCGCGCCTCGCGGCCGGAAGTGACCGAAGGTTACGTACGGTGTCATACGCATCGCTGTGGTCCGTCCCTTTCATCTGCGCCGTTCAACCACCCAGCGCCATGATGGCGGCCATGAGCGCGGCGCCCACGAGCGCCATCACCAGCCCGTTGAGGAATGCATTGCCGCCCGAGTAACGCGCCAGCATGGCGCCCGCGAAGAACAACATGACGAGCGCGGTGAGCCGCGACCACAACAGCGCGCGCGCCGTGTCGTCGGTGAGCATGAAAGGCACCACCAGAGGGAAGGTGGAGAGCACCACCAGGAAGAAGACGACGATGGCGTCGCCGAAATCGCGGCCCGTGAGCCGTGGGCGCGGTGCGGGCACGTTCGTCTCGGACAGGCGCTTGCGCAGCGTTTCGAGTCCCTCTTCGCCGAGGCTCGCGGCCAGCGGCGGCGACATCTCGTCGGCGAGCAGCGCGCGACCGGTGGCGGCATCCGCGCCGCCCCGCAGCTTGCCGAGCAGCATGAAATTGCGGCGCTTCTGGGTCTTGGTACCGACCAGGTGCATCACCGCGTCGACCAGTCCCCAGGCGAGGTTGCAGCCCAGCGCCGCGATCAGCAGCGTGCGCACTTCCTCCTGGCCGTCGGTGGCCACGCTGATCGAACCGATGAAACTCATGGCCATGAGCAGGCCGAAGATCACCTCGGACGACCGGTAGACAGGGTCGAGCGCGGAGCCCGATGTTTGTTCTGGTGCGTTCATTGGTTCAGGCTCCCGGCATGAAATAGAACATCATCGCGATGATGAGGTAGATAGTGATGAGCTGGACTCCCTTGAACCAGTTGGCCTGGCCGTCGCCGTACACCATGGCACCGATGATCACGCCGATGAACAACGTGCCGACCTCGGCGCGGCTGAACGACAGCTCGAGCGGCATGGGAGCGATGAAGTAGCTCGCGAACACCAGCACCGGCGCGATGAACAGCGCGATCTGGATCGAGCTGCCCAGCGCGATGCTGATGGAGAGGTCTGGCTTGTTCTTCGCTCCCATGGCAATGGCCGAGCCGCTCTCGGCGGCGCCGCCGACCACGGCGAGGAAGACGATGCCGATGAACACCGAGGACATGCCCAGCGCCTTGCCGGTGCCGTCGGCCGCGCCCACCAGCACCTCGCTCATCCATGCCGCCAGCAGCGAGGCCACGACGAGGCTGATGAGCGCACGCGGCAGGCTCCAGCGCGGGCCGTCGTCGCCGTGCCCGTGTCCACCGTCGCCGCCTTCACTCGCGAAACTGCCGCGATGGGTCTTGAGCGAATAGACCAGGTAGAGCACGTAGATGGCCAGCAGCGCGGCGGCGACGCCCACGTTGAGCATGGCTTCCTGGCGTACGGTCTCCGTGGGCGCGAGCACGCGGCTGAAGGCGCTGGGTATCGCGAGGCTCATGGCCGCCAGCAGCATCATGGTGGCGTAGGTGCGGGACGCCACGCGGTTGTAGTTCTGGTCGTGATGCCTGATCCCGCCGATCAGGAAGGCGATGCCGAGCGCCAGCAACAGGTTGGCGAGGATCGCGCCGATGATGGAGGCGCGCACCATCTCGAGCTCGCCGGCACGAAGCGCGACCAGCGCGATGATCAGCTCGGGGGCATTGCCGAAGGTGGCGTTCAACAGTCCGCCCACCGCGTCGCCCGTGTAGGTGGCCAGTTGACCCGTCGAACGCACGATG
>DASUGK010000173.1:0-4938 GCA_036274075.1 Steroidobacteraceae bacterium | reverse complement strand
TTCCTCGACAGCTACGACACCATCATCGTCGACGAGGCGCACGAGCGGTCGCTGAACATCGACTTCCTGCTGGGCTACCTCAAGTGGCTGCTGCCGCGCCGGCCGGACCTCAAGCTCATCATCACCTCGGCGACCATCGATCCCGAGCGCTTCTCGAAGCACTTCGGCGATGCGCCCATCATCAATGTCTCGGGCCGCAGCTACCCGGTGGAAGTGCGTTATCGCCCCGTTGAGCTCGACGAAGACGACGAAACCGCGGTGGACGAGCAGGCCGCCATTCTTTCCGCGGTGGACGAACTGTGGGCCGAGCAGGCCGGCGACATCCTGGTGTTCCTGAGCGGCGAGCGCGAGATCCGCGAGACGGCCGAGTCGCTGCGCAAGCATCACCCGCAGAACTGCGAGGTGCTGCCGCTGTATTCGCGCCTGTCGCAGGAAGAACAGCAGCGCGTGTTCAAGCCCGCGGGCAAGCGGCGCGTGGTGCTCGCGACCAATGTCGCCGAGACCTCGCTCACCGTGCCGGGCATCCGCGCCGTGATCGACACCGGCGTGGCACGCATCAGCCGCTACAGCCATCGCAGCCGCCTGCAACGCCTGCCCATCGAGAAGATCTCTCAGGCCTCGGCCAATCAGCGCTCCGGGCGCTGCGGCCGTGTCGGGCCCGGCATCGCGATCCGGCTGTATTCGGAAGAGGACTATCTCGCGCGGCCGGCATTCACCGAGCCCGAGATCCAGCGCACCAATCTCGCGGCGGTCATCCTGCAGATGCACGCGCTCAAGCTGGGTGACATCGAGGCATTTCCCTTCGTCGAGCCGCCGGATGGCCGCTACGTGCGCGATGGCCTGCGCACGCTGCGCGAGCTCAACGCGCTGGACGACGACGACAGGCTCACCGACGTCGGCCGCCAGCTTGCCAAACTACCGCTGGACCCGCGGCTGGGGCGCATGCTGCTGGCCGGCGCCGCGCAACATTGCCTCGAGGACGTCGCCATCATCGCCTCGGCGCTGTCGGTGCCGGATCCGCGCGATCGCCCGGCGGACAAGCAGACCCAGGCCGACCAGAAACACGCGCCGCTGCGCGACGAGAAATCCGACTTCCTGTCGCTGCTCAAGCTCTGGCAGGTGTGGAACGAGCAGCGCGGGCAGCTGTCGCGCAACAAGCTGCGTGCGTGGTGCAAGGAGAATTTCCTCTCCTACCTGCGGCTCACCGAGTGGCACGACGTGCACGGGCAGGTGATGGAGGTGGTCAAGGGAGAGCTCGCGCTCAAGACCAACCCGAAACCCGGCGAATACGAATCCATCCACAAAGCCCTGCTCACGGGGCTGCTCTCGCAGGTGGCGGAGCGCAGGGAGCAGGGCGAATACCTCGGCGCGAACGGCACGAAGCTCGCGATCCACCCGGGCTCGGGCCAGTTCAAGGCGCGTCCGCAATGGATCGTCAGCGCCGAGCAGGTGCAGACCACCAAGGTGTACGCGCGCACCGTGGCGCGCATCGATCCGCGCTGGGTGGAGGAGGTGGGCACACACCTCGTCAAGCGCCAGTACTACGAGCCGCACTGGGAGCGCCGCGCGTCGCGCGCGGCCATCTACGAGCGCACCACGCTGTTCGGGCTCACGCTCACTTCCGGGCGCAGCGTGCCGTATGAACGCGTGGATCCAAAGGCCGCGCGCGAGATGTTCATCCGCCATGCGCTGGTGCTCATGGAGTACGACTCGCGTGCGCCGTTCTTCGAACACAACCTCAGGCTGCTCGAGGAGACCGAGTACCTGCAGCAGAAGGGGCGGCGAGTCGACCTGTTGGGCGACGAGCAGCAGCTCTACCAGTTCTTCGACGCGAAGATCCCCGAAAACATCTCGACCGGCGCCGCCTTCGAACAATGGCGCCGCGAGGCGGAGCGCAGGAATCCGGAGTTGCTGTGGCTGTCGGAGCGCGACATTTCGCCGGGTGACGCCGAGCTCGATGCCTCGCGTTTCCCGGATCATCTGTCGGCCGGGCCGCTGGTGGTGCAGTTGCGTTACCGCTTCGAGCCGGGCCATGAAGACGACGGCGTGTCGGCGCTGGTGCCGTTGCACGTGCTGAACCAGTTGCCGGAAGAACCGTTCGAGTGGCTGGTGCCGGGGTTGCTCGACGAGAAGATCGAAGCGCTGGTGCGCTCGCTGCCCAAGAATCTGCGCGTGCATTTCGTGCCGGTGCCGGATGCGGTGGCCAAGGCGCTGCCGCTGATCGAACGTGGACGCGGCTCGCTGCACGCGCAGTTGGGCGAAGCGTTGTGGCGCACGGGCGGCGTGCAGGTGCCGCGCGATGCCTTCCGCGAGGACCTGTTGCCCACGCACCTGCGCATGAACTTCCTGTTGGTCGACGATGCCGGCAAGGTGCTGGCGCGGTCGCGCAGCCTCTCGGCGCTGCGTGAGCGGCATGCGACCACGGCGCAGCAGGAATATGCGAAGCAGTCCGAGCTCACCACCGGCGCGCGCAGCTGGGTGTTTGGGGATCTTCCAGAGAAACAGGATGCGGCGCCGGGTGCGCGCAAGCAGGTGGGATATCCCGCGCTGGTCGACGAAGGCGGCAGCGTGGGCCTGCGCGTGTTCGCGACGCCGCCCGAGGCGCGCGTGAGCCACGAACGCGGCACCGCGCGGCTCATCCGGCTGGTGCTGGCGCGCGATCTCAAGCCGCTGCGCCGTGACCTGGCGGTGAATGTGCAGGGGGAGATGGTCTACAAGGCGCTTGCTCCGCATCCGCTGCTGAATCCGGAACTGGTGGCCGGGCGCGACTTGCGCGACGACCTGCTGGATCGCGTCGTGATGACGGTGTTCCTCGAGGGGCGGCCGCCGTTGCGCAGCGCCGCGGCTTTCGATGCGCGCATCGCGACGCAACGCGGGGGCATCGGGCTGCCGGCGCAGGAGATCTCCCGCAGCGTGCAGGCCTCGCTGGAACGGCTGGGCCGCATCCAGTCGGCGTTGGCCAAGGCGACCGCGCCGGCGGCGGCCGATATCCGCGCGCAGCTCGCCTGGCTGGCGCCGGCGGGATTCCTGCTGGTCGCGCCCTGGGAGCGGCTCAAGGAATTCCCGCGCTACCTGCAGGCCATCGAGCAGCGGCTCGAGAAGCTGGCGCTGGATGCGCGGCGCGACGCGAAACTGGCAGCCGAGATCGCGCCGATCGAGGCGCGTTACCGCGAACGCGTCAAGGCCGAGCGTGGGGCGCTGCCACCGGGCGACGACGACTTCCGCTGGCTGCTCGAGGAGCTGCGCGTGTCGCTGTTTGCCCAGCAGCTCAAGACGCGGGTGCCGGTATCGGCGCGGCGGCTGGAGGATGCCTGGGTGGAAAGGCAAAAATCGGCACTAGTTTGAAATTCCGGGCTTGCGGGCGGCGTATGCTCGGTACAGATACTGGAGGGCGAAGCGTGCGTGCATCGAACATCCTGGGCGTGACCCTGTTGTTGCTGTCGGGCGCCGTGCTGGCGGCCGGTCCCGAGGACTCGGCGGTTGTTACGACCATCGGCGAGACCAAGATCGAAATCACGGTTCCAGCGAGCAGGCTGCTGCTCACGCTGCCCAAGGGCGGCTTCGGGCCGGTGGATGCGGCCTTGACCGGCTCGCAAAAAAATCCGCGCTACTTCCATCTCACCGATCTCGACAAGGGCCTCGTGATCTCGGGATGGATCGAACCGGCGTCGACCTTCGTCGGATTCAAGAAGTTCTGGGAAGGCGAGTTCGACGCCTTGAAGAAGTCCGGCATGGCACCGACCGGCGAGCCGGTGCCGATGAATACCGGTGACTGGGTGGCGAAGGCCTACGAGTTTCCGCTGCCGGCCGGCAATGGCACGAACTCGCACCTGCGCGCCGAGCTCGTCAAGCACGGGACCTGGGTGGACCTGCACATCTCGATCACCGGCCGCATGACGGTGCAGGAAGCGCGCGCCGCGACATTCGCACTGTTGCGAAGCATCGAAGTGACGAAGAAGCCCAAATAGCCGAACTGCGGTGCCAGGCACCAATGCCGAACTGCCGGCCCGGCACCAATGCCGGAATGCCGGCCCGGCACCCAACTGAGGCGGGCACCTAACTGAGGCGGATGAGGCCGCGCTTGTGGGCGACGGCGACGGCTTCGGTGCGGGAGATGGCGTCGAGCTTGGCGAGGATGGCCTTGACGTGGGTCTTGGCGGTGCCTTCGGTGATGTCGAGGCGCCGCGCGATGTCCTTGTTGGAGCGGCCTTCGGCCACGAGCTGCAGCACGTCGAGCTCGCGCGTGGTGAGGCTGGGGCGTGACATGCGCTGCAGCGCCTTGGCGGCAACGCTCGACGAGGTGTACGGCCGGTCCTCGGCCACGGCGCGGATCGCCGAGAGGATCTCGGTGCGCGGCGCGTCCTTGAGCAGGTAGCCCTTGGCGCCCTGGCTCAGGCTGCGGAAGATGTCTTCGTCGCCGTCGTAGGTGGTCATGATGAGCAGGCAGGCCTTGGGGTGCTTCTCCAGCACCTTCTGCACCACCGCCGCGCCGTCCAGCTTGGGCATGCGCAGGTCGAGCACCATCACGTCCGGCATGTGCTGTTCGTAGAGCTCCAGCGCCTCGGCGCCGTCGCCGGCTTCGGCCACCACGTGCATGTCGGACTGCTGGTTCACGATGGCCGCCAGACCATCGCGCACCACGGGATGATCGTCCGCGAGGATCACGCTGATCTTCTTGACGGGTGCCTTTGCGACGGCCTTCACGACACCACTCCGGGACGCGGCAGGCTCACGACCACGCGCGTGCCTTCCCCCGGCCGGCTCTCGATGTGGAACTGCCCGCCGATGGCCCCGGCGCGTTCACGCATGTTGTTGAGGCCGTAACCCTGCGAGGCATAGAGCTCGGGCATCAGCGTCATGCCACGTCCGTCGTCGATGACGGAGAGGCGCCAGTGGTCGTTTTCTTCCTGCAACAGGATGCGGACACTGGACGGGTGC
>DASUGK010000172.1:0-3199 GCA_036274075.1 Steroidobacteraceae bacterium | reverse complement strand
CCGGGCCGGCATTTCGGCATTGGTGCCGGGCCGGCACTTCGGCATTCTGCCAGCTCAGTGCCGGACTGCCGGCCCGGCACCAATGCCGAAATGCCGGCCCGGCACCGCTCGTGCTAGCGTCGCGGGTATGAAGATCGCGGTGCTGTTTGGCGGAACGAGCGAGGAACGCGATGTGTCCATCGCGAGTGCGGCCCAGGTGATCCCGGTACTGCGTTCGCTGGGGCACGAGGTGGTGGCGGTGGATACCGCGGTGGGTCGGCTCGAAGGCGCGGCGGAACGCAAGCTGCTGGAGAATCGCGTGGCGCCGGTGCCGCCGTCGGACCAGAGCATGGCGACCCTGCGCTCCGGCGCGCTCACCAATCCCGCCACCTCGATCGACCCGCGAGCCATCGACGTGGTGTTCCTGGCATTGCACGGCGGCGCCGGTGAGGACGGGCGCATCCAGGCCATGCTCGATCTCGCCGGCCTGCGTTACACCGGCAGCAATCACATCGCCAGCGCCGCGGCCATGGACAAGGATCTCTCCAAGCGCCTGTTCCGTGCCGCCGGTGTGCCGACGGCCGACTGGTGCATGGCACCCGTGAACACCGACGCCGCACTGCAGGCGCTCGGCCTGCCCGTCGTCGTGAAACCGAACAAGCAGGGCTCGACCGTGGGACTGACCGTGGTCCGCGACGCCTCGAAGCTGCAGGCCGCCATCGAGCTGGCGCTGCGCTACGACGACGAAGTGATGATCGAAAAATTCATTCCCGGCCGGGAGTTCACCGTGGGCATCCTCGACGGGTCTGCGCTGCCGGTCGGCGAGATCATCGCGCCGGGCGAGGTGTTCGATTACCAGTCGAAATACCAGTCGGGCGGGGCGCGCGAAGTGTTCCCCGCCGACATCCCAGCCGCAGAAGCCGCCGTGCTGCAGAAGCACGCGCTCGCGGCGCATCACGCGCTCAAGCTCGGTGCCTACAGCCGAATAGACTTCCGGCGCGACGCCTCCGGCGCGTTCTGGTGCCTGGAGGCGAATTCGTTGCCTGGCATGACCGGCACCAGCCTGCTGCCGCAGGCGGCCCGCGCGGCCGGCATCAGTTTCGCGGAGCTGCTGGCGAAGATCTGCGCCGGCGCGGTGGGCGCCAGCCGCTGACCCTGCCGGCGTGCTCCGGGCAACGCCCTGATATCGCCCGTGTGCGGCTGGCCAGTGCCCCGGCGCACACATATATATGGCCAGCGAGCAGTCGGATTTGACGTAAGCCATTGAATGACAAGAGAACCGCCCCCGAGCGGGCAGGCGGGCCGCCGGTGGCTGGCCGACCTCGCCAACCCGGGTTGGCATCGGGCTTGCTACACCCCGGGGCGCTGCATATACTGCGCGCCCTTTCGCCGGGGTCCTGCGCCACGCGCATTATCCCAAGCGATTGATTTCCAGCGAAATCGGGCGAGGTTGGGCGGGCCTTTCGGGGCACAGCGGCCCAAGACCACTCGAGCTTCGCGGGCACGTTCGTGCTCCGCGATCTCATTGGTTTACCTCACCCGGCCTAGCTACTGCGCGTGACGCCAATTGAAGTGTCCCGCGAACAGCGTGCGTGCAAGCGCGCGCGACGAACGAAAGGAATGTCATGAGCGTTGCTCTTATTGGCCGCAAGGCCGGCATGACCCGCATCTTCACCGATGCTGGTGAGACGGTTCCGGTAACCGTCATCGAGGTGCTGCCGAACCGCATCACCCAGGTGAAGTCCGTCGACAAGGACGGCTATCGCGCCATCCAGGTGTCCTTCGGCAAGAAGCGCCCGCAGCTTCTCTCGAAGGCTGCCGCCGGCCACTTCGCCAAGGCGAACGTCGAACCCGGCAAGTCGCTGGTCGAGTTCCGCCTCAACGAGAAGGAAGGCACCGACCTCGCCGTGGGCAGCGAGCTCAAGGCGGGCCTGTTCTCCGTCGGCGCCATTGTCGATGTCACGGGCACCACCATCGGCAAGGGCTTCGCGGGCACCATGAAGCGCCATAACTTCGCCGGTCACCATGCTTCGCACGGTGTCTCCGTGTCGCACAGAACCCCGGGCTCGATCGGCCAGCGCCAGACGCCGGGCCGCGTGTTCAAGGGCAAGCGCATGTCGGGCCACATGGGCGTGGTTCGCCGCACGACGGAGAACCTCAAGGTCGTCGAGATCGATGCCGAGCGCAACCTGCTGCTGGTCAGCGGTGCGGTTCCGGGCGCGCAGGGTGGCCAGGTCATCGTGCGTCCGTCGTTGAAGGCGGCGCGCCAGAAGAATCGCAAGAAGATCGCGCCGGCCAAGATCAACACCGGCTCGTCCAACAAGAAGTAATCGGCGGCACACATGAAACTGAAGTTAGCCACTGGTGGCGCCGAGCTCGCGGTTTCCGACGCGGTCTTCGGCAAGGAATTCAACGAAGCGCTGGTTCACCAGGTGGTGACCGCGTATCGCAACGCCGGTCGTTCGGGCACCAAGGCCCAGCTGACCAAGGCGGAAGTGCGTGGTGGCGGCCGCAAGCCGCGCCCGCAGAAGGGTGGCGGCACGTCGCGCGCCGGCTCGATCCGATCGCCCATCTGGGTGGGTGGCGGCCGCGCCTTCGCTGCCAAGCCGCGCTCCTTCGAGCAGAAGGTCAACAAGAAGATGTACCGCGGCGCGCTGCAGTCGATGCTCTCGGAGCTCGTGCGCCAGGATCGCCTCGTGATCACCGACGCGTTCACGGTGAAGGAGCCGAAGACGAAGCTGGTCGCCGGGCAGCTCAAGAAACTCAAGCTCGAGCACGTGCTCATTGTCGTCGAGGCCATCGACGAGAAACTGTTCCTCGCCGCCCGCAACCTCAAGCACGTCGAGGTGCTGCCGGTGTCGGCCCTCAACCCGCTCTCGCTCGCCAGCTACGACAAGGTGCTGATGACGTCGGGCGCCGTGAAACTCATCGAGGAGCGCCTGCAGTGAGCCCCGCCAAGAAAGAAGCCGCCCCGAAGGCGGAGAAAGCCGTGAAGGCTCCGAAGGCCGCGAAGACGGCGACGAAGAAAGTCGTCGACATCAAGGACGCGCCGAAGAAGGTCGCCAGCCAGGAGAAGCTCATCTCCATCCTGGTCGCGCCGCACATCACGGAAAAGACCTCGCTGGCCATGCAGAACTCGAATACCTATTCGTTCCGCGTGCTCCGCAACTCGACCAAGCCGGAGATCAAGGCCGCGGTCGAGCTCATGTTCAACGTCAAG
>DASUGK010000171.1:0-58983 GCA_036274075.1 Steroidobacteraceae bacterium | reverse complement strand
TGGCAAACGGGGGGTGTCGGCCCACGGGGTGGGAAGAGAAGAGCGCGGCGTCGGGGTCCCGATTCTTCTCCCAGCCAAGCCAGGGAGATTTCGCATTTGCTGGCAAGCAGGGACGTACCGCCGTGGGTGGAGTCCCGGCGCCCGATCCATGGGTATGCAGTGAGCGCGCGGGCCGGGGCTACCGAATTCGCAAGGCACGAAGCCGTCCCCGACCGGGTGATGGCAAGTGCTGACGATTAGCCGAATCCGCGACCGAATCGTGGACCAAAGAGCGGCGGCCCTAACCTTGCGCAACAACTAACGAAGGGCCCGGCGAAAAGCGCGATCACTGCATACCCATGGGTCGGGCGCCGGGACACGCGCCACCGCAACCCCGTCCCCGTTTGCCAGAAAACGAGGAATGTCCCCATCTAAGTTAGGATGCGCCATCGCTCAGAAGGGATGATTCGATGACGTATTGCGTGGGAGTCCAGGTCAACGAAGGCCTGGTGTTCTTGTCCGACTCGCGCACCAACGCCGGTGTCGATCACATCAGCACGTTCCGCAAGATGATGTTCTTCGAGATCCCCGGGGAACGCGCCATCGTGTTGCTGTCGGCGGGCAATCTCGCCACCAGCCAGTCGGTCACCGGCCTGCTGCGCGAGCGCGTGAATTCCGCCAAGGCCAGCCTGGTCACCATCCGGACCCTGGCCGATGCCGCCCGGCTGGTGGGTGATGCAGTGCGTGATGTCTACACGCGCGACGCCGATGCCCTGAAGCAACACGGCATCGAGTTCAACCCCACGTTCATCGTCGGCGGCCAGATCGGCGGCGAGCCGCCGCGCCTGTTCCACGTGTATTCCGCCGGCAACTACATCGAGACCACCTCGGACACGCGTTATTTCCAGATCGGCGAATCCAAGTACGGCAAGCCCATCATCGACCGGGTGGTCAAGGCGGACACCTCGCTGGCTGCGGCCGCCAAGTGCCTGCTGATCTCCATGGACTCGACCATCCGGTCGAACCTGTCCGTGGGCATGCCGCTGGACCTGGCCATCGTCCGGCGGGACGCCCTGCAGGTTTCGTTGCACCGGAGCATCGGCACGGACGACGCCTATTTCAAAGTGATCCGGGAAGGCTGGGGCGAGGCCCTGCGCAACGCCTTCCACGCCCTGCCCGACCCTCCCATTCCATAAGTAGACGTACCTAACCCGGTTTTGGGACATGCCACCGTGCGGCGCGCACGTTTTGGCGCGACGTTGTTTCTTTCCCCCGAAATCAGGCGTAGCGTCATCGGCATGAGGGAGACGCTGAAAGGCCGTCGCTTTGCATTGCAGGCGCTCTTGGCGCTCGGGGGCGGCTTTCTCTCACGTTCCCTGTTCGCCGAACCCAATATCTCCTCGCGCGCGCCCGGCACTCCCGAAGATCTCGCCGGTGCACTCGCCGAACCGGAGCCGCTGTTCGCCGCACCCACCCGCCTCGACCGCATCGGCCGCGTGATGACACACGTCATGGTCAACGGCAAGGGCCCGTTCCGTTTCGTCATCGACACCGGCGCGAGCCGTTCGACGCTCTCGCCGCATCTCGCCAAGACCCTGGGCCTCACGCATTCCGTGGGCCGCAACGTGATGCTCAACGGCGTCACCGGCGCCGCCGAAGTTCCCACCGTCGCGGTGCAGAGCATCGAGATCGGCGACCTCAAGTTCGAGAACCAGGACCTGCCCGTGATCTTCACTTCGATCATGGGCAATGCCGACGGCATCCTCGGCGTCGCCGGTTTCGAAGACCAGCGCATCGACGTCGACTTCAAGCGCGACCGCGTGAGCGTGCTCGAGTCGAACGGCCGCCGGCCCCACTACAGCCTGGTCACGGCGCGCGCCCAGCGCGACGCAAACGGCCTCATGATCCTCGACGTCCACGTGGGCAAGCGCATCAAGGCCAAGGCCGTCATCGACACCGGCGCCGAACGCACGCTCGGCAACCTGGCGCTGCAGAACGCGATGAACAAGGGCAAGCGTAACCGCCAGCAGGTCGCGGCCGTGGTCCACGGCGCCACGCCCGACATTGCCGACGGCGACGTCCAGGAAATCAAGGAAGCCCGCATCGGCGACCTGACGCTCACCAACCTCGAGGTCATCTTCGCCGACTTCCACGTGTTCAAGCTGTGGGGCCTGGACCAGCAGCCCGCGCTGCTCATCGGCATGGACATGCTCGGCGTGCTCGACCGCCTGGTCATCGACTACCGCCGCAACGAAGTGAGCATGTTCGGCCAGCGCTCGGCATCGCGCGTGGTCGCGCGTTGAGCGCCGCGCCCCGCGCCATTAAAGAAATTTGATTTCAATTGCCGCGGCTCTTCAAGCTCGCGGCTCCCATGCCGTCGACCGAGCCCACCGCCATTCGCGAACTGCGCGGCGTCACGCCCACGCAGTTCCGCGACGACATCCTCCCGGCGCTGCAACCCGTGGTCCTGCGCGGACTGGTCGCCGACTGGCCGGCGGTGCGCGCCGGGCGCGAGTCGCCCCAGGCCATGGCTAACTACCTGCGCGGCTTCGACACCGGCGCCCCGGCCGACACCATGTTCGGCGACCCGGCGATCGGCGGACGGTTCTTCTACAACGACGACCTCACCGGCCACAATTTCCAGCGCCGGCCACAGCGCATCACCGCCTCGCTGGACCGGCTGCTGGCACTGCTCGACGCGCCCGCCCCGGAAGCGCTGTACGTGGGCGCCGTGCCCACGCCGGCCAGCATGCCCGGGTTCACGCGCGACAACACCATGCCGCTGGTGGACGCGTCGGCGGTCCCGCGCATCTGGATCTGCAACCGCGTCACCGTGCAGACGCACTACGACATCTCGAACAACATCGCCTGCGTGGTCGCGGGTCGCCGGCGCTTCACGTTGTTCCCGCCGGAACAGCTGGTGAATCTTTACGTCGGCCCGCTGGAGTTCACCCTGGCGGGCCAGCCCATCAGCATGGTGCGGCTCGACCGCCCGGACTTCGACAGGTACCCGCGCTTCCGCGAGGCGCTGGCCACCGCGCAGTACGCCGACCTCGAGCCCGGCGACGCGCTGTTCGTGCCCTACATGTGGTGGCACCACGTCGAGTCCCGCGAGCGCTTCAACGTGCTGGTGAACTACTGGTGGGACGAGACCCCGGCCTGGCAGGGCTCGCCGTTCGAGGCCCTGCTGCACGGGATCATGTCCGTTAAGTCGCTGCCGCCGGCCAAGCGCGAGATCTGGCGCAAGGTGTTCGCCCACTACGTGTTCCAGGACGGCGGCGACCCGGTGGAACACCTCACCACGCGCCAGCAGGGTATCCAGGGCCCGCCCTCGCAACCCCTCGCCGACGTCATTCGCGCGCAACTCATCCATACGTTGTCCCGGCGCCGCTGGTAGTATCGGCCGCGGAGGGTCGATGAAAACGACGAAGTGGTTAGTCGCCACGCTGCTGGCGGCTGCCGGCGCGCTGGCCGCCGGCGGCGAGATGCCCTGGACCTTCAACACCGAACGCGGCCAGGGCTACGCCATCGACCTGGTGAGTGCCGATCCGGCGCCCGGGACGCCGCTGCTGCGCGGCTCGAAAGTCACGTTCACGATCACGGCGAAGTACACCATGAGCGTGGCCACGGAAGGGGGCGTGTTCCTGGTCCTGCAGGACGACAAGAACCGCCCGGTCGAGGCCACGAAGGATCCGAAGTCCGTGCCTGCCACCGATGCGGGCGGCACCGTGACCCTCACCGCCGTCGTCGCGGAGATTCCCAAGGCAAAGGAATTCCGCATTTTCGTGCCACTGTTCCCCAAGGGTCTCAACGAGACCACCGGCGAAATCGTGCTGCGCTACCCCATCGTCAAGAAGCTGTGAACGGCAACAGCGTCATTGACCCGGTCCAGGCGACGGGCCAGTAATCCGGTCCGCGGCCGCGGTTCAGCGCGCGGCTGACCGCAGGTCGAAAGCGCCGAGTCGGCGCCGGGAGCCGTTGAGCAGCGCCTCGACCGCGTGTTTGCCCGGGTAGTGCTTGCGCGTGGTGAGCTGCGTGAGCGCGATCTTCTTCGACAATGCCCGGCTGGCGCCCGGCGCGAGCCCAAGCGCGCGCAGCTTGAACGTCTTGGCGCCGATGCGTCGCGCCTTGACGAAGTGGATCACGAGATCCGCCATGACCCGCGCGGGTTTCCTGCCGGTGTTCACCAGCGTGAAACCGATGGTCACATGCCCGCCGATCCTGGGTCGCGCCGGCATGATCGTCACCTTGCGCACCGCCACCTCGGCCTTGCCGCCGTAACCCAATGCACAGAGCGCGCCGGCGTGCGCGCGTTTCACGGCCGAACGCAGCGCGTGGTTCACGATCCACCTGCGTTCGGGGCTGGGCCGTTCTCCGTTCGCACCCCGCAGCCAGCGCTTCGCGATCGCCACCAGCAGTTCCGGATGATCCTTGCCGATGTCGTTGAGGTTGTTGGCCACCGAACGGCGCACGTAGAGCGACGGATCGTCCTTGAGCAATTCCAGCAGTTCGATGACGGGACGCGGATCCTGCTGGAAGGCGCGCAAGCGCGGCGCCCAGGGCAGCCGCGGACGCGTCCCCTCGGACACCAGGCGCCGCACGTGTTCACTGGAATCGCGGGCCCACTCGCGCAGGCGGGCCAACGTGGCCTCGGGATGTTTCTCGAGGAAAGGGCGGATGCTGTACTCGGCGGTGAAGCGCTGCGTGAGCGCGTGTTGCACCTGCATGGACTCCTCGAAGTGATCGAGCCCGTACTGCGCCACGAAGTACATGTGCGGCATGTAGAGGAAGGACGCCATGCCGCCCGAGGCGCGGTGTTCGTGCGGCTGCGAGGCGGAGTCCAGCAGGATGGCAATCGCGCGCGGATATTCGGCTGGCAGGTGCCGGCGCAGCGCCGCGGCGATGTGCAGGCCGCGCGCGGTGAGTGACAGCGGACCGTAGCCGGCCAGCGCGTCGCGCAGGAATTCGGCGTGCGGGAACTCCGGGTGCACCGCGCGGATCATCGCGGCGATGGTGCGCGGCACGCCCGGTCCGAACCGGTCCTTGAGCGAGGCCACGCGTCAGAGAAAGTTGTTAGGCCAGATCATCGAACGCCACATGTGCGCCACGGGCGATCCGTCGAAGCCCAGGCCTTGCTTCGGCTGGCGGAAATTGCGCCCGATGATGTCCTCGAACATCTCGAAGGGAATCTCCGGCCCGGGTTCGAAGGCATAGGCATCGAACAGCGTGATCATGCGCGAGCTCATGTACCAGCGATGGTTGCGCGCATATTCGTGGTCTCGGCGCATGTACTCGGGCGGCTGGTAATCCTCGCCGAAGTATTTCCGGTACGCCTCCGGGTACTGGTAGCCCACCGACTCGTCGGCGAAGTAACGCAGCGGCTGGTGGTAACGCACCGCCCAGGCCACCTCTTCGTCGACATACGGCGCGATGAGCTGCGCGCTCCAGTACCCGTGGTCACAACGCACCAGCGCGCCGTTCGATATGTCGTGCAGGAAGCAGGCCATGATCACTTTCTCGGGCTGGCCGGCTTCCATGGCCAGCTTCGCCGACTGGCAGTGATGCCGCCGCGCGAAGGATCCGAAGCGCAGGCGGTAGAAATCCAGCAGCCTGGGCTTTTCCGGCATGCGCAGCAGCGCCGGGTTGTCGCCCATCATGTAGACGGCGCCGCGCTGCATTTCTTCGTAGAGCTCGGGTTCGATGTCGCGCGCGCCCGTGCCGAGCGTGCCGATGGGCGACGGCAGGATCAGGCGCTTGCGCCCGGCCTGCGGAAAGTCGTCGTCCGTGTTGCTCACTGCCGCGCGGTGGCGAGCCGGATACCCAGCGCGATGAACATGCTGCCGGCCACCTTGTTGAGGATGGACGCCATCGACGGGCGGCGCAGGAACAGCGCGCGCAGGCTGGACGCGCCGATGGCCAGCACCAGGCACCAGGCCAGGCCCAGCGTCATGAACGAAACGCCCAGCGCGATGAACGCGGCCACCTTGTGGTTGCTGTCGGCCGAAATGAACTGCGGCATCAGCGCAAGGAAGAACAGCGCCACCTTCGGGTTCAGCAGGTTGGTGACGATGCCCTGCCGGAAAGCCGACCAGCGCCCGTCGTCACGCCCATTCGCCTGCTCCCCGGGCAAGCCGTTCGACCGCGACAGCAACGCGCGCACGCCGATGTAGAAAAGATAGGCGGCGCCCGCGAACTTCACGACCGTGAAGGCATAGGGCGAAGTCGCCAGCAAGGCCGAGAGACCCAGCGCTGCCAGCAGCGTGTGCCCGATGCTGCCCACCGTGATGCCCAGCGCCGCGGCGATGCCCGCGGGACGGCCGCTCGCGATGCTGCGGCCGAGGATGAAGAAGGTGTCTTGCCCGGGCGTGAGCACCAGGACCACGGCCGTCGCCATGAACAGCCAGTAATGATGAATGCCGAGCATGTGCGGCAACTTTGCATCGCCGCCCGGTGATTGGCAAACAAGTAAAACTTGGCCAAGGGCAATCTTGCGTTGGCCTCGCGGCAACTCGTCCGAAATCACCTCGATGCAGGCGTTCCCGCTGGAACGTTCTTGCCTCGCTTCGATCGCGATCCAGGCGCGCTATGAAACGAATGCCGCGGGCACCGGCTCCTCGCCCAGCGCCTGGCGCAATACCGCCCAATGCATGGCTTCGTCACCGAGGATGCTGGCCGCGGCCTTGGAAAGTTCGCGGTCCTTGAACAACGGCACGGCCGCGACATAGGCGCTGACCGCGCCCTTCTCGAGCCCGGCCGCAAAACGCAGCACGTCGTTCTGGGTCTTCAGCGTCTCCACCGGGAAGGTGTATTTCGCCTTGGCGTCGGCCGGTTTGCCGCCGAGTTTGCGCACCGTGCCCGCGAGCACGTCCACGTGTTGTTTGTGATGTCCCTGGAATGTCGTGGCCAGCGCCAGCACTCCGCCCTTCAACAGCCCGCTGCCCGCGCCCACGCCATAGGCGGCCACGGCCTCGTGTTCGGCGGCGAGCGCGCTGTTGAGGATGTCTACGTCATTGGCCGGATTACCGGCTTTTTCATTCGCCGCGAGCACCTCGCGGCCTGCCAGCAAGGCCACGGCGCTGCCCGACAGGGCCAGTCCACTCACGCCAAGGAAACTGCGCCTGGCGGCGTCAAACCCGGTAGAGCGCAACGCAATGGAGCGCTCGTCGATGAGGAAGGACATGGTTTTCTCCTGCATTCGGTTGGTTACACCTGACCAATGCCGGGAGCAGCCGGGTTGTTCCCAAAAAAACCGGAGATTCACATGCGCCTGACCCACTCCCTGACCGCGCTGGCGTTGATGGCCTTCGCGCCGGCCGCGTTCTGCGCCGACATCGCCGTGACGCTGCCCATTGACAGCGTCACCGTCTACCGCGACAGCGCCATCGTCACCCGCGCGGGCAATGCACAGGTCCCCGCGGGTGAACATCGGCTGGTGGTGCGCGGCCTGCCCGACGGCATCGATCCCGCGACTCTGCGGCTGTCGGCTCGATCCGCCTCGCTCAAGCTCGGCGGCATCGAGGTGCAGCGCATCGTCGAGGGCGACCTGGTGAACGCCAGCGAGCGAGCGCTCACGCTCGAGCTGCGCGATATCGGAGACGCCCGCGCGGCCATCGAAGACGACATCACCTCCGCGCAGGCGCAACTCAAGCTGCTCGAGGGCATTATTGCCGCGCCCGCGGGTCACGGCGAACACGCGCCGAAGATCGAGCCCAATGCCGTCGGTGGATTGCTGGCCACCGTCGGCGCCAGCGACGCGGCCGCGCGCCAGCGCATCCGCGACGCGAAGATCCGGCTGCGCAGCCTCGACGAGCAGAGCGAAAAGATCCGCGCCGACCTTGCCAAGATCGCTACGTCGCGCAAGGCCACCACCGAGTTGCGCGCCACGCTGCATGCCTCGGCGGACTCCAACGCCAGCTTCAGCGTGGAATACCAGGTCACCGACGTGAGCTGGTCCTGGCAGTACGAGGCACGCCTCGACACCACGAAGAAGTCCGTCGCGCTGGTGCGCCAGGCCGAACTGCAGCAGGGCACCGGCGAGGACTGGAGCAACATCCAGCTCACCATCAGCACCGCGCAGCCCAGCCTCAATGCGACCACGCCGCCGCTGGCCTCGCTGTTCCTGAGCCTGCAGCAGCTGGCTTACCTGGGTGCGAGCGAGGAACTCGATGAAGTCGTGGTCACCGGCCTGCGCAAGAGCCTGATGCGCGGCAACGTCGCGCGTTCGCCCCAGACCCTCTCGGGCAACTACGCGGGCGAACCGGCGCCACCGCCGGTCGCACCGAAGTCGACCGCGGAGATACTCACTACGGATTTCATCGCCGACTACCGCATCCCGGGCCGCGTGAACGTGGCAGCGGATCGCCAGCCGCGCCTCTATCCCATCGGCGACGACAGCTTCGGCGTGGACCTGGTGGCACGCGCCAATCTCGCCGCCGATCGCGCCGCCTACCTCGAGACGCGCTTCACCTACGAAGGCGACGTGCCGATCGATTCCGGCACCGTGCAGCTGTTCCGCGACGATGCCTTCGTCGGCATGGGCGAGTTGCCCATGGTCCTGCCGGGCGCGGACGTGCGCATTCCCTTCGGCCAGGACCAGCGCATCCGCATCGTGGTGCGCGACGAAAGCGAGGAGTCCGGCAACGTCGGCGTGGTGAACCGCGACCAGCTCAACGAACGCCGCCGGCGTTTCGAGATCACCAGTTACCACGCCGCTGCGTTGCCCATCGAGGTCATCGATCGCGTTCCCGTGGCGCGCGACGACGACATCCGCATCGAAGTGCTGAAAGGCGCCACGCCGCCGACCAGCAAGGATTTCAACGGGCATGCCGGTGTCTATCTTTGGCGACTGGCGGGAGAGCCGCGCAAGACGGAGACCATCCGCCACTACTACTCGGTCAAGTTCCCGCGAAACAAGGCGCTGGCGCAGGTCGAAGGCAGCTAACAAGCGGCTTCGTCCGTCAATCGGACGGGCGGCCGCAGTGCGGCAACCGGCCTCGCTGCGGCCGTCAGCCTGCGCCGACGCCCGGTCAGGGCCCAGCGGCGCGGGCATTTGCAGTACACATGGAACCGTCCGGCGGGGGAAGGGAACTCACCCTGCAGGAACCGGCTCGTCGGAGCGGGCCGGACTCTGGGCTGCAAATTACCGGCACTGAATGGACTCGGCATGCTTTCCATACTGGTTTGCCACTCGTATTTCCTGCGTTTCGACCAGAAGCAGCAGGAACGCGCCAAGCCCTATCCACCGCTGGCCACGCTGCAGGTCGCATCCCTGCTGCGCAATGCCGGCCACGAGGTGGCGCTCTTCGATGCCATGCTGGCGGACGACCTGTCGCGCTTCGAGCGCCAGCTCGATGTGCTCAAGCCGCAGGTGGTGCTGCTCTACGAGGACAACTACAACTTCCTGAGCAAGATGTGCCTGGGGCGCATGCGGCGCGCCGCCTGCGAAATGCTCACGCTGGCGCGCTCGCGCGGCGCGCGATTGCTGGCCGCCGGTTCCGACGCCTCCGACGCGCCGGAAAAATACCTGGCGGCCGGTGCACACGCCGTGCTGCACGGCGAAGCACTGGCCACGTTGTCGGCGATGATCGAGCGCCTGGACCACGACCTCGCTCTGGCGGATGGCGCCTGGGTGGCGGGACTGCCAGACGTGAGCATTGCCGGTCCGCTGGGCGCGCAACGCTCGCGTGCCGCCGCGAAACTGCCCGAGCCCGCGCACGCACCACTGCCTGCCTGGGACCTGGTCGACATCGAGAAATACCGCCGTGTCTGGCGCAAGGCGCACGGCTATTTCAGCCTGAACATGGCCGCCTCTCGCGGCTGCTCGTTCCGCTGCAACTGGTGCGCCAAGCCCATCTGGGGCAACCAGTACCTGCAACGCCCGGCGCGCGAGGTCGCGGCCGAGCTCATCCACCTGCGCCGCCACTACCGGCCGGACCATCTCTGGTTCGCCGACGACATCTTCGGGTTCAAGGTGAACTGGGTGAACGAATTCACCGCGGCGCTGGCCGAGGGCGGCGGCGGCGTGCCGTTCACCATCCAGTTGCGCGCCGACCTGGTGAGCGTGCGCATGGCCGAGGCGCTGCGCAATGCCGGTTGCCGCGAGGCCTGGATCGGCGCCGAAAGCGGCAGCCAGAAGGTGCTCGATGCCATGAACAAGGGCACGCGCGTGCGCGAGAACATCCACGCGCGCCGCCTGCTCGGCGAGGCCGGCATCCGCGTGGGCTTCTTCCTGCAGCTCGGCTACCTCGGCGAGGAACTCGAGGACATCCTCGCCACGCGCCGGCTGGTCGAGGAAGCCCGCCCCGACGACGTGGGCGTGAGCGTGTCCTATCCACTCCCGGGTACCAAGTTCTACGAGGCCGTGAAGCAGCAGATGGGCGAGAAGCGCCACTGGCAGGAGAGCAACGACCTCGACATGATGTTCGCCGGGACCTACCGCTCGGAGTTCTATCGCGCGGTGCGCAACCTGCTGCACGACCAGGTCACCCATCCGGATTCCGCTGACATCGCGCGCCGCTGGGACGAGTTGTGCGCCGGCGAGCGCGACTATCGTCAGCAACTGGACGAGTTCGATGCGTCGCTCGATCAGCCGGTCGGAGGACTGCAATCGGCGGCGGCGTTCCGTTGAACCATGGACGACCTGCTGCTCACCCACGGCTACTTCCTCGCCGACGACGAGAAGGAACGGCAGGTCATGAAGCCGTATCCGCCGCTCGGCCTGCTCTATCTATCGGCATACCTCAAGCGCGCGGGAATCTCGGTGGAGGTGTTCGACAGCACCTTCCGTGAGCGTTCCGGGCTCGACTCACGCCTGGCCGCCTCGCCCGGCGGCGTGCTCGGCATCTACACCAACCTCATGACGCGGCGCTCGGTGCTGCAGATCGTGCGCGCCGCGCGCCGGCACGGCTGGACCGTGATACTCGGCGGCCCCGAGAGCGCGAACTACACGCGGGAATACCTCGACGCCGGCGCCCAGGTCATCGTGGTCGGAGAAGGCGAGCTCACCCTGGCCGACCTTCTGCCGGCGTTGGCGCAGCGCGGCCCGCACCGCTTGCACGAAGTGAACGGCATCGCGTTTCGCGACGAGGCGGGCGCCATCGTGCGCACGGCCGACAGGGCCAAGATCCCCGACCTCGACACCCTGCCCTGGCCCGACCGCGAGGCCATCGACCACCAGCTCTACCTGGACGCCTGGAAAACCCACCACGGCGCCAGCAGCATCAACCTCATCACCGCGCGCGGCTGCCCGTATCGCTGCAACTGGTGCTCGCACGCCGTGTACGGCTTCACGCACCGCCGCCGCAGCCCTGAAAACGTGGCCGACGAGCTGCAGTGGATAGTCGAGCGTTACGCACCCGACCAGGTGTGGTACGCCGACGATGTGTTCACCATCAGCCATCCGTGGCTCAAGTCCTATGGTGCCGAGCTGCGCCGCCGCGGCCTCCATCGCCCCTTCGAGACCATCACGCGCGCCGATCGCCTGCAGAACGAAGCGGCGGCCGCCGATTTGCGCGCGCTCGGCTGTTACCGCATCTGGATCGGCTCGGAAAGCGGCAGCCAGCGCATCCTCGACGCCATGCAACGCGGCGTCAGCGTCGAACAGGTGCGGCGCGCCTGCGCGCTGGCGCACGCGCAGGGCATCCAGGTGGGCATGTTCCTCATGTGGGGCTACGAGGGCGAGGAAATCGAGGACATCGCCGCCACCGTGGAGCACGTGAAGGCCACCAACCCGGACGTGTTCTTCACCACCGTGTCCTATCCCATCAAGGGCACCGGCTATTTCGACAAGGTACGAGACCGCGTGCGCGCGCCCATGGCCTGGGCCGAATCCTCGGACCGCGACTACGTGATCGCCGGCCGCCGCGGCAAGGATTACTACAAGCTCGCCGACCAGTGGCTGCGCAGCGAGGTCGAAGCCTTCCGGCTGCAGTCCTCGGATCCGCAACGTTCGGCCGAACTGTCGGGCGCCGCGCGCCGCGCCAGCGATGCGCTGCGCGCCTGGAGCGCGGCGTGAGCAGCACGTCGCCGGACCTGCCCCGCTTCGGCGTCATCGAAGCGGCACTGCGGCGGACCACCGAACACCTGGCGCAAGAAGTCGCGCAGCCCCTCGACGGGGCGCCCGCGTGGAATGCGTTCGAATGGGACGTGGCACGCGCCGTGTCGGCCATGCAGGGCATCACGGTGTTGCTGGCACACGGACTGCGCTGGCGCGGCCCGCGCTCGTGGCAGGATTTCCTCGCCACGCAGCGTCACCAGGCGCTGCAACGCGACGCTCGCATCGCGACGATCATCGAGCGCATCGACGCCGCGCTGCATGCCGCGGGCGTTACCGCCGTGGGCCTCAAGGGTACGGCGCTGCGGCGGCTGGGCCTCTATCGCGCCGGCGAACGGCCCATGGGTGATATCGACCTGCTGGTTCGTCCGGTGGATTTGCCGCGCGTGGCGCGGGCCCTGTCCAGCCTCGACTACACCGAGGCCTTCGTGACGCAACGCCACCGGGTATACCAGCCGCGGGAAACCACGCATGCCGCGCGGCCGGGTGAACACCCGGACAATCCGCTCAAGATCGAGGTGCACGAATCCGTCGGTGAGCTGCTGCCGGTGCGGCGCGTCGACATCACCGGCACGCTTGCGCCCGCGAAGCTCCGGCCGGGCCTCCTGCCTTACCGCGACGAGGCCGAGCTGCTGCGCCACCTGCTGCTGCATGCGGCCAGCAACATGCGCGCCCACGCGCTGCGCCAGGTGCAGCTGCACGACATCGCGCTGCTCGCGGCGCGCCTCGGCGTCGACGCCTGGGTCAAACTACTGTCCACGCCCGAGGCGGAAGGTGGCTGCTGGTGGATGTATCCACCGCTGCGCCTGGCGCTGCAGTACTACCCCGGCTGCACGGACGTGCCGCTCGAGGAGTTCGCGCGCGCCTGTCCACGCCTGCTGCGCGCTGCCGCGCGCCGCGACACGCTGACCACCGTGTCGTGGTCCAACCTGCGCATCTCTGCCTTCCCGGGGATCTGCTGGGCACGCTCGCCACGTGAAGCGCTGAGGTATGCACGGCAACGCTTCCTGCCCGACCGGACGGCGCTCGAGGAACTCCACGTCAAGGTGGCGGCCCAGCCGGCGTTGTACCAGGTGCCCTGGTACGGCCTCGGACACGGCCAGCGCGTCCTGAGATGGGTGTTTTCGCGGCCGCCGCGGGTACACACCATGGTCTCGCTGCGCGGCGCACTCGAGGAAGGCAGGCGCATGCAATGAACTCGCTGGTCACCGGCGGCGACTACGTCAGGGCGTTGAGCGCGGCCGACGACGACCGGCTGTGCCGCGCGGCCTTCCTGGACCTGGCGCTGCGCCACTGCGCGCCGCGCAGCACGCTGCTGGATTTCGGTTGCGGCCCCGGCATCGACGCTCGCGTCTATGCCGAGCACGGCTGCCGCGTGTTCGCCTTCGACATCGACCCCGACATGTGCGCCTACCTGCGCGCAACCTGCGCGCGCGACGCACGCGCACGCAACATCCGCGTGGTCGAGTGCAGCTACGCCGCTTTCCTCGATTCGGCCGCGCGTCTGATGCCACGCATGGATCTCATCACGGCCAATTTCGCGCCGCTCAACCTGGTGCCGGAACCGGCGCCATTGTTCCGCCGCTTCGCCGCGTTGCTCAAGCCCGCCGGACGCATCCTGGCCAGCATCCTCAATCCATTCTTCCGCGGCGACACGCGTTACGCGTGGTGGTGGCGCGGCCTGCCTTCGCTGGTCTCGCGTGGCCGCTACTCCGTGCCAGGCGCGCAGGCGCCGATCACGCGTTGGCGGCCGGGACGCCTGGTGGCCGAAGCCGGCGGCGATTTCGAGACAGAGGCCATCCACGTGCCGCTTGCGCATGGCCCTGTGAGGGTGCGCGATGTCGCCATCGTGTCACCGCTCGACTGGCCGGCGCTGGTCGCGTCCCGCTACCTGTTCCTCTCGCTGCGGCGCCGGGAGGCGGCATGAACCTGCGTGCGCTCGCGTCGCCATTGCGCCCGCTGGCGCTGTGGTCGCCCATCGGCCTCGACACATCGCAGTCCCTGGTCGACGTCAGCTTCGACGCGGCCGGCCGTGAGTTCGACGTCACCGGGCGCCAGGTGGTGTTGTCGCTGGCGCCGCTGGTGATCGCCGTCGCGCACACCCCCGGCCAGTCGGCCACGCGCGCCCGGCTGCACTTCCGCGACCGGGACAGCGGCGTCAGGCTCGGCACGCTCGAGCTGCGCGTCGCAGGCCAGATCGAGGGCCCGGATTTCGCGCTGGACTGCTACGCAGTGGAACAGTCGAGCCACCATTGCCTGCCTGCGCCGCTGCGCGCCTGGCAGCGCTGGTTGCAGCAGCGGCGGCCCCGCGACCAACGCGGCGGCTTTTCGATGGACCCCGCCGACGTGCAGCACCTGCTGGTGTTCTACATCTGCCCGCGGCCGGTGGTGCTGGTGTCGGTGGACGACGGCGAGAGCCAGAACCTGTTCCCCATGGATCTCGTGGGACCCATGGGCGACCAACATTTCACGCTTGCGCTGCGCAACACCAGTCCCTCGGTGCAGA
This sequence comes from Steroidobacteraceae bacterium, assembly GCA_036274075.1. Lineage (GTDB taxonomy): Bacteria > Pseudomonadota > Gammaproteobacteria > Steroidobacterales > Steroidobacteraceae > CADEED01. The sequence continues at coordinate 44,446 of DASUGK010000171.1, read as the reverse complement.
CCCTGCGCAACGCGGGACGCGTGGTGCTGGCCGACGTGCCGCTGGCTGATCGCGCGCTGGCCTATGCGCTGGGCGCGCATCACCGCCTGCAGAAAATCGACTGGAATGCCCTGCCCTGCGAAACCGTGCGCTCGCCGCGCCATGGGTTCCGCGTCCCGGCGCAGGCGCCGCGAGTGCGCGAGCTCGACATCGTGGCCGCGCGGCAGCGCGGTTCGCACACCACTTTCCTGTGCCGCATCACCGCGGAGGAAAACCGCGCCGGCGTGACGCGGCTGTTCCACACCAGCGGCATCCACCGCGCCTGGCGCCGCGGCCAGGGCCCCACGCCCTGGCTCGAGCCGCAGTCCGCATGAACCCGATGAATCCGCGCCCGGTGAATACCAAGGAGCTGTTCCTGGCGCTGCTGCCGGATCTCGGCATCGACCTGGTCTGCGAGGTCGGCTCCATGAACGGCGCAGACGCGCTGGCGTTCCGCGCTCGGCTGCCGCAGGCGCGGATCATCGCGCTCGAGCCGAATCCCTCGAACCTCGAGCGCATGCGCGCGGATCCGAGGCTCGCGGCGGCAGGCATCGAGATCGTCGGTGCGGCCGCCAGCAATGCCGACGCCAACGCTCCGTTCTTCGTGGTCGAGGCGGATTACTCCACGTCCAACGCGCGCCGCGGCATGAGCTCGCTGCACCGGCGAGACGCCGCCGCCTACCTCACGCAGGCGGTCGACGTACCCACCTTGCGGCTCGATTCGCTGCTGGCGCCGGCGATCGCGGAACAAGGCGCGCGGATCGCGTTGTGGGTCGACGTGGAAGGCCATGCCTGCGAGGTGCTCGAAGGATTGCGCGGCATCGCTCCTCACGTGGTGCTGCTGCACGTCGAGCTCGAGACGCAGCCCTGCGTGGCCGCAGGCCAGCGGCTGTATCCCGAGGCGCTGTCGCTGCTCGAGGACTGGGATTTCGACGAGATCGCCACGGACCAGCTGCACACGCATCCGCAATTGAACGTGATCTTCCTGCGCCGGGAACTCGATCCCGTCACCTGGCTGCGCGTCGGCCGGCGGCTGCGCTGGGCGCAGGTGCGCAGCACCCTGGTCGGTGCGCTGGGGCGCGTGTGTCCCGGCTGCCGGCGGCGGCTCGGCGAATGGCAGCGCCGTCTCGAATGGCGCCAGGTTCAGCGCAGGTTCTCGAAGCAACCCGCCAGGGAATCCGCCACGTAGAGCGCACCGGCCACCGACAGGTGGTTGGCATCCCGGAACAGCACTTCGCCTCCGGACTCGATGCGGCAGGCATCCGCCGTGCAGATCCGCGCCTTCGGATCCGCCAGCGTTACCGGCGACTGGCGCGACAGTTGCTCAAGGGTTTCGTCAGCGCTGCGCTGCGCGTCGCGCCACAGCGGATCGAAACGCGTGAGGTAGTCAGTGTCGACGCCGTGCCGCCGCATCATGATGAGTCCGTGCGGCACGGGGTGATTGAGCGCCGGCACGTCGCGCACCAGGCAGATGCGCCGCGTAACCGTGGCCAAGTCCTGCATCGTGGCCCGCAATCCCGCTTCGAAGCTGGCCGCGTCGTAGTCCGGATAGGCCCAGAACGCGGCGAGGATCACGACATCGGGATGGCTGCGGCCGATGGCCGCGCGCATGGCCTGGTTGTACGGCGCGCAGCCCTGCGAGGGCAGCGGCCGGCAGCTGGATCGTCCCGCGAACGACACCTCGAAGCCTTCGCGTTCGCCCAGCAACTCGACCGCCGGCAGCAATGCCAACGCATGACTGTCGCCCCACAACACCGCGCGCCGCGGCGCGCCCTGCCGGCCAAACCGGCACAATCGCCCGGCCTCGATGTCCGCCAGCGGCAACGTCATGCAGCGAACCGCGTCGCGATGGAACACCGCGCTGTCGAGCATGCGCCGCTCGGCGGCCGGAAATCGCTGCGGATATCCGTCGGAGCGCACCCATGCCACGCCCACGATGGCCAGCAGCCACAGCGACACCACGCAGGCCATCACGAAGTCGCGCGCACGTGGCAGCCAGCGCGCGCGCCGCAGCGGCTGCTCGAACCCGGCCCAGGCCGCGAACGCGATGAGTGTGCAGGCCGCCAGCGCCGCGGCCAGCTCCCAGCCGCGCGGTGGCAGCACCTGGTAGTAAGACAGGAACACCAGCACCGGCAGGTGCCATAGATAGAGGGAATACGAGGCCTGCCCGGTGACGACCAGGGGTCGCCACGACAATACGCGCGACACCGCGGTCTCGCGCGCCCGGCCCGCGGCGATCAGGGCGGCGGTGCCGAGCGTGGGCCACAACGTCGCGAGCCCGGGATGATGCCCGCTGCGATCGAACCACAGCATGGCGCCGAGGATGGCCGCGAGTCCCGCGCCCGCGAGCAGCGGCGCGTGCCGCTGCGCCACGGAGTCGCCGATGCCGAAGGCCAGCACCGCGCCGAGCATCAGCTCCCAGGCGCGCGAGATGCCGAGGTAGAAGTTGGCCACCGGGTGCGTGAGCGAACCCACCACGCACAGCGCGAATGACAAGAGCGCGATCACGCCGAGCACGCGCACCTGGCGTGCCGGCGTGCAGCGGCGCAATGCCAGCATCAGCAGCGGGAACAGCAGGTAGAACTGCTCCTCGACGGCGATGGACCACAGGTGCAGCAGCGGCGCGAAGCCCACCGCCATGTCGAAGTAGTCACCCTCAGTCCACGCCGCGAAGTTGCCCCCCATGAACACCGCGGCCAGCAGGTACATGCCATGGCGCACGAGGTCGGGAGGCAGCAGCAGCCACCAGGCCACGGCCGTGGTCACCGCCAGCATCAACACCAGCGCCGGCAGGATGCGCCGTGCGCGGCGCAGGTAGAACTCGCGCAGCAGCAGCGCGGCGACGCTGCCGGAGGCGCGCGCCAGCAGCCATTGCGTGATCAGGTAGCCCGAGATGACGAAGAACACGTCGACGCCCGCGAAGCCGCCGGCGGCCGCGGGTAGTTCGGCGTGGAACAGGATCACGGCGATCACGCTCAGGGCGCGCAGACCGTCGATGTCCGCGCGATACGGCGTGCGCCTCTCCCCTGCGGCCACGGTCACGCGAGGGCGGCCACGGTCCCGGTGAGCCGCTGGTAGACGGACTCGAAAGCGCAGGCCGTGTGGTCGGCGTCCTCGCGCAGCGCGCGCGCCTGCGCGGCGCGCCCCAGCGTGCGGCGCCGTTCCTCGTCGGACGCCAGCGAGGCCAGCGCCCCGGCCAGCGAGGCGGGATCACACACCGGCACGGCCAGCGCCGCGTCGCGCGACCACTCGGCGATGTGCCCGACGCGTGTGCCCACCGTGGGGATCCCGAGCGTGGCGGCTTCGAGTACCGCCAGTGGCCCGGCTTCGTGGCGTGATGTCATGACGCAGACATGTGCGCGCGCCATGACGTTGCGCAACTCGGCCTGCGGCAGGAAGCCGTGGAAGCTCACGTGTTCACCGAGCTGCAACTCGGCGCTGAGCCGCTGCATTTCGCCCGACAAGGTGTCCTCGCCGACGATGTCGAGATGGAAGTCATGGCCCTGGCGCGCGAGCATGTCCAGCGCCCGCAGCAGCGTGGGCTGGTCCTTGACGCGGTTGAGGCTGGCTACGTGGACCAGGCGCAGCGGCTCGCCCGGCGCGCGCGCTTCGGGTTCGCGCGCCGGCCAGCGCGCGGCGTCGACCCCGAGGGGAATGCGTTGTGCCGCCACGCCGATGCGATCCAGCGCCTCGATCATCGGCTCGCTGGCCGCGCTCACCAGCGCCGCGCGGCGCAGGACCAGCGATTCGCGGCATCGGCCCAGCCAGCTGCGCCGGCCGCCGTAGCCGATGTCGTGCAATTGCGCGAGCTCGCCGCCCCCGACGTGCACGGCGAATGGCAGGCCCAGGCGCGCACCGGCCACGCAGGCCGCGAAACCGCAGGCGCCCGAGAACAGCGCCTGCACGACATCGAAAGGCCTGCGCCGATGCTCGGCGTCGATCTGGTTGAGCGCGCGCACCACCGGCGACCGGTCGCCGGCATTGTGGATGGTCGCGCCGGCGAGCTGCCAGGTGCCGGGCCGCGATTCCTGGCGCAGGGCGAACACGTGCACGTCGTGCCGGCGCGCCAGGCGCTCGATGAGCGCGAGGAACGCCGGGATGACCCGCGCCTCGCCGGAACGATCGACGCCGCCCGGCACCACCACCGCGAGTTTCACGCCGACCCCGACAGCAGGCTGCGCAGCGCGTCGGCCGCATCTTCGGGATGTTTGCCACGCAGCAGCCGGTAGGCCGGCACACCGGCGAGGCTGCGGCAGAAATCCGTCCACGAGGCCTGCGCCCGCGCATAGGGTTGTTCGCGCCGCAGCCAGCGCAGCGCCTGCGCCGGGCTCAGGGGTTCGAGCAGGCGAGCGCCACGCGCCTGGCGCGGCGACAAGGCGATCACGGCGGCCAGGCGCGGCGCATCCGGCGCCACGCGCATGTTCGACCGGCGCAGGTCGTACTCGAACTTGCGCACGCCGCTGCGGCGCCGGATCACCGGCGAGCGGCGAATCGCGGCGCGCAGGCCGGGATCGCGCACCGCCTGCATGCCGTCGGTACGCAGGTGCAGGAAGTTCGCGCAGCCTGTGGCGCGCAGCGAGCGCGGCTCGAGGAACACGGCGTCCTCGGACAGCAGCTCCAGTCCCGAGAGCGCGCAATTCAGGAAGGCCGTGGACTTGCCGCTGCCCGTGGGCCCGGTGAGCAGCACCGCGCGGCCATGGCTCGCCACCGCGGCGCCATGCAGAGGCACCAGGCCGAGCACGCGCGGCACCAGCGTATAGACGGCGAACTCCATGAGCTCGTAGCGCACGTGGTAGGGAAAGGCCAGCATGCCGCGGTCCACGCAGACCAGCGCGCGGCGCTGCTCGGCCGAGGCCATCACGAAGTTGTTGGCATCGATGACTCCGGAGAGGAAGCCCGCGCCCGAGCGCAGCTTCACGCGGGGGACATCGCGATGGCGCCGCGCCATTGACGGCAGCAGCGACAGCGTGACGTCGATGCGTGGCGCAGCGGTACCCAGGTCGTGGCGCGGCAGCGACCCGAAAGCCTCGCCGAACAGCGCCAGCAGCCGGCGGCTGTTGCTGCGCGCCGCGACGCGCACGCCGAGCACGTCGAAGCGCCCGCGATGTCGCATGGCCTGCTGTTCGCCGAAGGGATCCTGCGGGCTCATGCGGAAACCCCGCGCAACAGCCGTGGAGACCTGCGGCTGGCGTCGTCGCCCGACAGGATGCGGCCCTCGCCGAACACGCAGCGTTGGTCGCAGGCGGCGGCGATCACCTCGTGGTGCGTGATCGCGACCACGGTGCAGTGGCCGCGCAGGCGGCGGATCATGGCGGACACGGCCTGCGCGGCCGCGTCGTCCAGCGAGCTCGTGGCCTCGTCGAGTACCAGGAAAGCGGGTGAGCGGTACAGCGCGCGTGCCAGTCCGATCAGCTGGCGCTGGCCACCGCTCAGCCGCGCACCCCGGGTACCGAGTCTCTCGTCGAGCCCGCGCGGTAGTTTGTCGATGAATTCCCCGGCGCCGGCGCGCTCGATCGCCTCGCGCAGGCGGGTGTCGTCCACCGCCGCGGATTCGACGCCGAAGGCGATGTTCTCGCGCACCGCGGCGTCGAGGATGAACACCTGCTGCGGCAGGTAGGCCACGCAGGCCTGCCACGTGGCGCGGCTGGAATCGTCGAGTGGCCGCCCGTCGACGAGGATGCGGCCCGACTGCGGCGTGAGCAGGCCCACGAGCAGGTCCGCGGTGGTGGTCTTGCCCGAGCCGTTGGGCCCGGTGAAGGCCACCGCGCTGCCGGCGTCGATGCGCAGTGACACCGACTCCAGCACCGGCATCTCCGCCTCGTACGCGAAGCTCACGTTCACGAGCTCGATGGACTCGCGCGGCCGCCATTCCTCGGCCTCTGCCCGGCTGGGCGCCGCGCGCAGCGGTGCGCCGCGCGCGAGATCGGCGGCCACCTCGTCCAGCGCATGCTGGTTGGCACGCACCGCGACGAAACTGAAATAACTCTGCTGGATCGCGGGCAGCAGCCGATAACCCGCCACCGCAATGAACGTGAGCTCGCCCAGCCAGGCCGGGGTTGAGGAGCGGCCGGCGAGGACCAGCGCGGCGAGGATCAGCGTCACGCCCGCCAGGCATTCGAGCAGGTAACGCGGCGCCGCCCCAAGGACCTGGGTGTTGGATGCCGCGCGCGAGATCGTCGCGCTCGCGCCGGCGAAGCGCTTCGCGAACGGCGCCTGGCCCTGCGATACCAGCAGGTCCTTGATGCCGCCCAGCGCCTGCTCCACCACCGCCACGCGTTCCGCGCCCGCCAGGGTCTGCGCCAGCCCGTTGGCCAGCAGTCGGCGGCGCGCCGCCGCGTATACCAGCGCGTAGCTCACGCCGAACAGCAGCAGTCCCGCGGCAGCCACGCGCGCATCGACCAGCGCGATCGACGCCACGATGAGCACGATCATGAGCAGGTTGCTCACGAACACGAAGCCGCTCTGCAGCAGGCCGGTGACGCGATCGGACTGGTACAACACCCGGCTGGTGAGCGTCGCGCCCGCGTGGCGCGCGTGGAACAGGTAATCGCGCGCGAGGTACTGCGAAAACAGGGCCAGGCGCAGGCGGTCGCCGACGCGCCAGGCGAAGCGGCTCATCGCCACGCTGCCCGCGAGGTTCACCACCGAGCCGAGCACCAGCAGCGCGATGAACACGCATCCCAGCACCACGATGAAATCCGCGTGCCCGACGCCCAGGCGTGACTGTATCCAGTGCAGCGCGGCGTTGCGTTCGACCAGGCCGGGATCACCGAGCACCGCGAAGAACGGCATGACCGCGGCAATGCCAGCCACGGTGGTCACCGCCATGACGATGCCCAGCAACTGCAGGCCCGCGCATTGGCGGCGTTCCCGCGGCGCCAGCAATCGCCACGCACGCAGCAACGCGTTCATGGGCGCACCGCTCGGTCGCCGAGGAACACGTGGGCCGCATCCAGCCACCAGCGTGCGTAGCGCCAGCCGCTGCGCAACGAGTCGCGCAGCGAGTCGCGCGCCGCGCGCCCGTCGCCGGCGCGCGCGCGCAGCCGGGCCATGCGCCCGCAATGCAACGCGCGGATGCGGCGCAATTCGGCGCGCGCTGCCGGCGACACTGGTGCCTGCCAGGCGCGTTCGAGGAATGTGGCGCGGCATTCGGCGGCGGCGAGCTCGTCGCGCCCGGAATAGTGTTCGTCGTGGCGACGGACTTTCACCAGCGGCCGCTGCACCACGGCCACGTCGGCGCGGCAGGCCAGGCGCAGCCACAGGTCGTGATCCTCGAACAATCGCAGGCGTTCATCGAAGTAACCCGCCTCGTCGAGCAGCGCGCGCTCCGCCAGCACCGTGGGCAGCGCCGCGTGCGCACGCAGGCAGGCCACGGCGTCGCGGATGTTGCCGTCGTGCGCGCGCCAGCCGCTGATGTTCTCGGGAACGACCTGCGCGCCACGCGAATTGATGTGCTCGCAGGCCGTGTAACACCAGCGCGCGCCGCGATGCGCGTCGAGGGCCGCGAGCTGGTATTCGAGTTTCTCCGGGAGCCACACGTCGTCGGAATCCTGGAAGGCCACGTAGCGGCCTCGTGCCGCACGCAACACCGCGTTGCGCACCGCGCCCGGATTGCCCCGGTGCGCCAGCCACGTCACGCGCACGCGCGGGTCGGATTCCCAGGCCTGCAGGACGCGCCGCGTGCCCTCACCCGAGCCGTCGTCGGCGATCAGCAGCTCGAGATCGGCGACGCTTTGCTTGAGCACCGAGTCGATGGCGGGACCGAGGAAATGCGCGCGGTTGCAGGTGGCCATCACCACCGACACCAGCGGTTGCCGTTGGGCGTTCATCAGGCCGCCGTCGGCGCCGCAGCGGCGCCGCCCGAGATGCGTGCATAGGCCGCCGCGAATTGCAGCCCGATGGCCCGATGCGACAGGTGCCGCTCGAAGTGTGCGCGCACCAGTGCGCGCGAACCGGGTTGCAGCGAACGCGCCGCGCGCAGCAGCGCCTCGGCGCATGCCGGCGCGTCCCCGCAGGGAAACATCGCGCCCACCGCGGCATCGCCGGTGAGCGCGCGCAACGAGGGAATGTCGCTGAACACGGGCGTGAGGCCGGTGGCCAGCGCTTCGATCATCGAAAAGCTGCTGCCCTCGCGATGGCTGCCCAGCACGAACAGGTCGGCCGATCGCATCAGCCATTCGACGTGCTCGTGCGGCACGCGCCCCACGAGATGCACGCAGTCGCGCAGCACCGCATCGCCGGCGATGCGCGCCTCGACGGCGGCGGCCAGCGGCGCGGAGCCGAAGCAGCACCACAGCTGCAGTCCGGGAAGTGCGCGGCGCGCGATCGCGATGCCATCGAGGATGGTGAGCGGATCCTTGTTCGCATCCAGGTGCCCCACCCACAACACCGCGGGATCGCCGTGCACGCCGGTGCGGGCGCGGGCCGCGGCGGCATCGCCCGGTTCGAAGACGCTGGTGGACTCGGGAATCTGGAACACCTCGACGTGCCGGGGCAGCAGTCCGGCGACGCGAAAGGCGTCGGCCTGGGTGCGGGCGCAGAAGGTCACGGCGGTGCATTGCTGCAGCGCGCGGCGCCAGGCCCCGCGTTTCCAGAATCGCGGCACGCGGTTGGCGTGGTCCTGCAGAAGTATGGGCAACCGCGGCGCCATGGCGCGCAGGTCCCGCACCTCGCGCGGGAAGCCGAGGCCGTGCACGTGCACCAAGTCGGGCGCGAGCTGCGTGAGCAGCCGCGTGAACGCGCGGGAGCGCGTGAGCGGCACGCCCGGATCCGCGGGCGGAATGAAATGGAAGTCGACGCCGCCTTCGCGCAGCGTCTCCTCCTGCGTGCAGGCCTGGATGACGCTGGTGCGCGTGCCGGCGGCGGCCGCGGCGATGGCCACGTCGCGCAGGCCCTGCCAGTCACGCAGGATGTCGCGCGGTTTGCGTTGCGCGTCGAGGAAGAAGTTCACTTGCAGCGCGTGCATGGCGTCAGATGCTCGACACGCGCGGATCGAGCAGTCCGATGAGATTCTGCGACGCCCGCAGTTCCCAGGGACGATCGTAGCGGCGCAGTGAATAGCGCCAGCCGGCAAGCGTGCGCAGCGCGCCCTTGGCCCAGGCCGGCGAACGCGTGTCCTGCACGGTCGGGAACCGGCAGCGCAACACGGTGACGAAATCCTGCACGCGCTGGCGCAGGCGGTCGCTCATCCACGGCGCGTCGGCGTGGCAGGCGTAGTCCACCCAGCGCCGCTCGGTCCATTCCTCCGGCGTGCGCGGGAACCGCACCGGGCGGCCATGCAAATCACGCAGCGGCGCGAGCGACAGCCGCGCGGCATCGGGCACGCTGCCGGGCGGCAGCGGCGTGTAGATGTACACGATGATCTCGGCCTGTGGATTCACGCGCTTCACCTGGCGGATGAAATCGAAGGTGCGCTCGGTCTCACCTTCCGGATCCTCGGGCGGAGCCACCATGAACGACAGCTCCGGGATCACGCCGTGTCGCCGGCACAGCTCGGCGACTTCCAGTGTCTGGTCGGCGCGCGTGCCCTTGCGGATGGAGCGAAGTAGTTTGTCGTTGGGTGTCTCGGCGCCGATGTAGGCCATGCGCAGGCGGCTTTGGCGTACCAGCCGCCAGGATTCTTCGGAGAGATTCACCAGCGCGTCGGCGCGTGCGTAGCACCACCAGGGCAGCTCGTGCCGCGCCATCACTTCCAGCAGCGGCACCATGTCCACTTCGCGGTCGAAGAAATTGTGGTCGTAGAACTGGATGGAATCGGCGCCGATGCCGTGCTCGAGGTATTCCAACTCGGCGTCGAGCCGCTGCGCCGGTGGCAGGGCCGTGCCGCCGCGGAACATGGCCGCCACGCCGCAGAACGTGCAGCGGAAGCGGCAACCCAGCGCGGCCTGGTGCGCGGCAGTGCGCGCGCCGAGGAAGCTGCGCACCAGGTAGGCACGCGGATCTGGCAGCAGGTCGTAGCGCAGCCGCGGGGCCACGCGGCGCGCATTGAAGTGACGCTCGGGGCCGCGTACGACTCGCTTGTCACTGCGAAAAACCAGCCCCCCGATGCGATCCACCGGGCCGCCGGACCTCAATGCCGCCAGCAATTCTCGCAGCGCTTCCTCGCCCTGCCCACGGACCACGTAGTCGACGTAATCGCTGTTCAGCGCGACCTCGGGATACAGCGTCGGGAAATAACCGCCCCAGACGATGGGAAGATCCGGGCGCGCGGCGCGGATGGCGCGGGAAATTTCGATGGCGGTGGCCACCTGCGGTCCACCCATCACCGTGATGCCGGCGGCGGCGAATTCGCCGCCGCCGGCCGCCGCGGCCGCGGTCGCCGCGGCGTTGCGATCCAGGTTGCCGTCGATGAGCGTCGAGGCGTACTCCGGCTCGAGCGCCGCGGCCATGGTCATGATGGACAGCGGGAATCGCGCGCGCGAACGCTGCGTGATGGCGGGGTTGATGAGCAATACGCGATTCACCGGCCCGCTCCTGCCCGCACTTCGAGCACCGTCACGCGTTCGTTGATGAAGCGGCGCGTGGCGAAGGATTGCAGCGCGTAGCCCCCGCGCGCCAATTCATGGACGAACGAGGCGCAGGCGTCCCCGAAGGTCGAAAGCAATAGATAGGCGCGCCCGCCGGGTGCCAGGTGGGTGCGCAGGCCGGCCGCGAAACGCGTGGCCCCGTCCATCGAGCGCCAGGCGTGGTCCTGGGCATTGGCCGGCTGGCCGGCGATGAACGGCGGATTGAAGAACACGGTGTCGAAGTGCTCTCCGGCCACGGGCTCGAACAGGTCGCCGTACCGGCAATCGACGCGCTCCTCGACCTGGTTGAGGCGCGCATTGAGCGCGGCGCAACACACGGCCGTGCGATTGATGTCGACGGCCACCACGCGGCGTGCGTGGCGCGCGGCGAACACGGCGCAGATGCCGGTGCCGGTGCCGAGATCGAGCACGTCACCGCCGGCGCCGAGTTTCTCCGCCGCGATGACCGAGGCGAAGAACGCGCCGGTGCGCAGCAGCCGCGGGTTGAACACCGTGGGCAACACCAGCAGCGGCGTGTCCTGCACGTGCTCCAGCCGGACCCGCTGGCGATGCGCGCCCGCAAGCCGGTATCCCAGCCCGAGCACGGAACCGAGCCCGGAACGCAGCGGCCCCTGCTCGCGCAGGCCCAGCAGCTGCGTCGCGATGTCAGAGGCCGGCATGCGCCCTCCTCGGCAACCGCAGTGACGCCAGCTCCGCGGGCTCGCGGTACATGGAACACACGCAGCGCTCGCACTCGGCGCGTTCGCCGGCGCGGATCGCGCGGCGCAGCTCGATCATGGGCGCGCCGTCCAGCGCGGCAGAAAGAGACAGGCCACGCGCGGCCGCGGGCCCGGGAATGAAGAAACACGGCGAAACATGGCCGTCGACGCCGACCACGGCCGAGAATTCGGGCGCATTGCAGCGCACGGGCGGGAACGCTCCCAGCCCGCAGAGCGCCGCGAAATAGTCGCGCAGCCGCGCGAGGCGCGCCGGCGATTCGGCGATGAAGCGCGAACGGAAGTCCGCGGCATGCTCGCTTTCCAGCCGCGCGATGAGCCGGCCGAACTCCTCGAGGTCCGTTGGCGCCAGCGCCAGTCCATGCGTGAAGTCGTCGACGCGCGCGAAGGCGTGGGGATTGGAGACATCCACGGCCAGGAAGGACACCTGGCTCACGCCGAGCTCGTGCGCCAGCGTCACGAAGCGCGGCAGCTCCCGGTAGTTGGCCCTCTGCAACGTGACGCGCAGACCCACCGTCGCGCCGGCCGCCGTCGCAGTGCGGATACCCTCGCAGACCTTGTCGAAGGCATCGAGGCCGCGGATCGCGGCGTAGGTTTCCGCACAGGTGCCGTCCAGCGACACGGTGACCGATTCGAACAGCGGCGCCGCGCGGCGCGCGTGTTTCGCCAGTGACAGTCCCGAGGTCAGCAGCCACAGCTCCAGGCCGGCGCCGCGCAATGCGCCGGCAATGTCGGCCCAGGCGGGATTCAGCAGCGGCTCGCCGCCGGAGACCAGTGCGGTGCGCGTGCCCAGCGCCGCCAGCTCGGGCAGCAGGCGCTGAACGGAGTCGAGCGTCACGTCGCGGCGGCCGTGGCGCCAGTAATCACAGGTCACGCAGCGCGAATTGCAGCGCTCGGTGAGATACAACGTGACCAGTGGCAGTCCGTGGTTCACAGGAATTGCCTGCGGGCTTCGAAGCAATAGTGATCGGCGAACACGCCGCCGACATGCAGCCGCTGCAGCGATTGCTCGGCGTGCGCCAGTACCGCGAGCACGCGCGGCATTCGCTCGAACAGCGGCGCCGCGTAGCTGCCGGGCAGCAGCAGTCCCAGCGGCGTCACGGTGCGCGGCACGAAATGCGGCTGCATCACGCGCGCCAGCGTCTCCGGCGTGGGATAACTCACCTGCATACCGCGCCAGGCCACGCCGCCGCGCCGCAGGCGGCGGAACGCGGTGTGTGCATCGCCCTGCGCCAGGTACCAGGCCCATTCCCAGGGCACGTAGCGGCCCATCACCACCCAGGCCAGCGGCGCGCCGGGTCGCAGCAGCGGCGCGATTTCGCGCGCCAGCGCCGCGAGATCGGGCGCGCAGTTGATGGCGCCGAAGTTCGAATACACGCCGTCGAAGTTTTCGCCGGCCAGTTCCGCACCGAGCCGCTCCATGGGAGACCACACGAACTGGATGTCGCGCGCGCAGCCGGCGAGTTCGGCCTTGCGCGTGGCCATGCGCACCATCTGCAGCGACGCATCCGTGGCCACCACGCGATGCCCCAGCTTCGCGAAGTGGATGGCGTCTTCTCCCGTGCCGCAGCCGATGTCGAGCAGGTACTCGCGTCCCGCGAAGGCGCGTTCGAAGCGCCGCCAGCTCATTTTTCGCAGCACGGTGCCGAGCGCGGTGGCGGTGAATTGCGCGTCGTAGCGCTCCGCCAGTCCATCGAAGGCCGCCGTCCGGATCATGTCGCTCATCTCACCCCCGTCGTTACAGGGCGCGGGCGCCGCCTATGCGCGGGCCTCGCACACGGTCAATGTCTGGATGTGATGGAAGTCGTCACGATCCAGGCAGTAGTCAGCCGAAGCGGGATCGGTGTTATGACACAGTGCCTGCCATTCGCCGTCTGTCAGGAACGGCCGCAGGCGTTCGCCCCAGGTGCCGCGGAAGATGGTTTCCTCGAACCAGGCGCGGTCGGATTCGGTGAGCGGCTGCGTGCGTTCCACCACCAGCGTCTGCACGCGGCCGACGCGCAGACCGGCGCGCTGCAGCAAGCCGACGAGCCCGCGGATGCGTGCCGTGTCCTCTTGCTTCAGGCCATACCGCTCGCGGTAGTACTCGTGGCAGGCGCGGCGCACCGCGTCGTCGAGCGGCGCGTCCCAGGCGAAGAACATCTCGGGCAGGAAGCCGCTCTGCGCCAGCACCACGCGCCCGGCCGGGCGCAGCGCCGCGCGCATGGCGCGCAGCGCGGATACGGGCTCGGCCAGGTGGTTGATGGTGTTGCAGCTCCACACGAGATCGAAAGTCGCGTCCTTGAAGCAAAGGCTGGCGGCGTCCGCCTGCACGAAATCCACCGCGCCGCCACTGCCGGCGGCGTGCAGGTGCGGCAGCGACAGGTCGACACCGACCACCTGCGCCTCGCCGCCGAGCAGGTTGGCCACCATGCGCGTGGCGATGCCCACGCCGCATCCGACGTCGAGCACGCGGGCGCGCGGCGGCAGGCCGAGCCCGGCGAACACGCTGCGCAGTTCCGGCGCGATGAAACGCGCGAACCGCTCGAGCTTGCCGGCATACGAGCGGTACGGCGTGTCGGCCAGTGGTCTAGAAGAAGCCATGCAATTGCAGGAAGGCCTGGGTGCGGTTCTGGTTGTCGTTCTGCGGGATGCCGTCGTAGACGCGCACGCCGGCGCGTATCTGCACGAACTGGATCGGCGACCACTCGTAGAGCAGACTGCTGCGGGTCTGCTCGTCCTCGTCGACGTGGTCGTCGGGCTCGAGCCATTCGTAGGTGAGCTTGAGGTTGTGGCCCTGGCGGATCTTCCAGTCGGCCTCGGCCAGCGAGGCCAGCAGCTTGCCATCGCCGATGCTTTCGTCGTCGAAGTAGTCGACCTCGCCGAGCAGCACCACGGGCCCCACGTTGAAGGCCCCGAACAACCCGGCGCCCGTGCGGCTGCCGAGATCGGTGTCGTTGTAGAGCGCGCTCGCGCCGACGCGCCAGCGCTGCTTCACGAACTCGGCGCGCGTCGCCACCTGCTTGCCGGAATCGAGCTCGTTGCCGCCACCGGCGCCGTTGCTGACCGCGATCTGCCCGCTCCACGAGGCGGATTCGAAACCGAACTCCACGCCCTCGTCGGGCGCCTGCATGTTGATGCCCGAGAGCGCGCGCACGAAGGCGCCGTCGTCCTCGAAGCGGTAGCCGAACGGCAGGTACATGCGCCCCGCCTTCACGTAGGTGCTGTTCTCCTTGAACCAGAAACGCACGTTGGCTTCCATGTTGGTGGAAGTGCCGGGCGCGAAACGCTGGTCGAGATAGACCGACAGCCGGTTGGGGATCACGCCGAAGTCAAGATAGGCGCGCGCCTCCTCCACCCCGAAGTCGTTGGTGGAGCCCTGGTGCGGGACGTCCTCCCAGTTGTAGTTAGCCCGCGCATTGCCGCCGACGGACAGGAACTTCATGACCTGGCCGGTCCACAGGTCTTCTTCGGAACCGATGCGCTTCTGCGCCATGGTCGTTTGCGCGAAGGTGTTGCCGAACACGCTGCGCAGGCCACCGCCGGTCGGGTTGACGTGGCACTGCGCACACTTGAGGCCCATCTGCGCCGCCAGGTAGGGCTCGGCCTGCGCCTGCGTGGCCAGCGCCAGCAGCACGGCGGCCGCCATCGATGCGGACAGGGATTTTCGCGAAGTCATCGTGCAGCTCCTGCGCTGACGTCGAAGGACATGAGGAAGTCACCACCGGCGACACCGTCGGCGTCGCCGTCGAGCACGCGGCCGGCCTCGTCGGCGAGGGCCACTGCGCCTTCTCCGCGTACCGTCAGCTGGTAACTGCCCGCCGCGAGCACCTGAGGCGGTGTGAGCTCGACGACATTCGGACGGCCCGCCGGCACGCTCGCCGTGGTTGGCACGACGCGGTCGAATCCATCGCGCAATTCGAAGGTGCCGCTGGCCGCGAGCGACGCGTCCACCGGGCTGCTGAAGATCACCGTGAGTTTGCCGGTGCCGGCAGGCGCGACTTCACCCGCCGCGGGAATGCTGCTGCCCACCGTGAGGTTGTCGGAGGCCACCGCGGCCGGCGGCGCTCCCGACGCGATCCAGGTACGGATCAGGTCGATGCGATCCTGCGGCAGCGGCGCCTGGCCGAGCGGCATGCGCCCGCCCACGGCCGCATTGCCCTGGATCTTCTGCACGATGTAGCTCTGGTCCGGGTTGCCCGGGTTCACGCGCAGCAGCGTGGGCACTTCGTTGCTCGCGACGTTGACCAGCATCGCGTAGCTGTTGGCCGCATCGAGGCGCAATCCCTGGGGCGCGTTCGCACCGATATGGCATTGCGTGCAGATCGGCGTGAAAATCGTGTCCTGGATTTGCTGGAAGTCGGAATCGACCGGCGGACCAATCGGCACTGGCTGACCGTTCTGGTCGAGCCCTTCGCCATTCCCGGCCGTGCAGGCGGCCAGTATCAACATCAGCGGCACCATCGCTGGCGGCAAAAATCCTTTTGCGGCCAGAAAGTTATTTCTTTCGACAGACATGCCGGCACTCCCCGCATCCATTGCGTGACAGGCGTGGGTAACGCTGGATGTCACGGCGGTTCCGCCTGCCAGGAAAAACAGTCCTTCACTCTCGGCTAGACTCTTGCGCCGGATTGTCAGTAAACGCCTCCCCAAGGACTTCACATGCATCACAAGTCGCGTCGTCAGTTCCTCACAAGTTCCGCTGCGCTCGCTGCTGCGCCGTTGCTGGCCGGTGTCGCGGGTAATGCCATCGCGCAGGCACCGGGCCGCAAGCTCGGCGTGGCGCTGTGCGGACTCGGCAGTCTCTCGACCAACCAGATCGCCCCGGCGCTGCTCAAGACGCGCAATTGCCGGCTGGCGGGCATCGTCACCGGAACGCCGGCGAAGGCCGAGGAATGGAAGAAGAAGCACAACCTGCCGGCGAAGAGCGTGTACGACTACAAGACCATGAACCGCATGGCCGACAACAAGGACATCGACATCGTCTACGTGGTCACGCCGAATGCGCTGCACCTGGAGCACGCGCTGGCCGCCGCGGCCGCGGGCAAACACGTGTTCTGCGAGAAGCCGATGGAGATCACGGTCGAGCGCTGCCAGCAGATGATCGACGCGGTCAAGAAGGCCGGGAAGATGCTGGGCGTGGGTTACCGCTGCCAGTTCGAGCCCAACAACCTCGAGTGCGTGCGCCTCGCGAAGGAGAAAGTGCTCGGCGAGGTGAAGATCATCGACGCCAACTTCGGCTTCGCCATGGGCGATCCCACGCAGTGGCGCCTGAAGCGCGACCTCGCCGGCGGTGGTTCACTCATGGACGTGGGCATCTACTGCCTGCAGACCGCGCGCATGCTGACGGGAGAGGACCCGGTGTGGATCAACGCCGCCGAGGTCAAGACCGACGCGGTGAAGTTCGGCGAGGTCGACGAAACCGTCCTCTGGCAGATGAAGTTTCCCTCGGGCGTGGTGTCGAACTCGGTGTGCACGTACAACGCGAATGGCCTCGCGGGATTCCGCGCCGCCACCACGCGCGGCTGGTTCGGCCTCGAACCCGCGTATTTCTACAACGGCAACCGCGGGCGCCGCAGCGACAACACCGAGATCAACATTCCGGTCGCCGACCAGTTCGCGCTGGAGCTGGACGACTTCGCCGACTGCATCATCAACAAGAAGCCGACGCGGGTGCCGGGCGAGATGGGCCTCGCGGACGTGAAATTCCTGATGGCCATCTACGAGTCGATCAGGAAGGGACGGCCGGTCAGCCTGGCGTAAATGGGGTCAGCCCCATTTTTACGGGATGGGGAGTTCGAAGGGGCCGACGGGGAGGCCTTCGGTGTCGAAGAGGTTGCAGAGGGGCGCGTCGGCCCAGCAGAAGCGCACGCGCGTGGCTTTTTCGGGCGCGGGGTCTTCGAGGTTCACGATGCCACCCTCGCCGAGCCGCGCGCGTACGTAGTGACACGTGGCCTGCGTGTCGCCGCAGAGCTCGAAACCGGCGGGATCCTTCGAGCCGATCACGCGCAGGCTGCCGTCGAAATCGCCCAGCGTCACTTCGACGCCGGTGGTGGAACGCCGCGCGGATTTCGGCGCGGCGCCCGAGGCTGACAACTTCTCGCCGAACGCCACGTGCCGCGCGGCGCGCGCCAGGCGCCTGCCCACGTCCTGCTTGTTGGTGGGATGGATGTCGTCGCGGTTGCCGATGTCGATGGTCACGGCCAGGCCCGCGTTGCCGTCCTCCTGCACCGCGCGCCGCTGTGCGTCGCGCAGCCGCGCCCAGCCACTATCTACCGGCGCGGTGGCGAGCTGGTTCCAGTTCGCGAGCTGCACCACGAAGAACGGCAGCGCGAAGTCGAATTGCCGGCGCCAGTCGGTGAACAGCATCTGCAATTGCTCCTGGTAGCGCAGCGCGTCGTCGAGCCCCGCGTTCGCCTCGCCCTGGTACCAGGCCACGCCGCGCAAGCCGAACTTGCCCAGCGGTGCGATCATGGCGTTGTACAGCAGGTTCATTCCCGCGTATGGCTCCCACGGCGCGCGCGGCATGGACGACAGCCCCGGCGGCGGCACCTGGTATTCGAAGGCGCCGAGCGGCACGCTCGAACCATCCGCGAATTGCAACCTGCGCTGCGCGGCCGGCCCGTGGATGCCACCGCTGCCCCACATGTCGAACACGTTCACGACGATAGTATTGTCGCCGGCCCTGAGCAGCTTCGCGGGAACGTCGTAGACACGCGCGTCCTCGCCCACGCCGCTGGCCACGGGCTGGCCATTGATCCACACCAGGTCGACGTCGTCGATCACTCCCAGCGAGACCTTCGCGCCCTGCCGTGCCTGCGCGCGCGTGAGCTTCACCTTGGCGCGGTACCACATCATGCCGTCGTATTCGGCCAGCGCCGGCACATTCCAGTTCTCCCAGGCCGAAAGCTCGGACGGCGCCGGCTGCCACTCGCCCGGGTTCTTTTCGCTCCACGGCTGCACGCCTTTCGTCGCGGCCTGGGACGTCCACCACTTCTGCCATGCCTCGCCCCAGCGCGCCGCGGCGGCCTGGGGATTGGCGCCATACATCGCCAACAAGTCGAGATTGGCATCGTTGCCGCCGAGCTGGCGCAGCGCCTGCGCCGACAGCCAGGTCTCGATGCGCGTGCCGCCCCACGAGGAGTTGATGAGGCCCTGCGGCACCTGCACGTGCTTCTGCAGCTCGCGCGCGAAGTAGTAACACACCGCCGAGAAATCCTGCGTGGTCGTGGGGCCTGCGACCTTCCACTCCAGCTTCACCGGGAATTCGTCACGGGCCGTGGCCGCCGTGAGGCGCGGAATCGTGACGTGGCGGATGCTGTCGTTGGCCGAGTGCTGCACCTCGGAGCCGGCGTTGATGGTGTTGCGCACCGCCCATTCCATGTTGGACTGGCCCGAGCACAACCAAACGTCGCCGACGCGCACGTCCTCCACCTGATGCTGGCGGCTGGCGGTGCGCGCGCTGAGGCGGTACGGACCGCCGGCCCGGAACATCGGCAACGACACCGACCAGCGGCCCGACGCGTCGGCCTGCGAGGCGCGCGTGGCATTGCCCAGCGTGACGGTGACTTGCTCGCCCGCCGCGGCCCTGCCCCAGACCTCGATGGGCCGGTCACGCTGCAGCACCATGTGGTCCGCGAATATCGCCGACATCAACGGCGCCTCGCCGGCCGCCTGCGCGGCATCGAAATTGAACGCGGCGAGCACCACGCAGGCCAGCGCCAGCTTGCGGGACCCCATCGGCTGCATCATGCGAAGACTCCGTCTGACTGCCGTCTCTAACTATTGAATCGCGATCTCGAACGGACCGACCGGCAACCCGGCGGCATCGTACAGGTTGCACACCGGGCTGTCGGCCCAGCAGTACCGCACCCGCGCCGGCGCGGCGCCGCCCGGATCCTCGAGCAGCACCTGGCCGTCGCGCAGCTCGGCGCGCACGAAGCGGCAGGTACCGGCCTCCGCGCCGCAGAGCTCGAACGCGGCCGGGTCGCGCGAGTTGTAGACGACCAGCGGCGGTTCGAAGTCCGCGAAGCTCACGGCCACGGCCTGGCCGCGGCGCTGCGCCGAGGCCGGCCTCGCACCGGACGCCGATAACTTCTCGCCGTACACCACGTGGCGAGCGGCGCGCGCCAGGCGGCGGCCGACTTCCTGCTTGTTGGTGGGATGCACGTCGTCGGGATTGCCGATGTCGATGGTGACCGCCAGCCCGGCGTTGCCGTCCGCCTCGACCGCGCGGCGCTGCGCGTCGCGCGTCAGCGCCCAGCCGCTTTCCACCGGTGCCTTGGCCATCGGGCCGTAGTTGGCAAGCTGCACCACGAGGAAGGGCAAGGCGGAATCGAACTGCCGGCGCCAGTCGGCCATGAGGCCCTTGAGCTGCGCCTGGTAGCGGCGGCCTTCGGGCACCGACGTGTTGGACTCGCCCTGGTACCAGACCACGCCGCGGAAGCCGTACTGGCCGAGCGGCGCGATCATCGCGTTGTACAACATCGCGATGCCGGCCGTCGGTTCCCAGGGTGCGCGCGGCGGCAGCAAATTGCCGGGCGGCTGCAGGTACTCCCAGCCGGTGAGCGGTAGTTTGGTGCCGTCCGCGAGCTGCAGGTAGCGCCTGTCCGCGGGGCCGTACATGCCGCCGCTGGTGTAGGTGTCGAGCACGCTCACGGCGACCAGGTTGTCGCCCGCCTCGAGCACGTCGGGTGGCAATGGATAGCTGCGTTCCCCGCAACACGGGGCGCTGCCCACGGCCCGCCCGTTGACGAATACCAGGTCGACTTCGTCGATCACGCCGAGATGCAGCGTCGCCGATTTTCGCGCCTGTTTCGCCTGGGCCGGCGTGAGTGCGAGATGCGTGCGATACCAGAGCATGCCGTCGTATTTCTCCAGGCTGGGCACGCCCCAGGTTTCCCAGGGTGTGAGCTCCGCCGGCGCCCGCGTCCACTCCGCGGCATGCTGCTTGTCGGCCATCCAGGGACGGCGCGCGCGTGTCCACTCGTTCGCGGAGCTCCACCACTGCTGCCAGTAGCGTCCCCAGTGGCCGATGCCGGCCGTTTCATTCCCGCGATATAACTGGATGGACTCGAGCGCGGCCTCGTATCCGCCCACCTCGCGAATGGCCGCCTCGCTCATCCACGGCTCGATCTTCGAGCCGCCCCAGGCCGACACGACCACGCCCTGCGGCACGCCCAGCGTCTTGCGCAGCTCGCGGGTGAAGAAATGGCAGGTCGCGGAGAAATCCCCCGTGGTGTCGGGGCCGGCGACTTTCCACTGCAGCGCTTCCTTGAAGCCGCCGTTGGGCAGCGTGGAACTGGCGCGCGGAATGCGCACCTGGCGCAGGCCGTCGTCGGCCGACGCGGCGATTTCCGCGCGCGAGTTCATGGCGCCGCGCACCGAGAACTCCATGTTCGACTGGCCCGAACACAACCACACGTCGCCGATCATCACGTCCTGCGCGGTCTGCGTGCGGCCGGCGGTGCGCACCGCCAGCGTGTGCGGTCCGCCCGCGGGCATGGCCGGGAGTGTCACGGCCCAGCTGCCCTCGCCGCTGGCGCGCGTGGTCTGCGTGGCGCCCGCCAGCGTCACGGTGATTTCGTCGCCGGCGGAGGCGCCGCCCCAGACGCGGATCGGCCGGTCACGCTGCAGGACCATGTGGTCGGTGAACAGGCCGTGGAGCAGCTTCGCGTCCTGCGCGAAAACCGCGGGTACACACAAGATCGCCGCGCACAGAAGCCATGCCTGCCGGGCGGCCGTTCGCTGTAACATTCCCCCTCCGTCTATGTCTGCACAAATACTCGTACGGCACGGCGTCGATCACAAGGCGTTTCGCGAAGAGATCCTGCCCGCCGGCCGGCCCGTGATCCTCAAGGACCTGGTGAAGGATTGGCCCGCGGTGCGCGCCGGGCTCACCTCGCCGCGCGCGCTGGCCGATTACCTGCGCGGGTTCGATCGCGGCAAACAAGTCGCGGTGCTCGAGGGGCCGCCGTCGATCCGCGGACATTTCTTCTATCGCGAAGACATGCGCGGCATGAACTTCGAGCGGCGGCCGGGCACCATCGGCGCGACCATTGAAAGGCTGCTGGCGCAGGCCGGCGATCCGAACCCGGCAGCGTTGTACGTGGAATCGACGCCGACGCATGAACACCTGCCGCCGTTCGCCGGTGAGAATCCCAATCCGCTGCTGCCGCCGTCGGTGGCGCCACGCATCTGGCTGGGCAACCAGCTCGTGGTGCAGACGCATTTCGACCTGTCGAGCAACATCGCCTGCGTGGCGGGCGGGCGGCGGCGCTTCACGCTGTTCCCGCCGGAGCAGGTGGCGAACCTGTACGTGGGACCGATCGAGTTCAACATCTCGGGGCCGCCGATCAGCATGGTGTCGCTGCGCAATCCGGACCTGGCGCGCTTCCCGCGCTTCGCCGAGGCGCTGGCCGCGTCGCAGAGCGCCGAGCTCGCGCCGGGCGATGCGATCTACATCCCGTATGGATGGTGGCACCACGTCGAGGCGCTGGAGCCCTTCAACGTGCTGGTCAATTACTGGTGGAACGAGGCGCGCCAGGTGGGTTCGCCGTTCGACAGCATGCTGCATGCCATCCTCACGCTGCGCGACCTGCCGCCCGAGCAACGCGCGGTGTGGCGCACGCTGTTCGAGCACTACGTGTTCACATCCGGCGACGAGTCGATGTCGCACCTGCCGCGCGAACAACGCGGCATGCTCGGCCCGCCCTCACCCGAACGCGCCCAGGCCATCCGCGCCATCCTCGCCCGCGCCTTCACCCGCTAAATGGGGTCAGACCCCATTTGCTAGGAAATGGGGTCTGACCCCATTATTCGCGCTCGAAATACGAGGGACCGGACCATGAGGCAGTTTCGCGCCGCGACGGGTGCCGCGCTGATCGTGATGCTCAGCGCTTGCGGTGGGGGTGGTGATGGAGGCGGTTCATTCCCGCCGCCCAGCGGTGGCGGCGGCGGAGGCGGATTGCCGCCGCCCTCGAGTGCGCCGGCACTGAAGACCGTGCTGGCAGCGAAATATGGCGTGGTGGATTTTCCGGTCGGCGCGGCCATCGAGCCCAACTCGACCACCAATGCTCCCGACCGCGACATCCTGCTGAAGCACTACAGCAGCATCACCGCCGAAAACGCCATGAAGCCCGACACCGTCTGGCCCAACAAGGCCGGCACCAGCGGCGCAACTGCGCAGCCCGCGGACACCCCGAACTTCGCGCCCGGCGACACGCTCGCCGCCTTCGCCTTCAACAACAACATGAAACTGCGGGGCCACACGCTGCTGTGGCACCAGACTGCGCCAACCTGGTTCTTCGCCGGCGACCGGGTGGGCGACCCGGTCAGCTACCGCATCAACGTGCAGCAACGCCTGCGCGATTACATCTTCACCGTGGTCCAGCACTTCCCCAACGTCTACGCCTGGGACGTGGTCAACGAAGTCGCCAGCGATACGCCCTTCGACGCCAACCCCTTCCGCACCAACAGCCCGTGGTACGAAGCCTACGGCGTGGGCGGCGGCGATCCGCGCGAGTACGTGCGCGACGCCTTCCTGTTCGCCACGCAGGCGCGCGCCTCCATCGGCAAGAACAGCAGCAACATGAAGCTGATGCTGAACGACTACAACACCGAGCTCGCCGGCAAACGCGACAACGTGTTGCGCATCGTCCAGTACGTCATGGACGCGGGCACCGGCGCCGACATCAACGGCGTGGGCCACCAGTTCCACCTGCAGATCAACGCCGACGTCGCGCAGGTCACGGCGGCCTTCCAGGCCGTCGAGAACCTGTCGAGCACGCTCGAGAACCACGTCACCGAGCTCGACGTGTCCATCTACGCCGACCCGGGCGACTGTTTCTCGGCGCGCACCATCCCGCCCTGCGCCGCGGATTACGGCGCCAACCCGCCGGCCACCGTGATGTCGCAGCAGGCCACTCTGTATCGCGCCCTGTACAACGCCTTCGACCGGCCCAGCGTCACCTCGGTCACGTCCTGGGGCATCGCCGACAACCACACCTGGCTCAACACCTTCCCGGTGAACCGGACCAACCGCCCGCTGTTGTTCGACACGGCCGGCAATCCCAAGTCGGCGTTCTGGGCAGTGGCGGATTCTTCGTTCGTGATCCCGTAAGGGCCAGACTTCGCAGGGGGAAACATGAGATCCATGTTCGCGGGCGCGGCCTCGGCCGCGCTCGTCGCGGGCGCCGCGAATGCGGCTGGCGTCAGCATCACGGTGAACAATCCTCTCGAGGCTGCGAGGCCCGCCGCCGTCGTCGCGGTGCCTTTCGCCGACCTCGCGAAGCTCGCGCCCGAACTGCGCATGTACCACGTGATCGTGCGCGACCCGAAGGGCCGTGCCCTGCCCTCGCAGATCACCAACTACCAGCACGATCATCGCGGCATCGATTACGACGACCTGGTGTTCTCCTACGATTTCGCGGCCGGGGAAAAACGCGCGGTGTTCACGGTGGAATCCGCCGCCGCCGCCACGCCGCCCGAGGCGCCCTGCACCTACGCGCGCGTCGCCACCGAACGTTTTGGCGACATGGCCTGGGAAAACGATCGCATCGCGCATCGCATGTACGGCTTCGAGCTCAACAGCCCCACGGCAGCAGCGGCCGGGGAGCGGCTGCGCGGCAGCGGCATCGACGTGTGGGGAAAGCGCGTGGCGTATCCCATCGTCGATCGGTGGTACGCCAAGGGCCACGACCAGTTCCACAAGGACGAAGACGGCGAAGGGCTGGATCTCTACAGCATTGGCGGCTCGCGCGGCGCCGGCGGCACGGGCGTGTGGGACGGCACCAGGCTCTGGACCTCCGACAACTTCGTCGAGGCGCGCGTGCTCTCGAACGGCCCGCGCCGCGCCGCCTTCCGGCTCACCTACACCCCATGGGACGCCGGCAACCTCGGAAGGGTCCAGGAAACCAAGAAATTCACCGTGGACTGCGGCGTCAATTTCGACGCGGTGGAGAGCACGTTCGACTTCGCGACCGCGGAGGCCACGGTGGGCATCGGCATCACCGAACATCCACAGCCGCAGGGATTCCCGGAAGCCGTGCTCACGCGCGATCCGGACGGACGCTGGATGAGTTACTGGGAGGAGAACAAGGACGGCGGGCTCGGCACCGCGGTGATCCTCGGCAATGACGCGGCGCCGGCGGGCTTCGCGCACGAGCCGCCCGAGAAGACGCCGGGCAATGGCAACCACCTGCTGCTGGTGAAGGCGCGCGACGGCGTGCCGCTGCGCTACTTCACCGGCGCCGGATGGAACCGGAGCGGCCAGTACACGGATCGCGCCAGCTGGGAGGCGTACGTGAGGGCCTTCGCCGCCGCGGTCGCCAACCCGCTGGCCGTGTCGCTGAGCGCCCGGCCATGAGCGCGCGCATCCTGCTGGCCATCTTGTTGGCTCTTTGTGGCTTGTTAGGCGCCGCCGGGGCCTGCGCGCAGAACAAGTTCTTCGGCGACTGGCCGGCGGGTACGGATCCGAAGGCCATCGGCAAACTCGTAGCCGAACGTTTCATCCCGACGCCGCACATGGAAATGCCCTCGCACGGCAACCGCGCGCTGCATTACGCGCACGTGGCCACCTGGGTGGGCGCATTGCAGTTCGCTCAGGTGACCAGGGACGACGACCTGCGCCAGCGGCTGGTCACGCGCTTCGATCCCTTCCTGCAGGCCGGCGCGCTGCACGTGCCGCGCACCAACCACGTGGATGCGGCCGTGTTCGGCCAGCTGCCGCTGGAGCTCTACATGCAGGAGCGGCAATTCCGTTACCGCGTCATGGGCCTGGCCTTCGCCGACGCGCAGTGGGACACGCCGACGCCGGACGGCCTCACCGTGCAGACGCGCTGGTGGATAGACGACATGTACATGATCACCGCGCTGCAGCTGCAGGCATACCGCGCGACTGGTGATGCGAAGTACCTCGACCGCGCGGCGCGCGAGATGGCGGCCTATCTCGACAAGCTGCAGGAACCGAACGGGCTGTTCTTCCACGCGCCTGACGTGAAGCATTTCTGGGGCCGCGGCGACGGCTGGGTGGCGGTGGGCATGACGGACATGCTGGGCGCGTTGCCGGCGAAGCATCCGGCGCGCAAGCCCATCCTCGCGGCGTACCGGAAGATGATGGCCACGCTGCTGCAGTACCAGGCCGATACCGGCATGTGGCGCCAGCTCATCGACAACGCGGAGAGCTGGCCGGAGAGCTCCAGCTCCGCCATGTTCACGTACGCCTTTGTCACCGGCGTGAAGCGCGGCTGGCTGGCCGAGGACACCTACGGTCCCGCGGCGCGCAAGGCCTGGATCGCGCTGGTGGGCTACCTCACGCCCGACGGCGACCTGCGCGAAGTCTGCGTCGGCACCGGCAAACGCGACTCCGTGCAGTACTACCTCGACCGCCCGCGCTCGGTCGGCGACGCCCACGGCCAGGCCCCCATTCTCTGGACCGCCACCGCATTACTGAAATAAATGGGGTCAGACCCCATTTGCTGGCAAATGGTGCCGACCTCGATTCAATGGCTGACGGAAAACCACGGACAAGACGTCTTTGAACAGATGGCCTCACGGCCAACGAAGGGGGACTGAGATGAGACGGACTCTATTGAAGGCCGCGCTGGCCGTTGCTTCATTGACGCTGGGCGCTCTCGCCACGGCCTCACCCAACGGCGGTCCGCTGGGCGATTTCGAAGCCCACGCCGACGTGGGTTCGCCCAAGATCGCGGGCTACGCCACCTACAACGCCGCCAGCCAGGTCTACACACTCAGCGCGGGCGGCGTGAACATCTGGGCCAAGCGCGACGAGTTCCAGTTCGCCTATCGCCGCATGAAGGGTGACTTCATCGTGCAGGCGCTCGTGGAATTCCAGGGCCAGGGCGTCGACCCGCATCGCAAGGCCGGCATCATGGCGCGCGCCTCCATCGCGGATTTCGATTCGGCCTATGTCGATGGCGCGCTGCACGGCGACGGTCTCACCTCGCTGCAGTTCCGCAAGGGCAAGGGCGAAGACACGGCGCAGACCGAGATGCCCGCCGCCAAGGGCGCGAACGTGATCCAGCTCGAGCGCCGCGGCAACTTGTTCATCTTCTCGGCCGCGCGTTTCGGCGAGCCCTTCGAGGTCGCCGAGATCCAGGACGCGAGCTTCGTCCCTGAAGAGGCCTACGTCGGCCTGTTTCTCTCCTCGCACAACCCGGACGTGAAGGAGACCGCGAAATTCCTCAACGTGCGCGTGATCAAGCCGGTCAAGGTGGGTTTCCAGCCCTACCGCGACTACATCGGCTCGCGCCTCGAACTACTGGACGTGAACAGCGGCAAGCGCACGCAGATCTACTCGTCGCGAGTGCCCTTCGAAGCGCCCAACTGGCTGCCCGACGGCTCCGCCCTGATCTACAACGCCAGCGGCAATGACGCTGCGACGCGCGGCCGGCTGTGGAAGTTCGACCTCGCCACGCGCACGCCGTCGCTCATCGACACCGGCTTCGCCATCCGCAACAACAACGACCACGTGCTGAGCTTCGATGGCACGCAGCTCGCCATCAGCGACCAGAGCACGGGCGACGGCCAGTCGACCATCTTCACGCTGCCCACGCGCGGTGGCGTGCCCAAGCGCATCACGCCGCTCAGCCCCAGCTACATGCACGGCTGGACGCCCGATGCGAAGTGGCTGGTGTACACCGGCGGCCGGCGCGCCAGGCCCACCGACGCGCACGAGTACGACATCTACAAGATCGCCTCGGACGGCAGCGGCAAGGAAATCAACCTGACCAACAACCCCGGCCTCGACGACGGCCCCGAGGTCAGCCCCGACGGCAAGTGGATCTACTTCAACTCCGTGCGCTCGGGCCAGATGCAGGTCTGGCGCATGCGCGCTGACTGCGCCCCGAAGGAAAAGAACTGCGGCGCCGCGGAACGCGTGACCAACGATCAGAAGTACAACGACTGGTTCCCGCACTTCTCGCCGGACGGCAAGTGGATCGTGATCATCTCCTATGGTCTCGACATCGCGGCGTCGGACCATCCGTATTACAAGCACTGCTACCTGCGGATCATGCCGGCCGACGGCAGCGCACCCCCGAAAGTCATCGCGTATGTCTACGGCGGCCAGGGCACCATCAACGTGCCGTCCTGGTCACCCGACGGCACGCACGTGGCCTTCGTGAGCAACAGCGACGCGCTGTAGGCGCGGCGGTGCCGGGCCGGCATTTCGGCATTGGTGCCGGGCCGGCACTTCGGCATTGGTGCCGGGCCGGCACTTCGGCATTGCTGTCAATTTGCCGGAGTGAACGTCGCGATGGCGCCGTCGCGCCGGCTCTTGCTCTCGAAGCCTGTCCCGGTCCAGCGCCACTCATAGGTGGTGAGGGCCAACAGTAAGTAGCTGCTGATCGACGAGCCGCAGAAAGCACGCGGCCGTCCTTCGCCAGGTTGTAGCCGTACGTGCCATATTCGTACGGTTTTGGGGCATCGCCGGCGGGAATCCTGACTTCCACGCGGTCGCTATCACGGTGCGTCGCCCTGGAGACTGGCGTAGATACCCTAGGGCAGCCGCAGCGAAGGCCGCATGCGCCAGCGTCAAAATGTAACAGGGTCAGCGTCCGGTAAAGGCAGCCGGAGATTGCCGAACTGCCGGCCCGGCACTAATGCCGAAGTGCCGGCCCGGCACTAATGCCGAATTGCCGGCCCGGCACCGCACCCAGGCACCGCACCCACAGGGCCAGGGTCAGAAGCGCGAGGGTCAGCCATTCGAAGGAGCCGCCGCCGCCGCTGCTCTTGGCGGTGGCGGTGGCGCCGGAGCTGGCGGTGATGTCGAGCGCCACTTCGCGGCTGTCGTTCGCTGGGTTGGTGTCATTGAGCGAGGTGAGCTTCAGCGTGGTCACGTGGCTGCCGCGCTGCGCGGCGCGTACGCTCAAGTTCACGGTGGTGCTGCTGTTGGCCTCGAGCACGCCGAAGTCGCACCGCAACTCGGTCGTGCCGCTGCAGATGGCGTGGGCCGCCGAGATCGATACCAGCGTGACGCCCTCGGGCAGCGCCACGTCGAGCCGCGTGCCGAAGGCCTTCTCGGCCCCGTTGGCGAGCGTAATGGGCGGGAAATCCAGCGTCGCACCCGCGGCGCCATTCACGCCGGCATTCACGCGCAGTTCCAGGTCGGTGTGACCCATGACCTCGGCGCGTCCCCGCACGACGTTGTTGCTCATGGCCACGTCGCCGGCCGTGGTCACACCCACGATGATGTCCGCCTCGGCCGCGCTTTCGGCGCGCCAGCTCACCGTCACCTCGTATTCGCTGTCGGCGGGCAGCTGCGTGAACACGCAGCTCGCGCCCGCGTCCGCATCGAGCTCGCAGGCCCCGTTGCTGGCGGAGATCGCCGCCACGCGCACGCCCGGCAGGAAATGCTTCGCGCTGAAGCGCGCACTCTCGAGCGCGCGCCGCCCGGCGCGGATTCTGAACGTCCGCTCGCGCACCTCGCCCACCATGAGCCGCGTCAGGTCGAGCTCGCCCGAGATGGAAACATCGTTGTAAGGCTTCACCAGGATGGCGCGCGCCAGCGTGTCGTTGGCTGTCGCAGTGTCGCCGGGAGTCGTCAGCGAGAACTTCACCTCGTAGCTGCCCGGCTCGGCGTAGAACACCTTGTAATCGACATCCATCTGCGCGCCGCGCAGCACCGCCGGCAGCGCGCAGCGCGCGTGTTGCGGCGTCACGAGCTCGCACGGCGCGCCGTTGTGGATGGCGGCGGACTTGAGTTCGCCGGCGCTCGCGATCTCGATGTCGAGCGTCGCGCCCACCGCGGTCTCGCGGCCGTCCGAGCGCAGCGTCACCGACCCGTCGATGTCGCGATCCTCGATGCCCACGCCGCCGGAAGCCAGCAGCAGCCCGAGGTCGATGGGATTGTCGATGCGGAACTGCACGGCGGCGTTGTCGTTGGGGGCGTAGCCGTCATCGGCCGCGTCCGCGGTGGCGAACAGCACCGGCGCGCCCGAGTGATTGCCGCGTACGCGCAGCTGCACCACGTGCGTGGCGCCGGACGACAGCAGGCCGAGGTCACACTCCAGGCTGCCGGAATCGGGCTGGCTGCAGGGCGCGCCGGCCGAGTCCACCAGGTCCACCGTGAGTCCCTCGGGCAGCGCCACCATCAGCGTCACCGGCGCGGTCGCCTCCGGTCCGCGCGAACGCACCACCAGCGGCAGCTCGTAGGCATCGCCCACGGCCAGCTCCACGCTGGAAGGACCCGCCGTGAGTTCGACGTCGCGCGCGCTCTGCACCCAGCCCGGCGCGCTGCTCGAATTGTTGCTGAGATCGCCGTCGCCCGCGGCGCTGATGCTGGCCGTGGCCACCAGCGGACCTGCGGCCACGGTGTTCGTCATCACCGTCAGCCGGCGAGTCGAACCCCCGGGCAGCTCGGCAATCGTGCAGCTCACCGAGAACGCGCGCGTCACGCACTCCGCGCCCGACATGCTGGCCGAGGCCACCGACTGGTTGAAATTCAGCGAGAGCACGGCGTCGCGCACCGCCAGCGCACGCAGGCTGCTGACGTCGGCCACGATCTCGAGCGGCGCCCCCAGTGGCACTTCCGGCGCAGCTGCGAACAGCGTGACGGCCGCGTCGACACCCGAGCGGATGTTGAGCGCCACCTCGCGCGTGTTGTTGGACATGAGCTGGTCGTTGGCGCCGCTCACCTCGCCACGGGCAACCAGGTTGCCGGCCAGCAAGGCGCGCGCCGTGAGGCGTATCGAGCGAGACTCCCCAGGCGCCAGTGTGCCGAAGCTGCAGATCGCCGTCGTGCCGGCCATCGAGCAATTGCCCTCGTCGGCGCTGATGCCCTTGAGGGACAGGCCCGCGCTTTCCGGCAGCCTCACCGTGAAAGTCACATCGTCGACCGCCGACGTGCCGCCCGATCGCACCGTCCACGGCAGGTCGAAATTCACGCCGCCGTCGACGTTGCGGCTGCCGTCCCCGGCCGACAGCGACACGTCCGAGTAGTCGGCGCGCGTCACGCAGCTCGCCAGCGCAAGCGACGTCTGCATGACGTCGCGGCTGCACTGCGAGAAGGTCGCGTAGCCGCTCACCACCGGCGCCATGATGTGGCCCGTGCCCGGCGACGCGGCGCAGGCGCCGCCGGCCTCGCCGTCATGCGGCGCGCCGAAGTTGTGGCCCAGCTCGTGCGCGATGATCAGCGCCGACACGGCCGTGCCGTAGCTGTGCGAACTCAGCGAGACCCCGCGGTCCACGCCGCAGGCCGCGTTGAGATAGGCGATGCCGGCCGTGGTGCCGTCGAGGTTCTTGCCGGTCATCAGGTGCGCGAGTCCGCGCGCCCTCACCGCCGCCGTGGCCTCGCGGTACTTGCCCACCTGGCCCAGCAGCGTCGTGGCATCGGTGCTGGTGAAGGGATCGCTGGTGATGGACATCACGCGGATGTCGGTGGGCAGCAGCAACAGGCCGAGTTGTTCGCTGAAAATACCTTCGACGACGTTGAACCGCGCCAGCATGGCCGCAGTCGGGTCGTCCGGGAAATGCGCCGCGAAGTCACTGTCGGCGATGAGCGCGATCTCCATCTGGCGCGTCATCTGTGCCTCTGCCGCGCCTTCGAGATTCGACACGAGGCCCTGGTACTGGTCGAGCGTGGTCTGCTTGGACGCACCCACCGCATCCGACCCCAGCGCGCAGAAATCCTGCGGCAGCAGGTCGCGGGCGTCGGACAGCCGGTACACCACGGTCTGGCCCGGGGCGGCGTCGAGCGGGTTGGTGAGCAGCGGCGCGATGCGCTCGTAGCGCGTCACCGCGTAGAAATCGCGGCCGTCCCAGATGGCGCCTTCGACGCCATTCGCGGATTCGGTGAGGCGGACCCACGAGCCCGGCTGGCCTTCCAGCGAGCCGCGCAACAGCCGGTAGGTCCCGAGGTCCCGCTTGCGCTGGGTCGACAGCCGGGCGAGGGCGCGTTCGTTATCGGCGAGCGTCAGCGAGAAGCGCCGGCCGTAGGCATCGAAGCCGGCCGTGGCGCCGCGGACATCGAGCTGCACCGGCTCGGCGTACTGGATCTGCTGGGCGTGCGTGACCGCGGCCGCGGCCAGGAGCCCGATATAAAGCCAGATTGACAGCGAAACTCGACGTTCCGTCGCTCGCACCCTGCTCCCCTAGCCCTGGGTGACAACCTTCCCGGCAGGCAGCAAGTCGCCGCCGGAACCCTCCACTGGCGGGGAAATTACTTGTAGGAATCCGCTGATTGGTCGCTACGGACGCGACAATCCGGAATTTAGTGAACCAGCACACATGGTTTTTTCGCAGGACATAACGCCTGCAGGGATTTGCTGTGAATGAGCCCCGGCTACGGGCTCAAACGATGCGACGGCGCAACACCGGGGGCAGCCGCGCTGCCACGAGCATCGACAGCAGCGCGAGGGTCAGCCACTCCAGGCTGCCGCCACCTCCGCCGCCGCCTCCACCGCCGCCACCTCCGCCGCCACCACCACCACCGCCACCACCACCACCGCCGGTGGTCGGTGCCGTAACCGTGATGGCGACCGAAGCTGCGTTGTTGCCGGCGGTGGTGTCATTGGCCGAGAGCAGCGCAACGTCGCTGTTATAGGTCCCGGTCGAATTCGCGTTCAGCCAGATATCGATCCCGCGCGAGGCACCAGCCGACATCACGCCGAAGTTGCAATCGAGTTGGACCGTTCCCACGCAGAACGCGGTACTCGAGATCGAGTCGATGGACGCGAACGCCGGCAGGGTGATTCTCACGACCACTTCATGCGCCATTTGCTGGCCATTGGTCACCGTGATGGGGGGATAGAGGAATCGCTCGCCGGTGCGCGCGGACACCGAACTGGTCGCCACCTGCACGCTTACGTCCGTGGGTGCCATGGTCGTGTAGGAGAAATCGACCACGTTGTTCGAGGGGTTCGAATCGCGCGTAGCAGTGAGGCCGATGACAAAGCCGCCCATGTTGTTGGCCACCAGGGCGCGATAACGCACGGTGACCGGCAACGTGGCCCCGGCCGCAAGAGCTTCGATGTTGCAGCTCCAGCCGAACGACTCCGCGCCACAGGTGTATCCCGCCGCGCTCATCGACTCGACTTCGTAGGTCGGCAGGTTGGAGGCGGCGACGACCTTGAGGCCGGGCACCGGCAGGGCACCCACCGTCACGGTGGCCTCCACGCTCTCGATTTCACCGACCAGCATGTTGACCATTCTCGGCGGCGACGCGATGCCGGCGTCCAGGTATGGCAATACCGTGAGGTCGAAGTCGAAGCGGTTATTGCTCGTGTCGGCATCTTCCTCCGCACTCACGGTGAACGTAGCGGGATAGACGCCGGCAACATCGCCCGTGAATCCGTAGTTGATGCTGGGATTCGAGCGTGACGTCAGGGCGCCGCTGCAGCGCGCCCGTTGCGGGGTCTCGATGACGCAATCGAGTCCCGCGGAGGGGAACATGCCTACTACCGTAAGGCGCAGCGGAGCGGCCACTTCGAGCGTCGCATTGAAGTTCTGCGGCAGGTTCGCACCCGTCGAATAGAAGCCCAGGTATCCCGCGCCCGTTCCGCCCGCGGTGATCGCCTCGGGTACTCGTATCGGGCTCGCTACCTGCACTTCCATCGCCACCGCGCTGTCGATCCGCGTGCTCACAGTGTTGCCGACGTCATTGCCATTGAAGGTGTACTGGCCTGTACCCTGCATATTCCAGGTTCCCGACTTGAGCGCCCGCACCCGCACGACTACGGTCCGCACTTCACCTGGATTCAGCGTTCCGAAATCGCAATAGATCGGCAGGCTCGCCAGCGGCTCACAGGTGCCGGAAGCCGACTGGATGGATTCGACGACGCCATAGTCGAAGAAGAAGCCATCCAGGCGAAAGCGCACGTTCTCGACGTCGATGGCGTCCCTGCCGTAGGTCGTCAGCGTGTACGTGAGGTCGTACGACGTGTTCACGGCCGCATACAGCTGTTCGGTGGAGACTGCGATCCCGACCGCGCGATCCGGGAGCACGGTAACGAACAGTTGGCTCTGGTCGTTGGAAAAATCGTCGTCGCCGACAAGCTGGATGCCAGCCTGGACGGAACTCGACTGTGCGGACGCACTGTGCGCGCGCAGGGTGATGCGAGTGGTGGTGCCGGGCGCAATGTCAGCGAGGTTGCAACGCAACGCGTGGTTGTCGTTCATGAGCACGCAGGCATGAGGGCCGGCACTGAACGAGTCCACCAGGAAGCTGAACAAGTTGATATCGAGCCTCGCGCCGCTCGCCGCCTGCGTGCGCGTCGAAGTCACATCCACCGTGATCTCGAACGGATCCGTCGTGTACACCGTGTCGTGATCCACGCTCATCTGCAGCGCGAGATCGACCGCGGACCGCACGTTGACGTCGAACTGCGCCTGGTTGTTGTCGACCAGGTGGTCGTTGTCCGCATCGACCCGCGCCATGAAGTGAAACTGCGCAATGTCGGCGCTCTCGAGTCGCAGCTCGACGACGCGATCTTCGCCGACCGTGACGTTCTGCAGCGCGCACACCACGGTGATGCCGGTCATGGTGCAAGCCGTGTCGTTCGCCACCACGTCCTGCAGGCTCATCGACGGCGCCAGGTCCACCTCGAGCGTAACGTTCGTCGGCGCGCGATTGCCCTGCGCATGCACCGTCACCGGCACGGAGAACGTGGAGTCGACGTCAGCCGTGATGGGCGACGGCACCGTCACGCTCAGGTCGGCGTAGTTTGCCGGCGTGATGCAGATGCCGCGTGCGGCGGCCACCTTTGGCGCCATGGTGTCGCGGCTGCACTGCGAAAAGAAGATGTTGCCGGTGTAGTACGGCGACATCAGGAAGTTCTGGGGCGTCGTTTCGCAGGCGCCGCCGGCCACGCCATCGTGCTCGGCGCCGAAGTTGTGGCCCAGTTCGTGCGCCATCACCACGGCATTGCCGATGGCGATGTCCGAATTGCTGCTGAGTCCCACGCCGTACTTGTGGTCACACAGCGCATCGACGTAGGCAATGCCGATGGTATTGCCGTCCAGGATCTTGCCCGTCATCAGGTGCGCCAGGCCGGCGCTGGCCACGGCGGGCGTGGTGTCGCGGTAAGTCGCGAGCTGGTCGAGCAGCGTCTCCGCATCCGACGACGTGAGCGGATTGCCGGCGGGCAGCAGCCGGATCTCGGAGGGCACGATGAGCACGCCGACCTGTTCGGCGAAGATTCCGTCGACGATGTTGAGGCGCGCGATCATGGCCTCGGTGCTGGTGGCCGGCGTTCCGGTCTGGAACTCGGTGTCCGCAATCAGCGAGGCCTCGAGCTGGTCGGTGGGCGTGATGGCCGCCATGGCCTGCAGTTCGGCGATCACCTGCTGGTACTGCTTTAGCGCGGTGGTGCCAGGCGCGGTCGACACTGGGCGGCGCGGCTCGACGCCGCAGAACTGCTCCGGCAGGCCATTGATGGTGTCGGACAAGCGGTAGATCACCGCCTGGCCGGGCAAGGCTTCGACCGGTGTGACCAGGTACGGAGCGATGCTCCCGGCGCTGGTGACTGCGTACAACTCGCGGCCATCCCATATGGCGCCTTCGAGGCTGCCGTTCACCGGGGCCAGCCGCACCCAGGATGCGTCGACGCCGGTGATCTTGCCGCGCAACACCTGCGACGTGGAAATGCGGGCCTTCTGTGCCGTGGATAGCTTGTTGAACAGCCGGTCGTTGACCGAGAGGGTCAGCGTGAAGCGCCGTCCATAGGCATCGAACTCGACCTCACCCGCCCTGGCCGCCAGGTTCACCTTCTCGGCGAACTGGACCTGCATCTGCTGCGCCTGCACCGACGCAGCTGACGCCAGCAGCCAGAAGGCCGCGGCGCGAAATCCTGTTTTCAAAGCCGACTCCCACCCGCCTTCCCTGGCGATGTTCTAGTTTGGAGCGAAAATGATACGGGTGATTTCTAGCGCAAGGCCACCGTGACGCAGACATAACCCCATAGACCCAGCAAGAAAATCCACCCCGCCAGGAACGCCCTCAGGCGATGCCTTACGCGGTTGGCCCCCAGGTGCACCCAGGCGTGGACCAATCGCGCTGCGACATACCCCCATGCCAGCGCCACCGCCACCGGCCCGGTGACTCCGGCCACCATGGCCGCCAGACAGCCGGCGTAGAACAGCACCGGGGTCTCGAAGAGGTTGATGTAGTGCCGGGTCCGCTGGGCCAGGAATTCCGGTTCCGGGGAACCGTGGAACACCCTGAAGTAACTCACCGGGGTGTGGCCTTCGCGCACCGAGCGCACTCGCGCCCGAAACAACAACACGGCGACGCCGAAGGTCAGGAGGACCAGCGCCAGCATGGGGAACAAAAGGGCGAAAGGGGACATTGGCTCGATACCTCCAGAACTCCAACTTTAGCCAACTTCAGGGGACAACCATGGGCAACAGATTCACCAGGGCCGGGCTGGCGGGCATCGCCGCCGTCCTCGGCGCAAGTAGTTTGATGGCACTGGCCGGCGACGATAATGACCGCAACCACGGCCGGGACCGTTCCCGGTTCTTCGTGAGTGCCGAGCTGATCGGCTTCCAGGAAGTGCCCGCCATCTCCACCACGGCCAAGGGCCGCTTCTGGGCCTGGGTGGACACCAAGGCCAACACCATCACCTTCAAGCTGACCTACGACCCGCTCGAAGGCGACGTGCAGCAGGCCCACGTGCATTTCGGCCAGAAGTCCGTGAATGGCGGCGTGAGCTTCTTCCTGTGCTCGAACCTGGCGCCGCCGCCGGGACCGCTACCACAGGCCTGCCCGGTGGGCCCGGCCGAGGTGTCTGGCGTCATCACCCCGGACCACATCATCGGCCCGACGGGCCAGGGCATCGAGGCGGCTGCCTTCGCGGAGATCGTCGCGGCCATGCGGGATGGCACGGCCTACGCCAACGTCCATTCCAGCAAGTGGCCGGGCGGCGAAATCCGCGGCCAGCTGCATTAAACGCATTTGCATTAATAAGGAGCGAAACCGGCCGGACCTGCACCCCATGCGGGGTGCGGGAACCGGCTGACGCCAGATTTCTGCGGAAAATGTCGCTTCGGACCAGTCTTTCCTGTACCGTGCGCCGCGGTTGCTGATTCTTTCGTTGATACGACCCCGCATTCCCGGTGTCGTCACCTCCAAAGTATTCGCGAACCGACAGCCGGCAGGGCTGTGAGCCTGCCACCGTGTTTCTTTTTTTGTGAGTTGTTTTGTGACGAAACTTTACGTTGGAAATCTTCCTTTCTCCGCCACCGAAGACCAGGTGCGCGCCCTCTTTGCCACCCACGGCACCGTCGACAAGGTGTCCCTGGTGAACGACCGCGAGACCGGCCGCCCACGCGGTTTTGGTTTCGTCGAAATGCCGAATGCCGATGCCACCCGCGCCATGCAGGCGCTCGATGGCAAGGACTTCGGCGGTCGTCCGCTGAAGGTCAACGAAGCGCAGGAGCGTGATCGTGGCGCCCCGCGCGGCAATTTCGGTGGCGGCGGTGGCCGCGGCCGGTACTAAGACCGGTCCGTAGCACATCCAGTGATACGAATTGCGGCGCCTTCGGGCGCCGCTTTTTTTTGCCGCCCTGGAAAATGGAAAATGGGGACATTCCTCGTTTCCTAGCAAACGGGGACAGGGCTGGGCGGGGTCGTCCGCGTGCCGAGTTCCATTCAATGCCTTTCGTGGCCCTCAAGGGAGATCGCGCTTCGAGAATTCCCGGACGGGAATTCTCGGCGTTCGCTCGTCGTCGCTACGCGCCTTTCGGCACGTTGAAGTCGCACCTGACGGGGCACCTCCACGGCGCGTGGACGCTCCTCCTCGCCGATCTCCATTCGGGCCACGAAAGGCATTGAATGGAACTCGGCACCCGAGCGCGGCATTCAGCCCTGTCCCCGTTTGCTAGGAAACGAGGAATGTCCCCATTTTCTACTCGGCGAGCAGCGCGCGCGCCAGGGCGGCCGTGGCGTCGGCCGGCGCGTCGTACAACTCGGCGCGCAAGCGGCCCTGCTTGTCGAGTGCGTAGACCCGGCTCGAGTGCTGGATGGAATACCCGCCGGTCTTCGGCGGATCCTTGAAGAAGGGCGCGGAGAATTTCAGCGCGAGTTCACGCACGTCGGCCGAGGGCGCGGTCAGGCCGACGAAGTCCTTGTCGAAGCGCTCGAGGAATTTATCGAGCACCTCGGGCGTGTCGCGCTCGCCGTCCACGCTGACCAGCACCACGCGCACGCCGGCCATTTCCTTGGCCTTGGCCGACTTGATCATCGCCAGCTTCTGCAGTGTCGTCGGGCAGACGTCCGGGCAATGCGTGAAGCCGAAGAACACCAGCGCGGGCGCGCCGGCGAGATCGGCGAGGCGGCGCGGCTTGCCGTCCTGGTCCTTCATGGCGAGATCGCCCACGGCGCGCGGCTCGATGACCATCACGCGCTCCAGCGCCGGCAGCGGCGCCGGGGCCGGCGCCGCCGTGGCGAGGTCTCCCGCCAGCGTCAGGGTGATCGCGGCCAGCAGCGTCTTCATTGCGCCACGATGGACACGATGGGCGACCGGTCGCTCAGGTTTCCGGCTGCGTCACGTGCCCGCACGTTGTAGTAGTAGCGCACGCCGGGAGTCGACCAGATGTCGACGCCGGTCAGTCCCGTCACACTGCCGCTTCCTGCCACACCCACTCCTCCATCCGTCGAGCGATACACGAGGTAGTCGACCACGCCGACGTTGTCGGTGGAGGCCGTCCAGGTGAGCACCGGGTCGCCACTGCCATTCAGTGACACCGACAGCGTCGGCGTCGAAGGGATGACGTTGACGGTGAGCGAGCGCAACGCGCTCAACGCACCCTGGTTGTTAGCCGCGTCGAAAGCCCTGACCGAGTACGTGTACGCCACGTTCTCCTGGAACGACGGGTCGGACCAGCTCGTGACGTTGCCCGCGGTGCGCGCCACCTCGCTGCCCTGCGTGCCATTGGTCGAGCGATAGACGATGTAACCCGTCACGCCGATGTTGTCGGTGGACGCCGTCCAGGTGAGCAGCGGCCGGCCGTTGCCCACGGCCACCGTGAGGCCCGGTTGCGATGGCGCGGTCGTGTCGGGTGCTTCGTTGACGGTCCACGTGAAGCCCTGCGATACGCTGAACTCCGCGTCACTCGCGGTCAGCGTCACGTTGTATGTGCCCGCCGTCGTCGGCGTGCCCGTGATGGTGCGTGCGCCGCTGTTGACGGTGAGTCCCGCCGGCAGGCCCGTCGCGCTCAACGTGATCGGATCGCCGTTCGGATCGCTGACCGCAATCGAGACATTGACCGCGGTGCCCACCGTGCCCGTGCGATTACCCGGGTTGGTCAGCACCGGTGCCAGGTTGGGCGCCGGATCGATGGTCCAGGAGAAGCTCTGCGGCGTGCTGAACGGACCATTGCTGGCCGTCACCGTCACGTTGAACGTGCCGGCCGTGGTCGGAGTGCCACTGATGGTGCGCGCGGCGCCGTTCAGGCTGAGCCCGCTGGGCAGGCCGCTGGCGGCGAGCGTCAGCGGGTAGCCACCCGGATCACTGGCCGTGAGCGACAGGCTCACCGCCACGCCGACGGTGCCGGACTGGTTGCCCGGATTGTTCAACACCGGCGGCTGCGTCGGCACCGCGGCGATGTTCCAGCTGAAGCTCTGCGAGGCACTCAGCGATGCGTCGCTGGCCGTCACGGTCACGCTGAACGTCCCCGGCGTGGTCGGCGTGCCGGAGATGGTGCGTGCCGCGCTGTTGATGGCCAGGCCATCCGGCAGGCCCGTCGCCGTCAGCGTCACGGTATCGCCGTTCGGATCGCTGACCGTCAGCGACAGGTTCACCGCCACCCCGACGGTGCCGGCCTGGTTGCCCGGGTTGCCCAGCACCGGCGGGTTGTTAGGCGCCGGCGCGATGGTCCAGGTGAAGTTCTGCGTCACGTTGTTGACGCCGTCGCTGGCCGTCAGCGCCACGTTGAACGTGCCCTGCGCAGTCGGCGTGCCGGTAATGGTGCGCGCGGCGCTGTTGATGGTGAGCCCGGTGGGCAGGTTGGCGGCCGTGAGCGTCACCGTCTGGCCTTCCGGATCGCTGGCCGTGAGCGAGAGATTCACCGCCACGCCTACAGTGCCGTTCTGGTTGCCCGGGTTGCCGAGCGTCGGCGGATTGTTTGGCGCCGGTGCCGGTGCGCTCGACTCCTGCGCGCCGATCTCGGCGACATAGGCGGCCAGGTTGTTGAGGTCCGTGGCGCTCAGCGACACACCGTTGTGCGCGCTGATGGCAGCAGCAATCGTCGGCGCCGAGCCGTCGTGCAGGTACGGTGCCGTGGCCCACACGTCGCGCAGCGTGGGCACGTCGATGCCGTTCAGCGGGCCGCCCAGGCGGCTGCCGCTCGACGGCTTGATCGTGCCGATGTCGCGCAGGTTGGCGGCCGCGCTGTCCGTGAACGAGGTGCCGCCATGGCACTGCGCGCAGTTCCGCGCGATGAACACGTTGCGGCCCGCGGTGGCCGCGGCGGTGAACGCGCCGTTGTTGCGCAGCGGGCTGTTGGCGAAAGTGTTGAGCGAGGCCACGTAGGCGGCCAGCGCATCCAGGTCCGCGCTCACGCCCGCCTTGGTGGTCCCCAGCGGCTGGCTGCGCGTGCCGGTGTTGAAGTCGGCGTCGCTCATGAGGCCGGTGCCGCCGGCCAGCGCGCGGATCTGGCCCTCGAAGTCCTGCAGCTCGTCGAAGTTGCCGGACCAGTGCAGGAAGCCCTGCGCCGTGGAAGCGCGGCCGCGCAGGTTCACAGTGTTGCGCAGGCCCTCGCCCATGCCGGTGAGATCCCAGGTGCGGCCGTCGTGGCCACCGTCGTTGTGGCAGGAGGCGCAGCTCATGTAGCCGTCACGCGCCAGGCGCGTGTCGCGCGCGTCGTAGAAGAACTGCTTGCCCTTGAGCACCTGCGCGCTCAGCGCCTCGGTGGCCACGGCCGGCAGTGTCGCGACCGGCGGCACGTTCGATTCGCCGCGCGTCAGCAGGCGCGACAGGTCGTACACGCCCACGGTGCGGTCCATGAAGTTGTTCACGTAGAGGCGGTTGCCGTCAGCCGAAATCGCCAGGCCCTGCGGCGCGCGGCCCACGTTGAAGCGGAAGATCTCGTAACGGCCCTGCGCATCGAGCACCGCCACTTCGCGGCTGGTCTCCAGCGCCACGAAGAGATAGTTGCCGTACGGATCGAACAGCGCGGCGCTCGCGAGGCTGGCGTTGTCCACGTCGACGCGCGAGGCCAGGTCCTCGACGCCGGTGCCGAGGTTGACGCGCGAGGTGATGGCGCGCACGGTGTTCTGGAAGTTGAGATTCGAGCCGTTGCGCAGCGTGCCGCGCAGGATGTTGTCCTGCTTCGACGGCACCCAGCCGCTGCCGCCATCCGGCGAGATCGCCATGGCGCCGAGGTAGTTGGGGATGCCGGCGCCCTGGATCTCGAAGTCCGGCAGGTCGCTGTAACGCAGCGTGATGGTGCGGGTCACCGTCATGTTGGCGGCCGACACCTGCACCACTTCACCACCGGCCGTTCCCGGCTGGACCTGCGCCGTGCCCTCACCCGGCAGCGGCGGCGTGATGAAACGCGACACGTAGACCTGGGTGCCATCCGCGTTCACCGACACGTGCCGCGGGTTGCTGCCCACGTTGAGCGTGCTCACCACGGCGCCAGTCGCCGCGTTGAGTTTCACGAGCTGTCCCGAGCCCTCGAGGGTCACGAAGGCGAAGCCGCCGGTCGGCGCGAACGCGATGCCATAGGGTTGCGAGCCGGCGGGCATCGTCAAGGTGAGTCCGACCACGAAGCTGGTCGGATGGATCACGCTGATGGTGCCAGAGTGCCTGTTCACCACGGCGATGAAGCCGTTGGGCGCGATGGCCAGCGTGCGCGGTCCCGTGCCCACGGTGATCTCGGCGATCTTCGCGTTCGTGGACGCGTTGAACACCGACACCGAGTTGTTGTCCTGGTTGACCACCCAGATACGGCCGCCGTTGGCGTTTTCGTACAGGATGTTGCTGGACATCGTGGGCTTGTTGGCGGTGGGCTGCAGGTAGATGGACTGCGCCACGGTCTCGGACAACGAGGCGCTGCCCTGCGAGGACGCGGTCACGGTCACGTAGTAGATGCCGGGGTTCGCGAACGTGTGCGTGATGGTCGGCGAGCTCGACGGCGCGGTGGCCGGCGTGCCGTCGTCGAAGAACCAGCTGTAGGTGACGTTGACGCCGTTGCGCGCGCTGGCGGTGTAGCTCACCGGCGTGCCCGCGAGCTTCGGCGTGGCGGGAGGCAGCGGGTCGAGCGAGAACGGCACCACCGTGGTGATGGTCCAGGAGAAGTTCACGGTGGCGCTCACGGTGCCGTCGAAGACACTGAGCGCGACGGCGTAGTTGCCGGCCGTGGTCGGCGAACCGGTGATGCGGCCCGTGTTGGTGTTCACGGACAGGCCGGGCGGCAGACCGATGGCGCTGAAGGTCAGCGTGTTGCCGTCGGGATCGGAGGCGCTGGCCGGAACGTCGACGGCCGAACCCACGGGCGAGGACTGGCTGCCCGGGTTGGCGAGCGTCGGCGGCGTGTTGACCACGGTGACCGAGGCCTGGCGGCACTGCAGGCCGAAGTTGTCCATCCAGCTTCCGGAACGGCCGTACAACGCGAAGCCCGGATTGCCCGAGTCGCAGCGCCACGGGCCCTGCGCGGTGCCGGTGTTCGGGCCGACGGCGCCGAGGAAGGTGCCATTGCCGGTGAGCTTGCCGTTGGAGGCCAGCGGGCGGCACTCGAAGTCGAGCTGGTCGACGTAGGTGCTGAAGCGGCCGCGGAAGCCGGCGATCGCCTGGTTGGCGGGACAGATCTTCGAGTAGTTGGTCGTGCCCGCGCCGCCGGTGATGCCGCGCTCGACGGGGCTGCCGATCCACTGCCCGCTCTGGTTCACGGGCACACACAGCGGACCGACCTGGTTGACGTAGGTCGCGGTGCTGCCGCGCACGCCCACCATGACTTCGTTGGTCTCGCAAGCCAGCGTGAAGGGCCCGCCACCGTTGCCGCCGGCGGCCGCGATGAAATCGCCGGTGCCCGGATCGGCCGTGGTGATGCCGACGCGCACCATGCGCGCCACCGAGGGCACGCCCTGGGAATTCAGCACGAACAGCATGTAATACCCCGGCGGCACATCGCCGGCGCGCGATGGCAGCTGCACGTCGAGCAGGTTGCCGTTCGCGGTGAACGGCAGCTGCAGGTAGCGCTGGTCCATGTTGTTGCTGTGCGTGGTCGAGCCGGTCTTGATGAAGGACACACGGCTGATGCTGCTCGCGCCCGAGAAACCGACCTGGAATAGCTGGCCCGGCATCACGGTGTCGGGCGCCGAGATGATGGACGGACGCGCGGCGCGCGCGCCCGTGGAGTCGTAGAGGTACGGCGGGTAGTAAATCTCCGAGTTGAGGTTCACCAGTGGGCCGGGCGCGCCGCCGCCGCCCACGAGCACGGTGGCATCCGGCAGCAGCAGCGCGAAGGAGTGGTACAGGCGCGCGTTGGTGCCGGCGGCGCCCTGCGTCCAGGTGCCGGTGGCGGGATTCCAGATTTCCGCCACGTTGTTCACGCCGTTGAGCTGGTTCTCGACGCTGCTGCCGCCGGTGCCGAGCACGCGCCCGTCGGGCAGCACGGTGGCGGACACCCATTGGCGCTGCGAGGACATGGATTGCGTTGTGGTCACAACCGGCTGCACGCCGTTGATGTCGATGACCAGCGCGGCACTCGAGGCGCCGCCCATCTGGATGATGCGTCCCGGCTGGAACATCGCGGCGCTGGCGGTCCAGCTGGTGGCGCCCGGCAGCTGGCCCGCCGTGGTGAGCAGGCCGGTGCCCGCCGGGTTGACGTAGTACATCTTGCCGGCGTTGTCGAAGCCGAACACGCGGCCATCGGGCGCAAGGAAGTTGCGCGGATAGGTTTCGGAATAGCCGCTGGTGTTCACGTTCGACAGCAGGCGCAACGTACCGTCGTTGCCGCGGATCTCGGGACGGTCGCCGCCGCTGGTGCCGCCCTGGATGTAGATCTCGCCGTTGAGCAGCGTGGTGGACGTGGAGTACCAGCGCGAGCGGTTCATGTTGTTGCCGCGCGCGAGGGTGTTGTTCAGCGGGTTGAAGATGTTGGTGTTGTTGTTGCCGGTGTTGGTGGTGCCGCTGCCGGTCCAGTTGTCGCCGCCGGCCACGAAGATGTTGCCGCTCTGCGGCATGATGATCTGCGAGCTGCAGAAGATGTCGGTCTGCGTGGCGTTGGGCAGCGTGAGGTGGCCGCCGCCGCTGGTGCCCGCGGCCGGATCCCACACGTCATAGATGAAGTAACCGGTCTGTTTGCCGTTGCCGTCGGTGCCGTACGTGAGCACGCGGCCGTCGGGAGTGAGCACCGCGTGCGCGGAGATCAGCGGCCAGGAAAACGGCGGCGACCAGGTGCCGCGCACGTTGTCGGCGAATGCGGCGGTGGCAAAGACCAATGCGGCCATTGCGGCCGCAACGCGGGTACGAATCGACATGGCGAGACCCCGATTCTTCTTTATTAGGCGCAGGCCCCTTCCCGGGGGCTCGATTTGGATTCAGCCTAACAGGGGGTTTTCGCCGCCAGCGGCACGCGCCGCCGCCCCTTCCCGGAAACTGCGAACCAGTTCCAAAAAAGGGGACAGATCTATTTTCGGCGGCGCCACGCCCGGAAAATAGATCTGTCCCCTTTTTGTCAGTATTCAGCTATTTATGGCAATAACACGAGGGTACTTATGCTGTTGGCCGGCATGTTGTACTGGAAGGCGTTGGTCAGGGTGATGTCGATGTCGGCCTGGCGCTGCGGCGATGAGCTCGCGGCGGTGAGCTGGTAGACCTCGGCCTTGTTGAACTGAACCGTGTGCGTCACGGCGATGCCCGCGGTCTGTGCCGAGTCACTCTTGTTGATGCACACGATCACCATGCGGCCCGGGGTGCCGGTGTCGACGCTGGCGTAGACCGACGCATTGACGATGTCGCTGTTGGTGGCGCGGATGTTGGTGTTGCCGAAAGTACTGTTGGCACCGTCGTAGTTGCGATAGACCTCGAATGCGCCGTACAGGAAGTTGTTGTTGGACACCAGCCGCCACAGGTTGGCGGCGAACACACCCTCGCGGCCGAAGGTGCCGAGCACATCGGCCTGCGCGATGGCGCCGGAGATGTGGTTGGCAGCGCCGTAGTTGTACTCGGTGATGGCGAGGCGCGTGCCGGGGTAGTTGGCGTCGATCTTTTCCTGCAGCCGCGGCAGCAGGCGGATGGGCCC
>DASUGK010000170.1:0-44121 GCA_036274075.1 Steroidobacteraceae bacterium | reverse complement strand
ATGTGACTCACAGGAAAAGGAAACGCCAATGAACGCCGCCATTGCCCCCGCCGCCGTCGTCGTACGGCGCAACATCGCAGCCTCTGCCGAGGATCTCTTCGATGCCTGGCTCGACCCCGAAGCGCTGGCCATCTGGATGCGTCCCGGTGCCGCCATCCAGAAAACGCAAGCCACGGTCGAACCCAGGGTCGGCGGCCGCTTTGAGATCAACATGCATGCCG
This sequence comes from Steroidobacteraceae bacterium, assembly GCA_036274075.1. Lineage (GTDB taxonomy): Bacteria > Pseudomonadota > Gammaproteobacteria > Steroidobacterales > Steroidobacteraceae > CADEED01. The sequence goes on along the minus strand of DASUGK010000170.1, from coordinate 43,900 downwards.
ATGCGGGCGTCATCCCGCACAGCGGCGTGTATCGCATCATCGATCGTCCGCGCCGCCTGGTATTCACGTGGGTCTCGCCGCACACCGGGGATCGCGACAGCCTGGTTACGGTCGACTTCCTGCCGCGCGGCAAACAAACCGAAGTCGTGGTCACCCACGAGCAGCTGCCGGAAGCCAAGCGCGACGCTCACAACGGTGGGTGGACCCGGGCGCTCGAGAAGCTCGATGCATTTCGCGGCGAGTCCGCCTGAACGAGGAATCGCCATGTCCAACATTCGCCTGACTGCGTTCAAGTGGGTGCCCTCTTTCGCCCAGGGCCTGGTGCGCGACCTGCGCGTGCGCTGGGCCTTGGAAGAAGCGGGCCTTCCGTACGAGGAGAAATTGTTGAGTGTCGGGGAACACAAGGCGTCCGCACATCGCGCCCTCCAGCCCTTCGGGCAGGTGCCCGTGTATGAAGAAGATGGGCTGACGCTCTTCGAATCCGGCGCCATCGTCCTGCACATCGGGCAGCGATGCGCCACGCTGCTCCCCACCGATGCCGCGAAGCGCGCGCGCACCATCGCCTGGATGTTTGCCGCGCTGAATTCGGTCGAACCGGCGGTACAGAATCTCGCGAGCATCGATCTGTTCTTCGCCAACGAGGAATGGGCGAAATTGCGCCGGCCCGGCGCGGAGAAGCAGGTCCTGGAACGGCTCGAAGGCCTGGCCAGCTCGCTCGCGGGACGCGACTACCTGGAGCACGAGTTCACAGGCGCCGACCTGGTCATGACCACGGTGCTGCGCATCCTGCGCGGTACCGACCTGGTGAATGACCTGCCAGTTCTCGCGGCTTACCAGGCGCGCTGCGAAGCGCGCCCGGCCTTCCAGCGGGCGCTGGCGTCACAACTCGCACCCTTCGAGAAATACGCGCCGGCCGCGTAGAGGTTCAGAACGGAACGCCGATCACGAAGCGCCACGCCGATAGTGTCCCCGCGAGGCGGTAACCGAACCCGAGGCGTGGCGCGTCGAACTTCCAGATCCTGTAGCGCGGGCGCGTGGCCAGCGTGAAGCCGAACTCCGCCTGCATGGGTTGCTGCTGGCTCTGGTCCAGCAGCACCGTGGGCGGATCGACGATGATGTCGAACACAGCGTAGAGGCCCAGCTCCACCTTGCGATCGGCGATGCTCCAGTCGAGGCCGCGCGTGAAATCGAAGCCCGACCGCAGCCGCACGAACTGGTCGGCGGGAATGTCCTTGCGATAGTTCACGCCGGCGTACGCCAGCTCGGCGCGCGTGAACTTGTCCCAGCCGTGGAAGTCGGTCTTGCGTTCCACGCGCAGGCCGGCGCCGTACAACCAGCCATCGACGCTGCTCGACGCCACGCTGAATCCGGCGCGCGCGTAGGGAATGAGGTGCCAGCCGCCTTCCATCAGGTAGTCGAGCTCGATGCCCGGCACCACGCTGAAGCTGTCGACGCGTGTCGGCAATCCGCTGGACAACACGTCGGTGGGCTTGAAGTCGAAGAAACCGAAGGTCACGGGCAGGTCGAAGCGCACGCCGAGCTGCTCCGGCGTGGACTCGCGCAGCTCCTTCTCATAAGTGAGCTTGTAGATCTGCAGCGTGCGGCCGTCGAGGTCGTACACACCGCTGCCCAGGTCCGTGGCGAATACATAATTGACGGACGAACCGACGGCCTGGTCCTCGGCGCGCTCGCCGGGAGTCTGCGCCCAGGCGCTCGACGCGGCGAGCAGGCCGAACGGGGCAAGGCAGCGAAGGATGGAGATTCTGGACGGGGACGGCACCGCCGAAATTTTCGCCGATGCGGCTCGCGGCGGATAGGGATATGGCGGATGGCGGAGGGGGTGGGATTCGAACCCACGATCGGATCGCTCCGATGCCGGTTTTCAAGACCGGTGCATTCAACCGCTCTGCCACCCCTCCGGGACGCGGATTGCGCGCGCAAGCTACTGTAAACCCGGCATCCGGTCCAGCGAGTATCATCGAGCCCGCAAATCACCGATTTGCGCAGTCCATGACGGCCAAACCAACGTGACAAGGAGAACCAGAATGTCTAAGAAAGGTGCCGGCCTGATCCTGGCCAGCGCATTGATATTGGCCAGTGCCCCCGCCTCGGCCCATCGCCTGCTCGATCCCATCGCCGGGGGATGGACGAACTTCATCAACTGGCTGTTCTGAAAACGTCGCGGGGAGGCGGCGATCGCCGCCTCGCTGCTCAGCGGAACCCACATGGATTTCTGGCACGGCTTCGCCGTCATCACCGTCGTACACCTGCTCGCGGCCGCCTCGCCGGGACCGGACTTCGCCTACGTCACGCGCCAGTCGCTGGTGCAGGGCCGGCGCGCTGGCCTGCTCGCCAGCGCCGGCATCGCCCTGGGGCTGTCGATCCACATCGTGTACTCGGCGGCGGGGCTCGCGGCCGTCATCGCGCACTCGGCGCACTGGATGACGGCCATCAAGCTGCTCGGCGGCGGCTACCTGCTCTACCTCGGCTTCATGGGCCTGCGCTCACGGAAGAACGGCGTGGCTCCCGCCGCGGCTGCCCCGGCCGCGCCGTCGTCGGCCCTGCGCCAGGTACTGGGCGGCTTCCTCTGCAATGCGCTCAATCCGAAGGCGCCTATCTACTTCCTCGCGCTGTTCACCGTCGTGCTGTCGCCGTCACTGCCCGTCCCGACGCTGGTGATCTACGGCGCCTGGATCATGCTGCTGCAGTGGCTGTGGTTCTCGCTGGTGGCGCTGTTATTCGCGCACAGCGCGATCCGCGACCGCCTGTTCGCCATTCGACACTGGATCGACCGCGCCTTTGGCGCCGCGATGGTGGCGCTCGGGCTGCGCGTGCTCGCCACCGTGCGCGACTGACTCGCGCGCCGGTTGTCTGTCGGCGCTGGCCTGCACCTGCCGGTCCCGATCTCCGCGAGACATCCCACGACTGACAAGTTTGTCCCGGTTGTCTCGACGCGTTGCACACGCGACAGTGACTGGACCCTTGGTACTCTCCCGCAACGTATTTTCCGCAATAGACGGCGCCGCCGCGCGGCATAAGCTCTGCGCCGCTGGTTGTTAGACAACCGAGGGGGACGGACATGGATAGCCGAAGGTCTCGGCACGCCCGCTGGTTCGCGGTGTGCCTGGCGCTGGTTGCGCCACAGCTCTTTTCACAGTCATTCAACTACGGCGAAGCCCTGCAGAAATCGCTGTTCTTCTACGAGGCGCAGCGCTCCGGCGACCTGCCGGCGGGCAACCGCGTGAACTGGCGCGGCGACTCGGGCATGACCGACGGCGCGGACGTCGGCCGCGATCTCACGGGAGGCTGGTACGACGCCGGCGACCACGTGAAGTTCGGCCTGCCCATGGCCGCCAGCGCAACGATGCTGGCCTGGGGCCTGGTCGATTATCGAAATGCCTACGTATCGACCGGCCAGCTGAACGCCGCGCTCGACCAGCTGAAGTGGGCCACCGACTACTTCATCAAGGCGCATCCCACGGCCAACGAGTTGTACGGCCAGGTCGGCAATGGCGGCGCCGACCATGCCTGGTGGGGACCCGCAGAAGTGATGCAGATGGCGCGGCCTTCGTATCGCGTCACCACGTCGTGCCCGGGATCGGATCTCGCCGGTGAGACCGCGGCCGCCATGGCCGCGGCTTCGATCGCGTTCCGCCCCACCGATCCCACCTACGCGAACACCCTGCTCTCGCACGCGCGGCAGCTCTACACCTTCGCCGACACCTACCGCGGCAAGTATTCGGACTGCATCACCGATGCGTCCGGGTACTACAACTCCTGGAGCGGCTACAACGACGAGCTCGTCTGGGGCGCCATCTGGCTGTACCGGGCCACCAACGAGCAGGCCTTCCTCGACAAGGCGCAGAGCTACTACGCCAACCTGTCCAACCAGCAGCAGTCCACGGTGAAGTCGTACAAGTGGACGCATGCCTGGGACGACAAGTCCTATGGCAGCTACGTGCTGTTGGCCAAGCTCACGAATGCCACGCAGTACCACCAGGATTCACAACGCTGGCTCAACTGGTGGACCGTGGGCGGCACCGCGCTCGGCGCGGACGGCACGCGCGTCAACTACAGTCCCGGCGGCCAGGCGCATCTCGACCAGTGGGGCTCGCTGCGCTACGCGGCCAACACGGCCTTCGTCGCGTTCGTGTATTCGGATGCCATCACCGACACCGTGCTCAAGGCGCGTTACCACGATTTCGCCAAGCGGCAGATCGACTATGCGCTCGGCCTGAATCCGCAGAACCGCAGCTACGTGGTCGGCTTCGGCGTCAACCCGCCGCGCAATCCGCACCATCGCACGGCGCATGGCTCGTGGACCGACCAGATCACCTCCCCGACCATCAGCCGCCACATCCTCTACGGTGCGCTGGTCGGCGGACCGTCGTCGCCGAACGACGGCTCCTCCTACTCCGACGACCGCGGCAATTTCGTGAACAACGAGGTCGCCACCGACTACAACGCCGCATTCACCGGCGCGCTCGCGCGCCTCGCGCAGGAGTACGGCGGCACACCGCTCGCCAACTTCCCGCAGCCGGAAGCCGTGGTGGGCAACGAGATCTTCCCGGAAGCCTCGGTGAACGCCTCGGGCACCAATTTCACCGAGATCAAGGTGCTGCTGAACAATCAGTCGGGCTGGCCGGCGCGCATGGGAGACAGGCTTTCCTTCCGTTACTACTTCACGCTGGAGTCAGGCGTGACCCCCGCGCAGATCTCGATCAACGCCAACTACAACCAGTGCCTGGCGCCCACCGGCCCGACGCTGCACTCCGGAAGCACCTACTACGTCACCATCAATTGCACGGGCGTGAAGATCTACCCGGGCGGCCAGTCGAACTACCGCAAGGAAGTGCAGTTCCGCATCGCGAGTTCCGGCGCCTGGGATCCAAGCAATGACTGGTCTTACACCGGCGTTTCCACGACGCCGGGCTCGACGCCGGTGCTGGTGCAGAGAATCCCGGTGTACGACAACGGCGTGCGCATCTTCGGCAACGAGCCCGGCGGCGGTGTCGTCGACCAGACGCCGCCTACCACGCCCACGAACCTGCGGGTCACCGGTACGACCACGACCACGGCATCGCTGGCCTGGAACGCCTCCACCGACGACGTCGGCGTCACGGGCTACCAGGTGTCGCGCGGTACGACCATCGCGGGCAACGTCACGGGGCTCACGTTCACCGACACCGGCCTCACCGCCAACACGACGTATTCGTACACCGTGCGTGCGCTGGATGCGTCGGGCAAGCAATCCGCGGCCAGCGCCCCGGTCAATGCCACCACGGCCCAGGTGACGCAGGACTACACGGTCGCCGCATCGCCGGGATCGCTGTCGCTGGCGCGCGGGGGCACGGCCAGCACCACGATCGCGATTTCGCGCACCAATTTCACGGGCGCAGTGAGCTTCAGCGCGAGCGGACTGCCGGGCGGCGTCACGGTGGCGTTCAATCCGTCGGGCGCGACCACGGGCAACTCCGTGACGGCCACGTTCACGGCGTCGGGCACCGCGACGCTCGGCGGCTCGACCGTCACGCTCACTGGCACCTCGGGCTCGGTGACACGCTCCACGCCGGTGTCACTCACCGTGACGGCTGGCAGTGACTTCACCATCGGCCCCGGGGCCGCCACGTCGGTGGCGCGCGGCGCGACGGCGAACACCACCATCGCCATCAACCGCACCAGCTTCACCGGCGCGGTGAGTTTCAGCGCGACGGGATTGCCCAGCGGCGTGACGGTGGCGTTCAACCCGTCGGCCGCGACCACCGGCAACTCGGTGACGGCAACCTTCACCGCATCGGGCACCGCGACGCTGGGGACGGCGAATGTCACCATCACCGGCACATCGGGCTCGACGTCGCGCAGCACGACGGTCGCGTTGACGGTCACCAGTGGCGGCGGCGGAACCGTGACCGCGACGCCCTCGGTGGGCACCGCGAGTCCGTGGTTCAACGAGCTGCAGCTGCGGCTCGACAACACTTCCACCATCTCCGCGCTGACCATCACGGTGACCGTGCAGCGCACGACCGGCGTGAGCTACTCTGGCATGTACAACACCGTCGGCGGGCAGATCACGCAGGCCAACAGCAGCACGGCATCGGCCATCACGTACACCTTCACGCTCGCGCCGGGACAGACGCTGCCGGCCGCGACCGGCAGGTTGTTTGCCATGCAGATGAGCGGGACCGGCACGCCGCATCCCACCGCGGGTGATACCTGGGTGGTGTCTTACAACACGGGGAGCGGCACGCAGACGACGTCGGGGACGTTCTGAAACAGGACCGGGGAAGAAGGACCTCTCCGATTCTGCGACACGGGGGACACGCCGGGATGGTGTGTCCCCTATTCCCGGCGGTATTCGTACACCTCTTGTTCGAACACCTCGCGGAAACCGCCGCGCTGCAGATTGGCCAGCGAATCCTCGAGCATCGTCAGCGTGCGGCTGACGATTCGCGTGCATCCCAGCGCCTGAGCCACGGCCACGCGATGCGCGATCAGCGCCGACTGCGCACCGCGGCGCCGTTCGCTTTTCAACGTGCCTGCGAACGTGAGATAGCCGAGTCCGTCGCGGCAGGCCAGCGCAGCCGCGGCGACGGGCCGGTCGGCGTCATAGGCCACGTAATGCCGCATGCCGGGCTTTCCGAGCGTGTGCGCATAACCCTCCATCACTGCTTCGCCCAACGCGCCGCGGGCCGCGGAGAACGCCTCGGCGTCCACCTCGCGTATTTGAAAAGGATGCGCGCGTGGCGGTTCAGCCGGGGCGCTGTGCAATAACGTCGGATAACGCGTCCATGGCACGCGCGAGAATGACAGAGCGGCCAGCCAGTCCCGAACCGATTGAAGCTCCGGCCCGGGACTCAACCAGGCGAACACGCGGCCGATCCCGCGGCGGGTGAATCGCTCCAGCAGCTGCGCCAGGCCTGCCTGTGTCAGTCCGCCTTCGGTTCCACACAGCAGGATGCGGTTCGAGTTGCGCGAGGCGGCCGGCGCCTGGCTCGCAGCATCCAGCGTCAGGTAGGCGGTCCCGTGCGGCGAGCCTGCGCCGCTCGTGCGTTCCGCGACGATGTCCTTCTCGGCGTCGAGCCATACCGACAGGTCGCGCATGCGCCGCGCGAGTTCGTGGACATCGGCTTCGGCGAGTGCGGAATCCACGCGCCGGACCGGATTCAGATCCGCTCGGCGTCGCCCATGTACGGCTGCAGCACCTTGGGGATGCCCACCGAGCCGTCGGGGTTCTGGTAGTTCTCGAGCACGGCGACCAGCGCGCGGCCCACGGCCACGCCCGAGCCATTGAGGGTGTGCACCGGTTCCGGCTTGCCGGTCTCCGGGTTGCGCCAGCGGGCCTGCATGCGCCGCGCCTGGAAGGCTTCGCAGTTGCTGCACGAGGAGATCTCGCGGTACGTGTTCTGGCCCGGCAGCCACACTTCGAGGTCGTAGGTCCTGGCGCTTCCGAACCCGATATCGCCGGCACACAACGCGACCACCCGGTACGGCAGCTCGAGCTTCTGCAGCACCTTCTCGGCGTGGCCGGTGAGCTCTTCCAGCGCCGCATACGATTCCGCCGGCTTCACGATATGCACCAGCTCGACCTTCTCGAACTGGTGCTGGCGGATGAGACCGCGCGTGTCCTTGCCCGCCGCGCCTGCCTCGGAGCGGAAACAGGGCGTGTGGGCGGTGTACTTGAGCGGTAGTTTGGCCGCATCGACGATGCTGTCGCGGACCAGGTTGGTCACCGGCACTTCGGCGGTCGGGATCAGGAAGAAGCCCTGCTCGCCCTGCACGCGGAACAGGTCCTGTTCGAACTTCGGCAATTGGCCGGTGCCCTGCAGCGCCTGTCCCAGGACGAGGTACGGCGCATAAACCTCGGTATAGCCATGTTCACGCGTGTGCAGGTCGAGCATGAACTGCGCCAACGCGCGGTGCAGCCGCGCCACGCCGCCCTTCATCACCGAGAAGCGTGCGCCCGAGATCTTCGCCGCGGTCTCGAAATCAAGGCCACCCAGCTTCTCGCCGAGCGCCACGTGATCCAGCGGCTTGAAGTCGAAGGTGCGCGGCGTGCCCCAGCGGCGAATTTCCTTGTTCGCCGTTTCGTCGCTGCCGTCCGGAACGGACTCGTGCAGGAGATTGGGGATGCCGAGCAGCAGGTTGTCGAGCTCGGACTGCACGGCCGCAATTGCCGCGTCGCTGGCCGCGAGTTGGCCCGTGAGTTCCTCCGCGCGCTTGAGCAAGGCGCTCGCGTCCTCGCCCTTTCCCTTGGCCATGCCGACGGCCTTGGCATTGGCATTGCGTTCGGCACGCACGCGGTCCGATTCCACCTGCGCCGCCTTGCGGCGTTCTTCGAGCGCGCTGAACGCCGCGACGTCGAGCTTGAATCCGCGACGCGCCAGGTTGACGGCCACGGCCGCGGGATCGGAACGGAGGAGCTTGGAATCGAGCATGAAACCTCAGGACCTATGCCATTGAAATGAGCAGCGCGGCGGCTTTCATGCCGAGCAGCGTCGCCAGCAGACAACCCACGACGGTCACGGCCACGTAGGCCACTCCCGTCCAGGAGAAACCCAGCAGTGCCGTTTCCAGCGCGAACGCCGAATAGGTAGTGAACCCACCCAGCACGCCGGTCATCCAGAAAACGCGCGCATTGTCTGCACTCGGGCCGCGCGCTGCAACGTACATATATATGAGTCCGATGGCGAACGAGCCGAGCAGGTTCACCGTGGTGGTCGCTACGGGAAAACCGGTGCCGGCCACCGGCCACAGCCGGTACGCACCATATCGCGCCATCGAACCTGCCGCCCCTCCCAGCGCGACCAGCAACCATTTCATTTTTCTTCCTCGCCTTCGCGGGCCTTGCGCGCCGCCTCGTTCTGTGCGCGCCAGCGCGCCAGTGCCTCGCCGATCTTCATCTCCAGGCCGCGCGTCACGGGCCGGTAGTATTGCCGGTCCGGCATCTCGTCAGGTAGATAGCGCTCGCCGGGCACGAAGGCATCCGGCTCGTCGTGGGCGTATCGATAGTCCTTGCCGTAACCCAGCTCCTTCATGAGCTTCGTGGGTGCATTGCGGAAGCGCAGCGGCACGTCGAGCGTGCCGAACTGCTCGACGTCGGCGCGTGCCTCCCCGTACGCCACGTAGGCCGCGTTGCTCTTTGGCGCCACGGCCAGGTACACCAGCGCGTTGGCGATGGCGAGTTCGCCCTCGGGACTGCCGAGGCGCTCGTAGGTCCGCCAGGCGTCGAGCGCGATCTGCTGGCCGCGTGGATCGGCGAGCCCGATGTCCTCGATGGCCATGCGCAGGATGCGGCGCGCCAGGTAGTGAGGGTCGCAGCCGCCGTCGAGCATGCGTACGTACCAGTACAACGCGGCATCCGGGTCGGTGCCACGCACCGCCTTGTGCAGCGCGGAGATCTGGTCGTAGAACTGCTCGCCGCCCTTGTCGAATCGCCGGCGGCCACCGGTCGCGACCTCGCGCACCTGCTCGAGAGTGATGGTGCTGCGGCCGTCCCTGGTTTCCGCCAGGTCGGCGGCGACTTCCAGCATGCCGAGCGCGCGCCGCGCATCACCGTCACCCGCATGCGCCAGCGCCACCAGCGCCTCGTCATCGATGATCAGTTCGCGGGAACCCAGGCCGCGCTCACGGTCTTCCAGTGCCCGGCGCAGCAGCCGGACGATGGCATCCACGCCCAGCGACCGCAGCACGTACACGCGCGCGCGGGAGAGCAGCGCGCTGATGACTTCAAACGAAGGATTTTCGGTGGTCGCGCCGATGAACGTGAGCGTGCCGTCCTCGACGTACGGCAGGAAGGTGTCCTGCTGCGCCTTGTTGAAACGATGCACCTCGTCGAGGAACAACACGCTGCGCCGGCCGCGCATCGCACGCACCTCGCGTGCGCGCTCCACGGCTTCCCTGATGTCCTTGACGCCCGCCATGACCGCGGACAGTTGCATGAATTCGGCGTCGGCGCGCCGCGCGATGAGGCGCGCGAGCGTGGTCTTGCCGGTGCCCGGCGGACCCCAGAGGATCAGCGAGTGCAGCTGCCCTTTCTCGAGCGCCTGGCGCAGCGGTTTGCCCGGGCCCAGCACCTGCTCCTGCCCGACGAATTCATCGAGCGTGCGCGGCCGCATGCGATCCGCCAGGGGCCGCAGAGAATCGTCGGCCGGCGCGTCGCGCAGCAGGTCGGGCTGCGTGTGGCGCGGGCCGGGGCTCATGGGATGGCCCGCCGCCGGGTAAACAGCCAGGTGGCGAATTCCGGCCAGCGCGACAGCCCCAGCCATCCGGCCAGCAGCCCCAGCAAGGCGCCGCAGCTGTTCGCGATCAGGTCGCGAGGATCACCCTCGCGGCCCACGTCCATGTAGTACTGCGCCACTTCGACGGCGGCGCCGAACAGCAGCAGGAACACGAAAATCTTCCACCAGCGGCGCCGCGGCACCAGGCCGGAAAAGTAGACGGCCAGCAGCCCGTGGCCCGCGAGATGACTGACCTTGTCATTGAATTCGAAGGCGCCGGGAAGCTCGCGGCCCGGCACCAGGCACACGACGAGCGCGATCAGCACCAGGATGACTCCCACGATCCACCAGACGCGCGGCAGGTTCATGTCCGCGGCGTCATGGAACCGGCGTGCCGATCAGGTCCGTACCCGCGGGCGGCGTGAACTGCACCTCGGCTTCGGCCACCGGGACATTGCGCGCGCTGGAATTGAAATCCAGGCGCACCGTCTGCCCGAGTTTGTCCTTGAGCACCATGCGGCCCAGCTCCGATCCGCCGTTGCGGAACGCGAGTTGCGCTTCGCGGAAGTCGGCATCGCTGCGCGTCGGCACGACTTTGACCCACTCGAATCCGTCGCGCCTGCCATCGGCGCTCACGGTGAAGTATTCACCGAGCTTGCCGTCACCCGACAACAGGCTGGCGGGCGTGGCAGTGAGCGCGGTGGCCGCCGCCTTCACCGACACCTGCTCGAGATCGCGGTCGTAGAACCAGAGGTTCTTGCCATCGGCGATCATGAGCTGCGGAGATTGCGTCGCCCCGACGCCGGCGTCGGGCGTGAGCTCCCAGCGGAACTTGCCGGGACGCTGGATCACGAATTTGCCGGTGGCGCGCTGCACCTCGTTGCCGCGGCCGTCGGTCACCACCTGAGAGAACTCGGCGCGCAGCGTCTTGAGATCGGCGAGATAGGTATCGAGGACGGTGCCGGAAGCCGCTACCACGGCGCCACTGAACGCCAGCAGAACGAACGAACAAACACGGGTGGCGAGTCGGGTCATGCGAGTTCGACCCGCGGAATGCGTACCGGTTGCAAGGGCGGCCCTAATCGTCACCGGCGGGAGCCGCCGCCAGGATCTCGCGCGAGCCATTGGGCTGCAGCGGCCCGACCACGCCCGCCATTTCCATGCTCTCGAGCAGGCGGGCCGCGCGGTTATAGCCGATCTTGAGCCGCCGCTGCACGTAGGAAATCGACGGCTTGCGTTCGCTGGTGACGATCTTGACGGCTTCGTCGTACAGCGCGTCCTGTTCGCCATCCGCGCCACCGCCCTCGCCGGCCGCCGGCCCTTCACCCGAAATGCCCGCCAGCGGTGCACTCGGCCCTTCGAGCACGTCTTCGATGTAGTTGGGAGCACCCGTTTTCTTGAGGACGTCGACGACCCGATGCACTTCGGCATCCGAGACGAAAGCTCCGTGCACGCGTGTCGGCAACGAGGTGCCGGCAGGCAGGTAGAGCATGTCGCCATGGCCCAGCAGCGATTCGGCGCCCATCTGGTCGAGGATGGTGCGCGAGTCGACGCGCGCCGAAACCTGGAACGCGATGCGCGTGGGAATGTTGGCCTTGATGAGCCCGGTGATCACGTCCACCGACGGACGCTGCGTCGCGAGCACGAGGTGGATTCCCGAGGCACGCGCCTTCTGCGCCAGCCGGGCAATCAGCTCCTCGACCTTCTTGCCGACGATCATCATCATGTCGGCGAGCTCGTCGATGATCACGACGATGTACGGCAGCGGCGTGAGCGTCGGGATCAGTTTCTGGTCGATGGTGGGATCGTTGGCGGCCGCGGCGATCATCACCGGATCGAGGATCGGCTTGCCCGCGTCGTTCGCATCCTTCACCTTGCGGTTGAAACCCGCGATGTTGCGCACGCCCAGCGCGGCCATGAGCTGGTAGCGCCGCTCCATTTCGGCCACGCACCAGCGCAAGGCGTTGGCGGCGTGTTTCATGTCCGTTACGACCGGCGCCAGCAGGTGCGGGATACCCTCGTACACCGAGAGCTCGAGCATCTTGGGATCGATCATGATCAGGCGCACGTGCTCGGCCGTGCTCTTGTAGAGCAGCGACAGGATCATGGCGTTGATGGCCACCGACTTGCCGGAACCCGTGGTGCCGGCAACCAGCAGGTGCGGCATCTTGGCGAGGTCGGCCGTGACCGGCGCGCCGCCGATGTCCTTGCCCAGCGCCAGCGCCAGCGGCGAGTGCACTTCGTCGTAGGACTTGGACTTGATGATTTCGCCCAGCGTGACGATCTCGCGCTTCTCGTTGGGGATCTCCAGGCCCATGACCGACTTGCCGGGGATGACCTCGACCACGCGCACGCTGATGGCCGACAACGAACGCGCCAGGTCCTTGGCGAGGCTGGTGATCTGGCTGACCTTCACGCCCGGCGCGGGACGCATCTCGAAGCGCGTGACGACAGGTCCGGGCTGCACCGCGACGACTTCCACGTCGACGCCGAAATCCTTGAGCTTGAGCTCGACGAGGCGCGACATCGCCTCGAGCGCCTCCTGCGAATAGCCCGACTCACGCGCCGGCGGATCGTCCAGCAGCTGCAGCGGCGGCAGCGAGCCCGCCTTCGACGCTTCGAACAGCGGCACCTGTCGTTCCTTCTCGACGCGCTCGCTCTTCTCCACCACCGGCGCGGGCGCCTCGATGCGCGGCTTGACGCGCACCGCCGCCTTCTTCTCCTCGATCTTGGCCGCCTCGACGCGCGCCTTCTTGGCTTCCACGCCCACGGCCACGTCGCGCGCGACGCTGCGCCGCGCGCGTATCCAGCCGATGAAATTCCAGATGCCGGCACCGATGCGATCGACGATCGTGAGCCAGGAGACGCCGAAGGACAGCGACACGCCGATCATCCAGGCGGCGAGCAGGAACAGCGTCGCCCCGAGGAAATTCATGTTGGCGGCGAGGCCGTTGCCGATGAACTGGCCGACCACGCCACCGGCCGTCTGGCGCAGGATGCCGGCGTCCCAGTGCAGCGTCGCCAGCCCGCAGCTCGCGAACAGCATCAGCGTGAAGCCGCCGATGCGCACCGCGCTGTTGGCGCGCGTGCGGCCCTCTTCTTCTCCCCGCTGGCGGAACATGAAGAAGCACGCCACGCCCATCATGAGCGGGAATAGATAGGCCGGCCGCCCGAACAGGAAGAACAGGATGTCGGACACCACGGCGCCGAACGGCCCGATGCGGTTCTGGACGCCCAGGTCGCTGGCGCCGGTGGAAGAGAACGCCGGATCGTCGCGGTGGTATGAAGCCAGCGAAACGAGAATGACGAGGGCGACCACGCCCATGGCCAGCACGGCACTTTCGCGCAATCCCCGGGACACGGCCGCAGTGAAGCGTTTCTGCGGCTTGGTGCGGTCGTATGTAGTTTCAGCCATTTAGCGGCGAATTCTAGCCTAAGCCTTCAGCTCATGAGCGCGGGATGAGTGACCTTGCCCGCTTCCACGTTGATGCCTTTGACCAATCCCGGATCGTCGCGCCACTCTTCGTTCGAAGAATGGCCATCGGCCAGGCGGACCACGTACGCGGCGATCGCGGCCGACAGGGCCTGCGACGAGGTGCGCGGCACCGCGCCGGGCATGTTGGTGACGCAAAAATGAGTCACCCCTTCCCACTGGTAAGTCGGAGCCTCGTAGGTGGTCGGCCGCGTGGTTTCGACGCAACCGCCCTGGTCCACGCTGATGTCCACGATGACGCTGCCGTGCTCCATGGTGCGCACCATGTCGGCGGACACCACGTGCGGCGCGCGGGCGCCGGTCACCAGCACGGCGCCGACGACGATGTCCGCGCCGCGCACGGCCTCGGCCACGTCCGAGACATGCGGATACAGCGCCGTGACGTTGGCGCCCATGGCGCGCGCCGCGACCATCTTGTCGCGATCCTTGTCGAACACGATGACCTCGGCGCCGAGCCCGGCGGCCACCAGCGCGGCATTGCCGCCGGCCACGCCGGCGCCCAGCACCACGACGCGACCGCGTTTCGCCGCCGGCACGCCACCTAACAAGATGCCCTTGCCGCCCTGCGGCTGGTGCAGCAGCGAAGTCGCGTATTGCATGGACAGGCGCCCCGCGATGTCACTCATCGGCGCCAGCAGCGGCAGGCGGCCCACGCGATCTTCGACGGTTTCGAAGGCCACCGCGGTGAGGCCGATGCTGCACAGGCGCCGCGTGAGCTCGGGCAGCGCCGCGAGGTGCAGGTAGCAGAACAGCAGGTGGTCCTTGCGCAAGCGCGCAAGGTCGGGCTCGATGGGCTCCTTGACCTTCACGATCATCCGGGATTTGGCGAACAGCTCGTCCGCGGTGGGCAGCACGGTGACGCCCACGTCGCGAAAGTCCTGGTCGGAGTAACCGCTCTTCTCTCCGGCGCGGTGTTCGACGAACACTTCGTGCCCGCCGCGCACCAGTTCGACGCAGGCAGCAGGGATTAGTCCCACGCGTCCTTCGCGGGGTTTCAATTCACGGGGAATTCCAATACGCATTGAGGTACCGATCGCTCTCGCACTTGGCCGCGACGAGCGCCTTTCTTAACATGTGCGCTCTTCGACGCCGGGCAGCGCGCCTGCCGGTTGCCGGCAATCGAATAAGCACATGAAAAAACCAGAACTTGAAAGTGGCGTCCGGCGCGCAAACTAATCGGCTTCTACGCCACACGAATGGCCAAAATTATACATGACGACACCTCGGCATAATTCCCTTGTCATCCTCGGTTCCGGCCCGGCCGGCTACAGCGCTGCGGTCTATGCTGCACGTGCCAACCGCAAGCCACTGCTGATCACCGGTATCGAGCAGGGTGGCCAGCTCATGACCACCACCGAGGTGGACAACTGGCCGGGCGACGCGCATGGCCTGACGGGCCCGGTGCTCATGGAGCGCATGAAGGCGCATGCCGAGCGGTTCAACACCGAGATCGTCAACGATCACATCCACACCGTGGATTTCTCCAGGCGCCCGTACACGCTCAACGGCGACTACGGCAGCTACACCTGCGATGCGCTGATCATCGCCACCGGCGCCTCGGCCAAGTACCTCGGCATACCGTCTGAGGAAAAATTCCGCGGCCGTGGCGTCTCGGCCTGCGCCACCTGCGACGGCTTCTTCTTCAAGAATCACCGCGTGGCGGTGGTGGGCGGCGGCAATACCGCGGTCGAAGAGGCGCTGTACCTCGCCAACCTCGCCAGCCACGTCACCGTGGTCCACCGGCGCGACAAGTTCCGCGCGGAGAAGATCCTGCAGGACCGGCTGTTCGCGCTCGAGAAGACCGGCAAGGTGCGTATCGCCTGGAACCACACCGTCGACGAGATCGTCGGCGACGATTCCGGGGTGACCGGCGTGCGCATCAAGCCCACGCACCACGGCGGCACCATCGAGAACCTGGACGTCACCGGCGCCTTCATCGCCATCGGACACACGCCGAACACGGGCATCTTCGCCGGCCAACTCGAGATGCGCGAGGGCTACATCGCCATCAAGAGCGGCACCGAGGGCGGCGCGACTTCCACCAGCGTTCCCGGGGTTTTTGCCGCTGGCGACGTGGCCGATCACGTGTATCGTCAGGCCATCACCTCCGCGGGAAGCGGATGCATGGCTGCCCTCGATGCGGACAAGTATCTCGACCAGTATCTCGGACATTGATCCAGGCGCCTGGAACGCCCTGGATTCCGGCGGCGCGCCTTTCCTGCGCCATGCGTTCCTCGCCGGACTCGAAGCCACGGGTTGCGTCGGCGGACGCACCGGGTGGATCCCCGCGCCGATCACGCTGCACGACGGGCACGGACTCGCGGCGGCAGCGCCCGCCTACATAAAGACGCATTCCTTCGGCGAGTTCGTGTTCGATTTCTCCTGGGCGCAGGCCTATGCCCAGCACGACCTCGCCTACTACCCAAAGCTGGTGCTGGGCGTGCCGTTCACGCCGGCCACCGCGCCGCGGCTGCTGCTGCGGCCGGGCGTCGATCCCGTGGCCACGCGCGCCGCGCTGGTGCGCGCCATCGAGGACTTCGCCCACCAGCGCGCGCTGTCGTCGGTGCACGGCCTGTTCGTGACCGCCGACGAGCGCGAAGCCTTCGCCAGGGCGGGCTGGCTGGCTCGATTCGACGTGCAGTTCCACTGGGCCAACCGCGGCTACCGCGACTACGACCATTTCCTCGAGGAATTCACGGCGCGGTTCCGCAAGAACGCGAAGCGCGAGCGGCGCCGCATCCAGGAAGCCGGCCTCACCTGCGGAACCTTGTTAGGCCCTGACCTCGACCAGCGCACCGTCGATGAGGTCTACGACCTGCACCGCGACACCTTCCTGCGACATGGCAACGAGCCGTATCTCACGCGGGCGTTCTTCCGCCTGCTGCCACAGGCACTGGGCGAACAGTTCATGATCAAGCGCGCACGGCTCGGCGATGAAACCGTCGCGGCCTCGGTGTTCTACTGGAACGACGAGGCGCTGTACGGCCGCTACTGGGGAACGCGCGAGCAGTTCCACAGCCTGCACTTCGAGCTCTGTTATCACCAGGGCATCGACTTCTGCATCGAGCGCGGCATCCGCCGTTTCGAACCCGGGACACAGGGCGAACACAAGGTCAGCCGAGGCTTCGTGCCACAACGCACCTGGTCGACGCACTGGATAGTCGACCCGCGCTTCCGCCATGCCATCGCCGAGTACCTGCGGCGCGAGGCCGCGCACGTCGCGAACTACGCCGACGACATCAACCGGCACGTGCCTTACCGCGACGACCGCCGCGAGGCTCGTTCCAAGTGAGTCCGCGCCGGTGAACAAGACCATCACGTGGCTGGCGCCGGGCGGCGACCGCGAGTGGTTTCCGCCCATCGACCAGGCGCTCGATGAACCTGAGGGCCTGCTGGCGGCCGGCGGCGACCTGTCGGTGCCGCGCCTGCTCGCCGCCTACCGGCGCGGGATCTTTCCCTGGTATTCGGCCGGCCAGCCGGTCTTGTGGTGGTCGCCCAATCCGCGCGAGATCCTGCTGCCGGGCGAGTTCAAGTGCTCGCGCAGCCTGGCCAAGTCCATGCGCAACCGCGGTTTCGAGGTGAGCTTCGACCGCGATTTTGCCGGCGTGGTGCGCGCCTGCGCGGCACGGCGCGAGCATTCCCCGGGAACATGGATCACGCCCGAGATGCTCGCCGCCTACTGCGAGCTGCATCGGCAGGGCCATGCCCACAGCGTCGAGGTCCGCCTCGGTGACGAGCTGGTAGGTGGGCTTTACGGGGTGTTGCTGGGGCGCGTGTTCTTCGGCGAGTCCATGTTCAGCCGCGAGCGCGACGCCTCGAAAACGGCGCTGGCCCGGCTCGCCGAATCCGGCAAGGCGGCCGGCCTGGCGCTCATCGACTGCCAGTTGCCGACGCCGCACCTGCGCTCGCTCGGCAGTAAGCCCGTGAATCGCCGCGAATTCGCCGCGCTGGTTGCGAAACTGGCGGCGGAACCGGACGTACCCCTGTTCAAGACCCCCTGAAATTTGCTCGCGCAGCATGCTTTTCTGGCAGAATTCGCGCCCTTCTGGTGCTGCCACAGGCTGCGGATGTCGAAAGAAGATGCGATTCAGATGGAAGGCGAAGTCGTCGAGACTCTGCCTAACACCACGTTCCGGGTGAAGCTCAAGACCGGGCACGTGGTGACTGCGCATATCTCGGGAAAGATGCGCAAGAATTACATTCGCATCCTGACGGGTGACCAGGTCACCGTCGAAATGACTCCGTACGACCTGACCAAGGGCCGCATCGTCTATCGCGGCAGATAAATGGGGACATTCCTCGTTTCCTAGCAAACGGGGACAGGCCTGCCCGGCACGCCGCCGGTGCGCACTTCAATCCATATCCCGATGCCGGCCGCCTGCCCGGGTTGGGAAGAGGCACGCCCGCGCTGCGGGTCGCGCGCAACATGTGTCTCGAGGCCCGTCCCCGTTTGCTAGGAAACGAGGAATGTCCCCATTTCGATTTACTGAAGGGTTGCGGGTAAGGCGGGTGTGTCGGCTGGGATGGTCTCCAGCTTCAGGCTCTTGCCGTCCTCGCTGACACCGATCTTCACCGTGCCGCCGACCACGAGTTTGCCGAACAGCAGTTCTTCGGCGAGCGGACGCTTGATCTGCTCCTGCATGAGCCGCGCCATGGGACGCGCACCCATCTTCGGGTCGTAGCCCTTCTCCGCCAGCCAGCGCCGCGCGGCGTCGTCCAGCAAAATGGATACGCCCTTCTTCTCGAGCTGCGCCTCGATCTCCAGCAGCAGCTTGTCCACCACGCGTTCGATGACCGGCATGTCGAGCGGCGCGAACTGGATGATGGCGTCGATGCGGTTGCGAAACTCTGGCGAGAACAGCCGCTTGATGGCCTCGGCACCGTCGGTGGTGTTGTCCTGCTGCACGAATCCGATGGAAGCGCGATTCATCTCGAAGGCGCCGGCGTTCGTGGTCATGACGATCACGACGTGGCGGAAGTCGGCCTTGCGCCCGTTGTTGTCGGTGAGCGTGCCGTGATCCATGACCTGCAGCAGCAGGTTGAACACGTCGGGGTGGGCTTTTTCCACTTCGTCGAGCAGCAGCACGCAATGTGGATGCTTGGAGATCGCCTCGGTGAGCAGGCCACCCTGGTCGAACCCCACGTATCCCGGCGGCGCGCCGATGAGGCGCGACACCGTGTGCCGCTCCATGTACTCCGACATGTCGAAGCGGATGAACTCGATGCCCATGGCGATGGCGAGCTGGCGCGTCACCTCGGTCTTGCCGACGCCCGTGGGGCCCGCGAACAGGAAACTGCCCACCGGCTTGCGCTGGTCGCCGAGGCCTGAACGCGCCATCTTGATGGCCGACGCCAGTGAATCGATGGCCTTGTCCTGGCCGAAGATCACCAGCTTGAGGTTGCGCTCCAGGTTGCGCAGCACCTCCTTGTCCGACTGCGACACGCTCTTCGCGGGAATCCGCGCCATGCGCGCCACCACGTCTTCGATGTGCTTCACCTCGACTGACGGTTCACGCTCATTGGCCGGCTTCAGGCGAAGACGGGCACCCGCCTCGTCCACCACGTCGATGGCCTTGTCGGGCATGTGCCGCTCGTTGATGTGGCGTGCCGCCAGCTCCGCCGCGGCACGGATGGCGTCATTGCTGTACGCCACGCCATGGTGCTGCTCGAAGCGCGGCTTGAGGCCCATGAGGATGTCGATGGTCTCGGTCACCGAGGGCTCGACCACGTCGATCTTCTGGAAGCGCCGCGCCAGCGCGTGGTCCTTCTCGAAGATGCCGCGGTATTCCTGGTAGGTGGTCGAGCCGATGCAGCGCAGCTCGCCGTTGGTGAGCACGGGCTTGATGAGGTTCGACGCGTCCATGACGCCGCCGGAGGCGGCGCCCGCGCCGATCACGGTGTGGATCTCGTCGATGAACAGGATGGCCCCGGGCTGCTTCTTGAGCTCCGCGATCACGCTCTTGAGCCGCTTCTCGAAGTCGCCGCGATACTTGGTGCCGGCGATCAGCGAGCCCATGTCGAGCGAGTAGATCGTGCAGTCGGAGAGCACGTCGGGGACCTTGCCTTCGACGATCATGCGCGCCAGGCCCTCGGCAATTGCGGTCTTGCCCACGCCCGCCTCTCCCACGTACAGCGGGTTGTTCTTGCGGCGCCGGCACAGGATCTCGATGGTGCGTTCGACCTCGAGCTGGCGGCCGATCAAGGGATCGATCTTGCCGTCCTGCGCGAGCTGGTTGAGGTTGGTGGTGTACTTGTCGAGCGAGCTGCCGCCCTCGCCGTCGCGTTCGCCCTCGGCGGTCTCTTCCTTGGTGGTCTTCTCCTCGGCGATCTTCGACAGGCCGTGGGACACGAAATTGACCACGTCGAGGCGCGTCACCTCGGCGCGATTGAGCAGGTGCACGGCATGGCTCTGCTTCTCGCTGAAGATGGCGATCAGCACGTTGGCGACGCCGACTTCCTTCTTGCCGGAGGACTGCACGTGGAACACCGCGCGCTGGAGCACGCGCTGGAACCCGAGCGTGGGCTGGACCTCGCGGTCCTCGTCGTTGGGCAGGCGCGGCGTCGTGCGGTCGAGGTGGTCGTTCAGCGAATCCTTGAGCTTGTTGATGTCGGCCCCGCAGGCCCGCAGGATCTCGCGCACCTTGGGCGTGTCGAGGATGGACAGCAGCAGGTGCTCGACGGTCAGGAACTCGTGACGCGCGTCACGCGCCTTGGCAAAGGCATCGTTGAGACAAAATTCCAGCTCTTGGGATAACACCTTTGCAACCTCTAGATCGTTAGATCCTTCGTCATGCCTCTTCCAGCGTGCACATCAGCGGATGATGATGGTCACGTGCATAAGAGGTCACCAGGGCCACTTTGGTTTCCGCGATTTCGTATGTGAACACGCCGCAGATGCCTTTACCCTGCGTATGCACTTCAAGCATGACGCGCGTCGCAGTCGTGCGGTCCATGCGGAAGAACTTCTCCAGGACGTCCACGACGAATTCCATCGGCGTGTAATCGTCGTTCAGCAGCACCACCTGATATAACGGCGGCTGCTTGGTCTTGGGCTCGGCTTCTTCGACTGCGAGGCCCGCGCCCCCGTGATCAGGGCGTTCGATTTCGGAACTGGGCATTGGCGACCTTTATAGGGGTCGTCGATTGGCAACACAAGTGCGTGACCGGCACTGTCTGTTTGCCAAGACAAAACAAGCGCTTGAGGGTGCTGCGGAGCGAAACGTATCATCATGGAAATGACGGCAAAACTCTGGGGTCCGAGCGCGATGAGCGGGGGCGACTGGCGCTCTGCGCTGCTCGCGCGTGCACCCCAGATCGTCACCTTCATCCTGGCCCTGGCGCTCGCGGCCCAGCTGGCGCTCATCGTGGTGGGATTTGCCGGCCGCAGTCGTCAGACAGCGCCGGCACCTGTGCAATCTGCGCCCGCCGCGCCGCCCCTGGACATCGGCGGGCTCGTCAATGCCCATCTATTCGGCAATGCTGTCGTGCAGAACACTGGTGATGGTGCCAATGCGCCGCCCTCCAGCATGCCCCTGGTGCTGGCCGGCGTACTGGCCACGGACAATCCCAAGGAAGGCATGGCAATCATTGGAGAGACCGCCCAGGCGGCCAAGATCGTCAATGTCGGGCAGCAGGTTCCCGGCGGCGCGATGTTGCACTCGGTGTACAACGACCGGGCCATCATCGATCGCAATGGCGCCCTGGAGTCGCTGCTGCTGCCGCGCCGGAGTGCCGGTACCGTGGGCCCACCGCCCCCGCCACCGCCGACGGCGGCTGCCGGCAGCAACGAAGCCATGCTGGAACGCATGCGCAAGCTCGTGAACGACGATCCCGGCGTCATCGGCCAGGTGTTGCGCCCCCAGCCGGTGTTCGCCGGCGGCAAGATGCGCGGCTTCCGGGTCTACCCGGGCGCCAACCGCCAGGCCTTCGCCCGGATCGGCCTGCGCGCCGGCGACCTGGTCACGGCCATCAACGGCACGCCGCTCGACGACAAGGATCGGGCCCAGGAGATCTTCGCCACGCTCAATTCCTCGACCGACGCGCGGGTCAGCGTCACTCGCAACGGCCGCCAGCAGGAACTGGTGCTTAACCTGGCGCAAATCGCCAACGAAGCCGAACAACTCGGCGGCGGCGGTGATGGCATGATCCCCATGGACCAGGCGCCACCCGAACCCGTGCCCGGGAACGAATAACAAGAATCCGCATATGAACAGCAAGGTATTGAACGTAATGTCGGCGCGCGCCTTCCGCATCGCCCTCGTGGCCCTGGTGGTGGCCGTGACCGCCACCGGCGTGGTGAGCGCCCAGGGCAAGGGCCAGCGCATCACCCCTAACTTCCGCGACGTGGAAATCAGCCAGGTCATCGAAGCCGTCGCCCAGGTCACCGGCAAGACCATCATTCCCGATCCGCGCGTTCGCACCAACGTCACGATGCTGTCGCAGACGCCGATGACGCCGGAGGCGTTCTACGAAGCCTTCCTGGCGCTGCTGCAGGTGCATTCGTACGTGGCCGTGGAATCGGGCGGCATCATCCGCGTCATCCCGGACGCCCAGGCGCGCCAGATGCCCAACCTCGACCTCCCGGATCGCATCCAGTCCGGATCCGAAGAACTGGTCACCCAGGTGGTCGCGGTGGAAAACGTGCAGGCCGCGCAACTCGTACCGGTGCTGCGTCCGCTGATGCCGCAGAACGCCCACATGGCCGCCTACCCCGCCGGCAACATCCTGATCCTCTCCGACCGCGCCAGCAACGTGGCGCGCGTCATGCGCATCATCAAGCGCATCGACCAGCAGGGCGACAACGAAGTCGACATCATCAACCTGCAACACGCCTCGGCCGCCGAAGTCGTGCGCGTGGTCAACACTTTCTACGCGCAGCAGGCCGCCGCAGAAGGTGGTGGTTCGTCACCGACCCGCGTGATCGCGGATGACCGCTCGAACAGCGTGCTCATCGGTGGCGACAAGTCCGCGCGCCTGCGCATCAAGGCGCTGGTCGCTCACCTGGACACGCCGCTCGAGAGCGGCGGCGACACGCGGGTCATCTACCTGCAATACGCCGACGCCGAGAAGATCGCGACCAAGCTCAAGGAACAGATCAGCGCGACGGTCGCCATCACCGGCGGTGCGCCCGCGGGCGGGGCCCAGGGCGGAGGTGGCGGCGTCGCCGCCAGCGCGGACCGGTCCACCACCATCTGGGCCGAGCCCGAGACCAACGCCCTGGTGATCACCGCGCCCGCCAAGGTGATGAAGTCGTTGTTGTCGGTGATCGAGAAGCTCGACATCCGCCGCGCGCAGGTGCTGGTCGAAGCCATCATCGTCGACGTGCAGGTGACCAAGGACGCCGAGCTCGGCGTGAACTGGGCGGTATGGTCCGAAGACAGCAGCAACATTCCCCTCGGCACGTTCCAGTCGCCGGTGGGTGGCGTCAATCTCGCGCAGCTGGCACAGGCGGTCGACAACCCCTCGAGCGCGCCCGCGGCGCTGGGCACCGGCACCACCTTCGGCATCGGGCGCATCGCCGCCACCGGCGTGAACTTCGCGGCGATGATCCGCGCGCTGCAGGGCGACTCGAACACCAACCTGATCTCGACGCCGTCCGCCGTGACCATGGACAACCAGGAAGCGCAGATCAAGGTGGCCCAGGAAGTGCCGTTCATCACCGGCCAGTACACCAACACCGGCAGTGGCCAGGGCGACGTGAATCCCTTCACCACCGTGCAGCGCCAGGAAGTCGGCACCATCCTCAAGATCACGCCGCAGCTCAACCAGGGCGGCTCGCTGGTGCAGCTCAAGATCAACATCGAGAGCTCCGCGTTGTCGGGCAGCACCGGCGATGCCGGCAGCGCCATCACCAACAAGCGCACCATCGACACCAACGTGCTCATCGAGGACGGCGGCATCGTGGTGCTCGGCGGCCTGATCCAGGACGGCGACCGGCGCGGCGAACAGCGCGTGCCCTATCTCGGCCGTATCCCCATCCTCGGCGCCCTGTTCAAGACGCGCAGCCGCAATTACGAGAAGCGCAATCTCATGGTCTTCATCCGCCCGAAGATCCTCGACGACGGCATCAAGGCGGCCATCGAGACCGACGCCAAGTACAACTACATCCGCGACGAGCAGATCAAGACCGGACGCCCCAAGTCCGAAGTGCTGCCGCTGCTGCCTTTCACGCCCGAACCGCGCCTGCCGCCCATCCCGTCGCCGCTGCCGCCGCGCGATACCACGCCCGTGCCGCCACGCGATTCGGGCGCGGCGGATGGCGCCACCGCGCCGCAGCCCCAGGGCTCCGAGCCGGCGCAATCGCCGCCGGCACAGACTCCACCGCAATGAACGATGCCGCCGTAGCCGAGGTGCCCTCTCCCAAACGCGTCGGCTTCGCGTTCGCGAAGCGGCACGGCGTGCTGGTCCGCCGCATCCACGACGGCGTGGCCGAATGCGTGTACCGTCCCGGCGCGGCGCCACTGGCGGTGGCCGAATTGCGCCGTTACCTCGGCGTGCCGCTGTCGCTGGAGAAAGTCGAGGAAACGCATTTCGACTCGCTGCTGCGCCTCGCCTACGAAGCCGGCAACGACGCCATGGAAGCCGCGACCGGCGTCGAGGAATCCACCGACCTCGCGCACCTCGCCCAGGACATCCCCGAGCAGGCCGACCTGCTGGAAAGCGAGGACGACGCTCCCATCATCCGGCTCATCAACGCCGTGCTCACGCAGGCGGTGAAGGAAAACGCCTCGGACATCCACGTCGAGCCTTTCGAGAACCGGCTGGTGGTGCGTTTCCGCGTCGACGGCGTACTGCGTGAAGTGCTGACCAGCAAGCGCGCCGTGGCGCCGCTGGTGGTCTCGCGCATCAAGGTCATGTCCCGGCTCGACATCGCCGAGAAGCGCCTGCCGCAGGACGGCCGCATCAGCCTGAGGATCGCGGGCCGCTCGGTGGACGTGCGCGTCTCGACCATCCCGTCGGGTCACGGAGAACGCGTGGTGCTGCGTATCCTCGACAAGCAGGCCGGGCGGCTGCAGCTCTCGGCGCTGGGCATGGACCCCAAGACCGAGCAGATGATCGGCGACCTGTTCCGCAAGCCCCACGGCATCATCCTGGTGACCGGCCCGACGGGCTCCGGCAAGACCACCACGCTGTACGCCGGCCTCGAGCACCTGAACGACAACACCCAGAACATCATGACGGTCGAGGACCCGATCGAGTACTACATCGACGGCATCGGCCAGACGCAGGTCAACACCAAGGTGGAAATGACCTTCGCACGCGGCCTGCGCGCCATCCTGCGCCAGGACCCGGACGTGGTGATGGTCGGCGAAATCCGCGACCTCGAGACCGCGCAGATTGCCGTGCAGGCCTCGCTCACCGGCCACCTGGTGCTGAGCACGCTGCACACCAATACCGCCGTCGGCGCCGTCACGCGCCTGCGCGACATGGGCATCGAGCCCTTCCTGCTGTCGTCCTCGCTGATCGGCGTGATCGCGCAGCGCCTGGTGCGCACGCTCAACCCCGACACCAAGCAGGCATTCGAGGCCGGCGAATACGAACGCCGGCTGCTGGGGCTGGGACCCAACGATCCCTCGCCCACGCTGTACCGGCCCAGCGACACGGGCAACGGCTTCCGCGGGCGCACCGGAATCTACGAACTGGTGATCGTCGACGACCAGATGCGCACCATGATCCACGACGAGGCCGCCGAACACGAGCTGGAGCGTTACGCGCGCACGCTGACGCCGTCGATCCGTGATGACGGCCTCGAGAAGGTGCTGCGCGGCGAAACCACCATCGAAGAAGTCCTGCGCGTCACGCGCGAGGATTGATCGCAGAGACGATGGGTGCCTTCGAATACACCGCACTCGACACCGCGGGCCGCGAACAGAATGGCGTGGTCGAAGGCGACACCGTCAAGCACGTGCGCCAGATCCTGCGCGACCGGCAGCTGCTGCCGGTCAGCGTCGCCGAGGTCAAGCACGGCGAGGCCAGGCGCCAGCGGGGATTCTCGCTGCGCCGGGGCGTCTCGGCCTCGGACCTGTCGCTGCTCACGCGCCAGCTCGCCACGCTGGTGAAGGCCGGCCTGCCGCTCGAGGAGGCGCTGCTCGCGGTATCGCAGCAGTCGGAGAAGCCGCGTGTGCAGAGCATCATGCTCGGCGTGCGCGCCAAGGTCATGGAAGGCCACACCCTGGCCGACGGCCTGTCCGAATTCCCGAAGGTCTTCCCCGAGATCTACCGCTCGACGGTGTCCGCCGGCGAGAGCTCCGGCCGGCTCGACGGGGTGCTCGAGCGGCTGGCCGATTACACCGAGAACCGCGAGGTCACGCGCCAGAAGGTGCTCGGCGCGATGCTCTACCCGATCGTGCTGTCCATCGTCTGCTTCGGCATCGTGACCGGCATGATGGTCTACGTGGTGCCCAAGGTCATCGAGGTGTTCGAGTCCAGCAAGGGCAAGCTGCCGCTGGCCACGCAGATCCTCATCCTCGTCAGCGACTTCCTGCGCAATTTCGGCATCTACCTGCTGCTTGCCATCATCTTGGGCCTAGTAAGCTTCGTGTACTGGCTCAAGAACCCGGACAACCGCCGCCGCTTCCACCGGTTCCAGCTGCGGCTGCCCCTGTTCGGCCGGCTGGTGCGCGGCTTCAACACGGCGCGCTTCACGCGTACCTTCAGCATCCTCACGGCCAGCGCCGTGCCGGTGCTCGAGGCCATGCGCATCGCCGGCGAGGTGGTGACCAATCTACCCATGCGGGACGCGGTGGGCGCCGCCGCGGCGCGCGTTCGCGAGGGCGCCCCCATCGGGCGGTCGCTGGCGGCGAGCAAGCTCTTTCCCCCCATGACGGTGCACCTGATCTCCTCGGGCGAGTCGAGCGGCGAGCTCGATACCATGCTCGATCGCGCCGCGACCAACCAGGAGCGTGAACTGGATTCGATGATGGGTGCGCTGGTGGGCCTGCTCGGCCCTCTGCTCATTGTTGTGATGGGCCTCTTCGTCATGGGCATCGTTTTTGCAATGCTCATGCCCATCTTCGAAATGAACAATTACATCCGTTGAGATTTGGTGCCGATTTCGTTGCGCTGGGGCATTGCATGATGCCGTTCGCCGATTTATAACCCGCGCATCTGAGGTAGCTCCGTTTGCACCGATGAACGAGAAGCCAGAGTCAGACGAATTCGACGAAGACGAGGAGGAACCGGCCTTCGAGGCCACCAGCGAGGTGGACTTCGATCGTCTTGCCAAGGATTTGGATGCCGCCAAGAAGCGCGGCCAGAAGCTGGGTGACCCCGCCTGGCGCAAGCTCGAGCGCCGTCTCGAGGACAAGAACACCGCCGAGCTCACCAGCGATTTCGACGATTACGACATCGACGACGATTCGACCGCCGTGCGGCGCATGAACCATTCCAAGACCCCGCGGCCGTAGCCGCGGGGTTCGTCTTTTAGTTAGCCCGTTTCAGCGGAAATCCCGCGAGCGGGTAACGACCGTCCCCAGCATCCAGGTGCGGTCGGCCAGGCGGCCGGCCACCACGTGGGTCACCAGCCCCTCCTTCTGCAACTGCCCCTGCACCTCCAGCAGCCGCGCATTGCTGGCCACGCGCCGCGCGCGTGACCACACGCGTTCCCAGAGGATGAGGTTCACATAGCCGGTCTCGTCCTCGATGGTGACGAACATGACCCCGCCGGCGCTCTGCGGGCGCTGGCGGGCGGTGACGATGCCGGCGACGCGCACCACCCGGCCATGCGGCAACTCCCCCAGTTCCGCCGCGGTCACGATGCGGGCGGAGGTGAGCTCCTCGCGCAGCAGGGCCAGCGGGTGGCGGCCGAGCGTGAGGCCGTGGGAGCGGTAATCGGCGGCGATGTTCTGGCCCTCGGTGGGCGGCACCAGCAGCGGCGTGCCCTCGGGCGCCCGCGGTACCGGCGCCAGCGGCAATTCCTGCTCGGTGCCGGCCACCTGCCAGAACGTGAGGTGCCGGTTGCCGGACAGCGCACGCATCGCGCCGGCATCCGCCAGCGCCTCGAGCTCGCGCCGGTCCAGCGCCGCGCGCAGCGTCAGGTCCTGCACGCTGGCGAACGGCGCCGCGGCGCGCGCCGCCTCGATGCGCAACGCGGCTTCCTTGCCCAGGCCCTTGACCATGCGCAGTCCCAGCCGCAGCGCGGGCTGGTCGTCCGCGTCGTCATTGGCGCGCTCCGCGCGACGTTCAAGTGAGCAGTCCCAGTCGCTGTGGCAGACGCAGATGGGCCGGACTTCGACGCCGTGCACGCGCGCATCGCGCACCAGCTGCGCGGGCGCGTAGAAACCCATGGGCTGGCTGTTGAGCAGCGCGCAGGTGAACGCCGCCGGTTCGTGGAACTTGAGCCAGGCGGAGCTGTACACCAGCAGCGCGAAACTCGCGGCGTGGGATTCCGGGAAGCCGTATTCGCCGAAGCCCTGGATCTGGCTGAAGATGGCCTGCGCGAAACTCTCGTCGTAGCCGCGCGCGCGCATGCCCTCGATGAGCCGGCGCTCGAAGTGCCCGAGGCCGCCACGGCGTTTCCACGCCGCCATGCTCCGGCGCAGCTGGTCGGCTTCTCCCGGGGTGAAGCCGGCCGCGACGATGGCCAGCTGCATGACCTGCTCCTGGAAGATGGGCACGCCCAGCGTACGCTCGAGCACGCCGCGCACGGCCTCGCTCGGGTAGCTGACCGGCTCCAGGCCCTGCCGCCGGCGCAGGTAGGGATGCACCATGCCACCCTGGATGGGACCGGGCCGCACGATGGCCACTTCGATGACCAGGTCGTAGAACGACCGCGGCTGCAGCCGCGGCAGCATCGACATCTGCGCGCGCGACTCCACCTGGAACACGCCGATGGTGTCGGCGCGGGAGATCATCTCGTAGACGCGTGCGTCCTCCTTCGGCACGTCGGCGAGCGTGAAGGACTTGCGGCGGAAGGCCGCCACGTATTCGAGCCCGCGGCGCAGCGCCGACAACATGCCGAGGCCCAGCACGTCCACCTTGAGCAGCCCCAGGTCATCGAGATCGTCCTTGTCCCATTCGATGACCGTGCGGTCTTCCATGGCCGCGTTCTCGATGGGCACCAGTTCCTCGAGCAGGCCCTGCGAGATCACGAAGCCGCCCACGTGCTGGGACAGGTGCCGCGGGAATCCCAGCAGCTGGCGCACCAGCGACAGCAGTAGTTTGAGCTGCAGGTTGGCGGGATCGAAGCCGGCCTCGCGCACCCGGTCGGCATCGACCGCGGTGTCCCACCATTGCATGGCGCCCGACAGCCGCTCGGCCTGCACCGCGTCGAAGCCCATGACCTTGGCCATGTCGCGCAGCGCGCTGCGCGGCCGGTAGCTGATGACCGTGGCGGTGAGCGCGGTGCGGTCGCGGCCGTACTTGCGGTAGATGTACTGGATGACCTCCTCGCGCCGCTCGTGTTCGAAATCGATGTCGATGTCCGGCGGCTCGTTGCGCTCGCGCGAGATGAAGCGCTCCATGAGCAGCTCGCCGCGCGACGGATCCACCTCGGTGACGCCGAGGCAGTAACACACCACCGAGTTCGCCGCCGAGCCGCGGCCCTGGCACAGGATGTTGAGGCGCCGCGCCTCGCTCACGATGTCGTGCACGGTGAGGAAGTAGGATTCGTAGCGCAGGTCGGCGATCAGCTCCAGTTCGTAATCGATGCGGCTGCGCATGTTGTCCGGCACGCCCGCGGGCCAGCGCTTGCGCGCGCCGGCCTCCGTCAGCTTGCGCAGGTGCGAGGCCGGCGTCTCGCCCGCCGGCACCAGTTCGCGCGGATATTCGTAACGCAGCTCGTCGAGGGAGAAATCCACGAGCGCGGCGATCTTCACGGTCTCGGCCAGGAGTTCCGGTGGATAGAGCCGGGCGAGGTACTCGCGGTCGCGCAGGTGGCGCTCGCCGTTGGCGAACAGGCGCTCACCGGCCTCGGCCACGGTCACGCCGTGGCGCACCGCGGTCAGCGCATCCTGCAGCTGGCGCCGTTCGCGCACGTGCATGTGCACGTCGCCGGCGGCGGTGAGCGGCAGGCCGGAGCGTTCGCCCAGCGCGCGCGCGCCGGCGAGGCGCTCGCGGTCGCGGCCGTCGCGCACCAGCTCCACCGCGATCCAGGCGCGCCCCGCGAAATGCCGGGCGACCCACGCACCCTGGGCGGCTGCAGCGTCATCCGCGGCCGCGCCGCCGCCCGGCGGCGGCAGCCACAGGGCCAGCGTGCCGGCAGCCACGTCCTCGCCCTCGCGCGCCGCCGCCGTGTCGGCGATGAACTCCTCGAGGTCGGCGCGTGCCAGCCGGTAACTGCCCTTCTCCGCGTTGCGGCGGCCGCGCGTGATGAGCCGCGACAGGCGGCCGTAGCCGGCGCGGTTGCGCGCCAGCACCACCAGGCGCAGCCCGCAGTCGAGGCGGAACTCCGCGCCGATGAGTAGTTTGATGCCGCCGGCCTTCTTCGCGGCGGTGTGCGCCCGCACCACGCCCGCCAGCGAGCATTCGTCGGTGATGGCGAGTGCGCTGTAGCCGAGCTCGCAAGCCTGCGTGACCAGCTCCTCGGCGTGCGAGGCGCCGCGCAGGAAGCTGAAGTTGCTGAGGCAATGCAGCTCCGCGTACCGGGGAATTGGGGACATTCCTCGTTTCCTAGCAAACGGGGACAGGGCTTAAAGCCGAGGTCGGACGCCGACTTCCATTCGATTCCTTCCGTGGCCCGAGTGGAGATCGGCGAGGAGGAGCGGCCACGCGCCGTGGTGGTGCCCCGTCAGGTGCGCCATTAAACGTGCTGGAAGGCGCGTAGCGACGACGAGCGAACGCCGAGAATTCCCGTCCGGGAATTCTCGAAGCGCGATCTCCTTCGAGGGCCACGGAAGGAATCGAATGGGAGTCGGCGACTGCCGCCATTCGAGCCCTGTCCCCGTTTGCTAGGAAACGAGGAATGTCCCCATTTCTTTTCATCCGAAGATCCCGTGCAGGAACCAGCGCGCCGGATCCGCGTGTTCCCGGTAGATCCACAGGCGCATGCCGTGCCGGTCGCCGGCGACGTAGTAATCGCGCCGCACGTCGGCGCCATCCCACCAGCCGCTTTCGATGCGCTCGGGACCGGACAGCAGCTCGAGGGGACCGTCGTGCCGCGGCCGCCCGCGTTGCACTTCGAGCGGCCGCGGCGCCCCGAGCAGCCACAAAGGCCGTAAATTGGGGACGGATTTATTTGATGACGATATCGAGGCCGACGCAGCCTTTTTTGGACCTGCGGCGATATCGTCATCAAATAGATCTGTCCCCAATTTCCCCGATTTCCGCCAGGCGTTTTCGGGGCGGTGGGCGGGGACGCGTTCGATGCCGTACACCGCGTCGTTGCCCAGCCGGGCGCGCAGGTGTTCCACCAGTGACGGCATTTCTCCCGCGCTCGCGTGTCCGCGCTCGCCGGGTGACCACAGCGGTTTGCTGGTGACGGCGCGTTGCGTGAGCGCGCCGCCGCGCAATTCGCAGCGGCGCACCGGCTCGGGCAGGGTCAACGTGGCGAGACGTTCGCGCAGCAGGCCCGTGAACCGTTCCGCGCTGGCCTCGGGCGCGGCCAGCCGCAGCGTGCAATGCGTCGGCGCCGCGCGGTAATGGTGGAAGCGGCATTGCAATGCCGTGATGCCGCGCTGGCGCGCGCGCAGGAATGTCTCCATCTCGGCAAGCAGGGGCGCGAGCGCCTGCAGGAGGCGCTCGTGGTCCTCGATTTCGTGGTCGAGATCGCGCACGCCGCGGTAACGTTCGCGGCGCACCAGCCGCGTGCGCGGGTCGGCGCGGCGTCCGAGCAGCCGGTCGAGATCGGCGAGCATCGCCGGGCCGAAGCGGCGCGCGAACCCGGCCCGCGGCAGGCGCATCAGTTCCCCCAGCGTGTACACGCCCATGGCGGTCAGGCGTGCGTTGTGTTCCTCGGGCCAGCGCAACGCAGCCAGCGGCAACGGCTTGAGGCGCGCCGGCAAGACCGCGGCATCGGTGATGAAACAGCGCGCCCCGGCCCGCGCCGCCACCAGCGCCGCCAGCGTGGTGGGCGCCAGCGTGAAATGCGGCGCGACGCCGGCCTGGCGGAACACCGGGTCGGCGCGGCAGGCATCGCGCAGCCGGCGGCACAATTCGCGCAGCCCACCGAACAGCGTGATGCTGGGCTTGATCTCGAGCAGCAACCCGTCGGGTGGCTCGATTGACACCTGCGGCGTGAACGCGGCGGCGATACCCGCCAGCCGCTGCATGAGCTCCCGCTCACGCACCAGGTCGCGCGGGCGCGCCTCGATGCCGGGCGCGGCCGCGAGCGCCGCGCCCAGGGTCATGCCGGGGCGTACGCCCGCCGCGAGTGCCTGTGCGTCCGCATCGATGACACGCTGCGGGTGCTCGGGGTCGACGACGACGAGCGAGCCGTGCGCTGCAGCCGGGGTCGCCGTGCGCAACGCCAGCAACGACAGCTGTGGCACGTGCGCCGCGATCCACAATTCGCGCGGCTCGAGCGCCAGCGCCGGTTGTTCACCCGGCCCACTTGGCGGTCTCTTGGGCGGCCCCTTGGGCGGAGGCGACACCGGCCGTACCCGTAAAACGGACGGCGTCGCACTCGACCCAGGAAAACCGCTGTCAGCTTCGGGGACCGGTTCCGGAAACTTCAGTCGATAGGAACGGGGATGCATGAGCGCTCTCCTGCCCTCATGCCGCCGCCGCGGTCCAGGTGACGTCGATGGGCTCGCGGCTGCCACCGCGGCTCTTGAGCAGCCGCAGGCGCGCCCCGTGCCGGCCATCCCGGTTCACCGGTTCGAGCAGCACACGCAGCATCGCCGGCGACGCCAGGTGCGCAAAGCGCTCGTTGCGGTACAACACCCCGAGCGCGCGGCCCTGCTCGGCCGCGAGCTGCAGGCGGCGGATGGCGCGCGGACTGGCGCGCGGCAGCCAGCCCAGCGCCACTTCGCAGGCGCCCGAACGCAGGGCCTGCTCCAGTGCCCACAAATCCAAATGAACGCCGTCGCTTCGACGGCGTTGAGAGGGCTTTGCCGCGGAGCGGCTGGAAAGGGTTCTCACGACCAGCATGCGTTCCAGCGCCACGCCATGCGCCTCCAGCGCCGGCGCGAACGGCTCGTGCGGCGGCGACACCCAGGTGCACCAGCGTGCCGGGGTGGCTCGCGACAGGGCCGCGAGCACCGGCAGCAGTAGATAGAGCTCGCCGACGCCGGGACGCGGCGTGAGGATTTCTACGAGGCCGTGGCGCGGCCAGCCGCCGCCGGGCAGGCCGGCATCGAGCGCGGCGAAACCGGTGGGCAGGGTCTCCACGGCGGCGCGGCTGCGGCCGCGCCAGACCGACGGGTGTGCGAGCAACTCCTGGAGTTGCCTGTCATTGGCTGCTGGCATGGAAAACGCGCCGTGTTCACCCTGCGGCCTTCCACCGTCCCTGCTCGGGGATTGAGTAGATGAAGTCGTAGAAATGTTTGCCGTCGATGATGTTGATGCTGAGCGTGCCGCTGATGCCGGCGAGCTCGCCGGTGCCGGAATCCGGCACCACCATGATGGACAACGTCGGCACTCCGCGATTCATGGCGCCCGAGTGCTGCAGCAGGAAACTGCCCCTGCGCCCGTCGAGCTCCGCCGTGACGTGGTCGATGGCCACGTAACCGGCCGAACCCTTGACGATGGTCATGGCGGACAACATCTGCCCGCGCGCCGATCCGGACAGATCGCCGCTGAATTTCTTGGTGAGCAGCATGCGTCCCAGCATGGCGTCCGCCGACACCTCGGTGTTCGGCAACGGCTGCAGGCTGACTTCGAAACTGCCGGTGGCTCTTTTCATGGTTGCGTCCTCACTGAGCCTCGGAAGGTTTGAAATTCTGGTTTTCGATGATGCCGAGCACGTTGCCCCAGGGATCGATGACGTCCGCGACGCGAATGCCCTCGCCCACGTCCGTGATTTCGGCATGCGGCTGGGCGCCGAGCTCGAGCAGGCGCGCGTGCGCGCTGGTGATGTCCTTCACGCCCCAGTAAACGCCCGCCGTGCTGGCGCTGGCATCGGGTCCCTCTCTTTCAGACAACAGCCCGAGCTCGTAGCCGCCGACATTGAAGCCGACGTAGAACGGCTGGTCGAAATACGGCGTGATGCCCAGGGCTTTCATATACCAACGCTTGCCCTCGGCCAGGTCCGGGGTGCGGTAAATGGCGGTGCGAAGTCCTAACAACATGACAAAACTCCCGTCAGCGGAGACGCCGCCTCATGCAGCCATCGCTTTCCCACGTCGCAGCACACCCACCACGACTCCCTCAATGATCAGCGGGTCTTCCTTGATGTTGACCTTGATGGGCTCGAAGTCGGTGTTCTCGGGCAGCAGCCACACCACCGAGCCGTCCTGCTTGTAGCGCTTGACGGTCACTTCGTTCTCCAGGCGCGCCACGATGATCTGCCGGTTGCGCACTTCCGGCGTGCGATGCACGGCCACGAGATCGCCATCGAGAATGCCGGCATCCTTCATCGACATGCCGACGACCTTGAGCAGGTAATGCGGCTTGGGCTGGAAGATGGACGGATCGATGTCGAGCCGCGACTCGATGTTCTCTTCCGCGAGGATGGGACGGCCGGCGGCAACGCGGCCGATGAGCGGCAGGCCGAGCTGCTCGCGCATGGTGTCCATGAGCTTGATGCCCCGCGATGCGCCGGGCACGAGCGCGATGACACCCTTGCGGGCCAGGGCGCGCAGGTGTTCCTCGGCGGCATTGGGCGACTTGAACCCGAGCTCGTTGGCGATTTCCGCACGGGTGGGCGGCATACCCGTCTCGGCGATGGCCCGCTGGATGAGGCGCAGGATTTCGGTCTGGCGCGGCGTGAGGTCGGACATGGCGGATTCCTTTAAAGAAGAATCAGGGCTGAGGATTTGTACACTGTGAATTCATACAGGTCAAGCCGCAAAAACCGCCGTTCTCCGGGAAGGCAATCCGGGCGCCCGAAGCCTTGGCTGCGCCCCTAGCCCGACCCCGGCGGACCCCCATACGACCCCGCATTTCGCCGCGGCATCCCGCGACGAACACGCGTGGCGACTTGTTAGACCAACGCGCCTCGGACGCATGCCGCTGCACCGCGCAACGGACCGTGCCCGCGCACGCGGCACGCATGCCTGCCACGCAGGCACAACTCGCGCGCCAATGACAGACCACACCGCCCCTCTTTCCTGTCAGCTTTTTTCCTACAAGGCGGCCGGCCCGCCACCACCGGACGACGACAGGCACCAGGAACGCGCATCGTCGACACCCGGCATCGCGCGGACTGGCACACACCGAGCCAACGAACATCGCCGGTCACAGTCCCCGAGCCCGGAGCAACTCGCAGAAAAATTCCTCCTAGCAGGCGCGTGACATCATCTGCTGCGCGTTCGGAACGTGGGGGCCGAGTCCGATGTTAGGTGGTGGTGAATGCCAGGCCACCCGCAAGAGGCCTGTTTTCATGCAGTGCGGCGCATCCGGGCACTGGCGTCGCAGGGCATACCAGACAATGACGCAACACGCGAGATGGTGCGTGATCGCATCACTCCTGTTAGAGGGCCTAATATCTGACAACGAGCCAGATGTCGCCACAGGCCGACAAAGACGAAATACCAGTTGCAAACAACGCGCGGATTTGTTGCAGTTGCGCCCGCCTAATAGACGTCTACCTTCAGCTCACATCGCGTTGTTTGCGGTTGATAAGCGAAGCGGACTTGCTCAACCACCAATAAGGGGATTGATCGTTATGAAGAGTGCCATGATCAAGGTTGCTGCCGTTGCAGCGTTCACCATGTTGGCCGGCTGCCAGGACTTGAAGCCTCTGCAAGCCGATATCGACAACCTCAAGCAGCAGGTGAGCCGTCTCAACGCGGATCTCGCTGCCGCCAAGAGCTCGGCTGATGCGGCCAATGCCGCTGCCCAGTCGGCCTCGTCGACCGCGAGCGGCGCGCAGAGCGCTGCGAACCAGGCCCTGGCCGCGGCCCAGGCCTCGCAGTCGTGCTGCGATGCTACGAACGAGAAGATCGACCGGATGTTCCGTCGTTCGATCTCGAAGTAAGAGCCTCGACTCTGCCAATAAAACGCCGTGCAGCAGCACGGCGTTTTTTTTCGCCCGGAGGTTGCCGATGACACTGCCTCGCCTGGCCCTGCTATTGCTCGCGAGCCTGGTCGCCAGCCGTGGAATAAGCGCCGCCGGGCCGCAGAACTTCCTGTTCATGGGGTCCGGCGACCTCCCCGGGAACACCGGGCTTCTCTCCCGGCCGGACATCGCCGGCGTGCAGGTGGTCTACCACTGGAAACGGCTGGAGCCCACGCGGGGCAACTACGACTTCTCCTCGATCGAAGAGGACCTCGCGGTCGCGGAGCGCCTGAAAAAGAAGCTGTTCATCCAGCTCCAGGACCGCTTCTTCCTGCCCGAGCATCGCAATGTGCCGCGTTACCTGCTCGAGGATCCCCGTTACGGCGGCGGGCTCGCACCGCAGAGTGACAACCCGGGTGAAAACCAGCCGGAGGGGACGGGGTGGGTGGCCATGCAATGGAACCCGGCCGTCAGGGAACGTTTCCAGGCCCTGCTCAGCGCTCTCGCCGCCCGCTTCGACGGCCGCGTGCATGGCATCAACCTGCCGGAAACCGCGGTGGACATCGATCCCCAACACAACAAGTCCGGGTTCGACTGCGACCGGTATTTCGACGCCGAGGTCGAAAACATCCGGCACGCGCGCAAGGTATTCCGCAAGTCGTTCGTGGTGCAGTACGTGAACTTCTGGCCCTGCGGCTGGGCCGACGAACGCGGCTATTTCACGCGCTTCTTCGAAATCCTCGAGAAAGAAAGGATCGGCGCCGGCGGCCCGGACATCGTCCCCCATCGTCCCGGGCAGATGAAGAATTCTTATCCCTTCCTGAACCGCTACAAGGACCGGCTGCCGCTGATCGCGATGGCCGTGCAGGACGCGACGCTCACTTACGTCAATCCGGACACGAAGAAGAAGTTCACGCACGCGGAATTCGTCGGCTTCGCGCGCGACTACCTCGGCGTGGACATCATTTTCTGGGACACCTCCAGCCCGTGGCTGAAGGCGAATCCGGCGTCTCAGTCCGCCGCCGGCAAGTAGAAGCGCACCGTCGTTCCTTCGCCCGGGCGCGATTCGGCCTCGATCTCGCCGCCGTGGCGCTTCACGATGCGATGCGCGGTCGCGAGCCCCATGCCGTGTCCGGGGAATTCATCCTGCCGGTGCAGTCGCGTGAAGGGCTTGAACAGGCGCGTGGCCTGCGTCATCTCGAAGCCCGCGCCATTGTCGGTGACGCAGACCCAGCGGCGACCGTCGCGCTCCTCGATATGGCAGCGGATGCTGGCACTGGCATTGCGCGCGGTGAATTTCCAGGCATTGCTCAACAAATTGCGCAGCACCGTCATCATGAGGCGCACATCACCCCAGGCGTTGAGGCCCGCATCCACCTGGCAGTCGACGGCGCGGTTCGGCTGCGTGTGCCGCAATTCGTAGTAGACGAGCTCCACGAGCGTGGAGAGATCCAGGTTTTCGCAGGACAGCTCCCCGCGGCTGGCGCGCGAATACGCGAGCAGGCCATCGATGAGGCCTTCCATGCGATCGCCGGCCTTGAGGATCTCCTTGAGGAAGTTCCTGCCCTCCTCGTTGAGCACGTCACCGCACTCGTCTTCCAGGGCTTCCGTGAATCCCTTGAGGATGCGCAGCGGTCCGCGCAGGTCGTGGCCCGCGGCCGAGGTCAGCGCCTCGAATTCGCGGTTGGCGGCGTCGATCTCCGCCTGGAACTCCGAAAGGTCCTCGATGCTCGCGAGCAGCAGCGTCGCCGGGCCCGGACCCGCGGCCACGACACGTACCCGCGCGATGAAATTGCTGCCATCGGCGCGGCGCACCTCGGCGCGCGGCAATGACAAGGGCGGCGCCATGCCGGCCAGTGACTTCGCATGGGACGGGAATACATCGGCGAGCGACGCACCCGCGAGCGGCACTTCGGCATTGCACAACAACTGGCGCGCGGCGGCATTGGCCTGCGCGATCAGGCCCTCGCGCGTGAACAGCAGCGACGGCGCGGGATGGCGCTCGAACACCGGGTCGGCGACGCCGGCATCGGGCGCAAGTTCGGGCAGGTTTCTCGCCAGTGTATTGGTCATAGGAAGGCAGTCGACCTACGGAATCGGCCACCGGCGGGCAGTCTGGATGGAGCCCACGAAAAAACTTTGTGAGCGGGCACTCAGTTTCATCCCCGTAGGGTTTAGGCGTAGGCCCCCCGGGCCGATATGTGATGCGCTTCGCTCGTGCCGGCAATTCATGGCCGGACCCTAAGGAATTGCCGTCGGACGCCGATATGGCAACTGTGGCGAATGGCCGGATCGGCTGCGCCATGGGTTTCCATACTGTGAGTTACGCGCCGATGAGCACCAACGAAATCGAATTGAAGAGCATCCGGCTGTTGCTGGTCGAGGACAACCCGGCCGACGCACGCGTAGTGGAAAGGCATCTCAAGGATGCCGGCCTCGCGACGGTCGCCTGCGACATCGTGCAGACCGCCGGCGAAGCCGCCGAGCGGCTGCAGAGCGTGGAATACGACCTGGTGCTGCTCGACCTCGGGCTGCCCGACGCCACCGGACTGCAGGCGCTGCGTGCGCTGCGCGCGGTGGCCGACCTCACGCCGATCATTGTTCTCACCGGGAGCGACGACTACAAGCAGGGCCTGGTCGCCGTGCGCGAGGGCGCGCAGGACTATCTCGAGAAGCGCCGCGTCAACGCGGGCATGTTGTCGCGCGTCGTTTCCTACTCGGTGGAGCGAAACACCTTCCACCGCGACCTGGTGCGCGCCACGCGCCGCTACCAGGATCTCTTCAACAACGTGCCGGTGGCGCTGTTCACCGCCAACCACGACGGCGTGCTCAAGACCGCCAACGCGGCCTGCGTGAAGATGCTGGCCTGCCAGGGCATTCCGCTCGGCAAGGTGAATTTCCTCGACCTGCTGTTCGAGCCGGCGCGCCGCGCGCACTTCCTCGACATGCTGTCGACGCAGCGCATGGTGGAAGGCTGGGAAACCGTCATCCAGGACTGCAAGGGCAAGCAGCTGCACGTCATCGTCAACACCGCGCCGCAGTACGACGCGGCGCAGGCCTTCGCCGGCTGGGAAGGCTGCATCACCGACATCTCCATGCTCAAGCAGACGCTCGAGGAGCGCGACCGGCTCGAGGACAACCTGCGCCAGGCGCAGAAACTCGAAGCCATCGGCCAGCTGGCCGCGGGCATCGCGCACGAGATCAACACGCCCACGCAGTACGTGGGCGACAACCTGCGCTTCCTCAAGGAATCCTTCGGCGAACTCGACGGGCTGCTCGCGAACCTCGTGAAGGTGGGCGGCGCGCCCGCCAGCAAGCTGCTCGCGGACGCGGACTTCGACTACCTCAAGGAAGAAATCCCGCGCGCGCTCAACCAGTCGCTGGAAGGCGTGGACCGCGTGGCGAAGATCGTGCGCGCGATGAAGGAGTTCTCGCACCCGGCGCGCGAGAAGACCGCCACCGACCTCAACCGCGCCATCCAGAGCACGATTACCGTCGCCAGCAACGAGTGGAAGTACGTGGCCGAGGTCGAAATGGACCTCGACGGCAACCTGCCCGCGGTGCATTGCTCGCCGGCCGAGTTCAACCAGGTGGTGCTCAACATGGTGGTCAACGCCGCGCACGCCATCGGCGACGTGGTGGGCGACGGCGCCAATGGCAAGGGCAAGATCCGCGTCAGGACGCGCCCCGACGGCGAGTGGGCCGTGGTCGAGATCAGTGACTCGGGCTGCGGCATGCCGCCGCACATCCAGCAGCGCATCTTCGACCCGTTCTTCACCACCAAGGAAGTCGGCAAGGGCACGGGCCAGGGCCTGGCGATCGCCCACAACGTTATCGTTGACAAGCACGGGGGCACCATCAAGGTGTCGAGCGCGCCCGGCAAGGGAACGACCTTCACCATTCGCCTGCCCATCGGCGGCGTCAAGGACAGTGAATCCGCGGCCGGAGCCGCTGCGTGAACGCGATCCGCGTCATCTTCGTCGACGATGAGCCGCGGGTGCTCGAAGGCTTGAAGCGCATGCTGCGGCCCAAGCGCAACGAGTGGCAGATGACCTTCGTCGGCAGCGCCCAGGCGGCGCTCGCGGCGCTCAAGACCGAGCCCTGCGAGGTCGTGGTCACCGACATGCGCATGCCCGGCATGAGTGGTGCCGAGTTGCTCGAAGTCGTGCAGCGCGAATATCCGGACACCATCCGCCTGATCCTTTCCGGCCAGGCGGAGACCGAGTCCGTCATGAAGGCGCTCGGCGTGTCGCACCAGTTCCTGTCCAAGCCCTGCGACGCGGACATCCTGCAGGGCACCATCGCGCGCGCGTTCACGCTGCGCGATCTAGCGGGCAACCCGGCCGTCAAGACGCTGGTGGCCCGCATCAACAAACTACCCACGCTGCCGGCCACCTACCAGAAGCTGGTCGAGTGCCTGAAGAGCCCGGACGCGGACATGGACGACGTGGCCGAGATCATCTCGCACGACCCGTCCATGTCGGCGCGCCTGCTCAAGGTCGTGAACTCGGCCTACTTCGGCCTCGCCAAGCCGGTCGCCGACGTGGCGCGCGCGGGCGCGCTACTCGGACTCGATCGCATCATGGCGCTGGTGCTGGGCCAGGGCCTGTTCTCGGGCGGCGACGCGCCGCAGGTGAAAGGCTTCAGCCTCGAGGCGCTGTGGACCCACAGCCTCGCCACCGCCTCGGCCGCGCGCCGCATCGCCATCGAAGAAGACCTCGACAAGGAATCCATCGCCGCGGCCTTCCTCGCCGGCATGCTGCACGACATCGGCAAGCTGGTGCTCGCCATCGGCATGCCCGAGGAGTACGCGCGCGTGCTCGAGATGGCCCGCGGCCGCCCGGGCAGCGAGCGCGAGATCGAGACCCTGGAACTGCAGGCCGCCCACACCGACGTGGGCGCCTATCTCGTGGGCCTGTGGGGACTGCCGAACACCATCGCCGAGGCGATCGCCTTCCACGAAGACCCGGCGCAATGCACCACCGATTTCGGCCTGCCCGGCATCGTGCACGTCGCCGATCGCATCGCGCACCACCCCGAGATCGCCGATCCGCGCGCCCCCGAGCTGCACCTGAATATCGACTACCTGGACAAAAACGGGCGCGGCTCGAAGTGGAATTCCTGGCGCGAGCTGTGCGCCGCGGCCATCGCCAAGGAGCAGGCATCGTGAAGGATCGCGTGCTGTTCGTCGACGATGAACCGAACGTGCTCGACGGCATCCGTCGCCAGCTGCGCAACCGCGTCGACCTGGAAACCGCGACCAGCGGCAATGCGGGGCTGGAGATCATCCGCTCGCAGGGTCCGTTCGCGGTCGTGGTCTCCGACATGCGCATGCCGGAGATGGACGGCGCGCGTTTCCTCGCCAAGGTCAACGAGATCGCGCCGCAGACCGTGCGCATGGTGCTCTCCGGGCAGGCCGACCTCGAATCGACCATCGCCGCGGTCAACGAAGGCCGCGTGTTCCGCTTCCTGCTGAAGCCGTGCAATTCCGAGACGCTGTTCGGCGTCATCAAGAACGGCATCGACCAGTACCGGCTGATGCACGCCGAGAAGCACCTGCTCGAGAACACGCTGAATGCCACCGTGAAGGTGCTGTTCAACGTGCTCGGACTCATCAACCCCGTGGCGCAACGGCGCGCGGCGCAGATCCAGCGTTACGCCGAAAGCGCGGCCGCGGCGCTGAACCTCGAACCGAACATGTGGCAGTACCACCTCGCGGCGATGGTTTCGCAGCTCGGCTGCATCACACTGCCGCAGGAGACCCTGGCCCGCGCCCTCGGCGGCCAGCCATTGTCCGCCGATGAGAAGCGCCTGTACGAATCGCATCCCGAGATCGCGGGCAAACTGCTCGGCACGATTCCGCGCCTCGAGGCCGTGGCCGCCATGGTCGCGGGCCAGATGCAGGTGCCGTCGCGCGATCTCGCCAACGGCACTCCCGCGACCTGGGAGCCCGAGAAGATCGGCGCCGCGATCCTGTGGGCCGCGGTCACCTTCGATCGCCACGTGTCGCTCGGCCGCATTCCCGAGCAGGCCGCGCAGCTGGTGAACCAGGCCGCGCCCGGCCTGCCGCCGGCCATGACCGCCGCCATGGTCAAGACCCTGAGCGACGACTCGGGCCTGGTCATGACCCGCTCCGTGATGCTGCGGGAGCTGGAGAGCGGCATGGTCATCGACGCCGACGTCATGAGCGTGCGCGGCACGCGCCTCGTGCCACGCGGCACCGAGGTGACCGCCGCCGTCATCGATCGCCTGCACGCCGTCGCCGGCGGCGTCGGCGTCAACGAACCCATTCGTGTTTCAGTCAAGGTGCTCGATTAGCACCAAGGTATCCGTCATGAAAAAGGACAAACTACTGCTGGTCGACGACGAGCCGAACCTCACCTCGGCCCTGGTCCGCAGCCTCGACCGCACCAAGTTCGAGATCTTCACCGCCGACTCCGCGCAGAAGGGGCTGATGATCCTCGCCGGCAACGACATCGACGTGATCGTCTCCGACGAACGCATGCCGGGCATGACGGGAAGCCAGTTCCTCTCCGAGGTGCGCAAGCAGTGGCCCAACACCATCCGCATGATCCTGTCGGGACAGGCGGACCTGGAAGCCGCGGTGCGCGCCATCAACGAGGGCGAGGTCTACCGCTTCCTGCTGAAACCCTGCCATCCCAAGGAATTGGAGATGACCATCCTGCAGGGCCTGCAGCACAAGAAGCTGGTGGCGCAGAGCCGCAAGCTGCTGCAGGAGCACCAGAAGAACGTCAACCTCCTGGAGGCGCTGGAGAAGGACAACCCCGGCATCACCAAGGTCGAGATGGACGATGACGGCGTCATCGACATGGAAGCCTACAGCGATGCCGGCAGCGGCGAAGACGTGCAGTCGCTGCTCGACGATCTCGAGAGGGAAATGGCCAAGATCGGCAGCCGCTAGTGGCGGTGTCAGGCGGGGAAAGTCGGGATAACCCGCAGCCGCAGGGTGCCAGCAGCCACCGTCGTGTCGCGCGGGTTATCCCGACTTTCCCCGCCTGACACCACTAGAACCTGACGAGCGCCGAGCCCCAGGTGAAGCCGCCGCCGAAGGCTTCGAGCAGGATCAGTTCGCCGCGCTTCACGCGGCCGTCGCGCACGCCGACGTCGAGCGCCAGCGGCACCGACGCGGTCGAAGTGTTGCCGTGGTCCTGCACGGTCACGATCACCCGCTCCATCGGCAGCTCGAGCCGCTTGGCCATGGCCTGGATGATGCGGATGTTCGCCTGGTGCGGCACCAGCCAGTTCACCGCGGAGCGATCCAGGCCGTTGGCGGCCAGTGCCTCGTCCACCGCACCGCCGAGCTTGGTCACGGCGACCTTGAACACTTCGCTGCCGGCCATCTTGATGGCGATGTCGACGCGCTGCCGCTCGGTGTCGTACTTGAAGCCGGAGGAGATGCCGGTCTCGACGTGCAGCAGGTCCTTGTAGGTGCCGTCGGAATGCAGGTGCGTGCTCAGGATGCCGGGCTCGGCCGAGGGCTTGAGGACCACCGCGCCGGCGCCGTCGGCGAACAGCACCGCGGTGCTGCGGTCGTTCCAGTCGGTGATGCGCGAGAGCGTTTCGGCGCCGACCACCAGCGCGCACTTGGCCTCGCCGGCCTTGACGAACTTGTCGGCGATCGACAGCGCGTAGATGAAACCGCTGCACGCGGTCTCCACCGAGAACGCCGGGCAGCCGCGCGCGCCGAGCCGCGCCTGCAAGAGCGTGCCGCAGTTCGGGAACACGAAATCCGGCGTGGTGGTACCGAACACGATGAAGTCGATCTCCGCGGGCGTGACGCCCGCCGCCTCGATCGCGCGGCGCGCGGCGATCTCGGCCAGGTCCACGGTAGTTTGACCGTCCGCGGCGATGTGCCGGCGTTCGATCCCGGTGCGAGTCCGGATCCACTCGTCGGTGGTATCCATCTTCTTCTCGAGATCGAAGTTCGTGACGATCTTTTCCGGCAGGTAGGACCCGGTGCCGGCAATGCGTGAATACATGTCTGCCCTTTTCTTCTACCCGGCGTGGTGTTCTAAGCGGCCTGGCCGGGCGCCAGCGCCCGCGCGATGACCTCCGGAAGACCGTGGCGCGTCGCGGTGGCCGCCGTGGCGACTGCCTGGGCGAACGCGACGCGGTCCGCGCTGCCGTGGCTTT
>DASUGK010000169.1:0-11506 GCA_036274075.1 Steroidobacteraceae bacterium | reverse complement strand
GCTTGTCCCAGAGTAATCCCGACAATCCCTCTCTGACACCGCCTCAGGATTGGCTGATGAACTTGGTGACGAGGCAGGCTTCGAGGCCTTCGATGCCCTCTTCGCTGCCGTGGCCGCTTTCCTTCACGC
The DNA here is from genome assembly GCA_036274075.1 of Steroidobacteraceae bacterium. Classification (GTDB taxonomy): domain Bacteria; phylum Pseudomonadota; class Gammaproteobacteria; order Steroidobacterales; family Steroidobacteraceae; genus CADEED01. The sequence goes on along the minus strand of DASUGK010000169.1, from coordinate 11,377 downwards.
CGCCGAACGGGGATTCGGGCACGGAGATCTGGAAGCTGTTGAGACCGATCATGCCCGCCTCGAGCCGTTCACCCAGCAAGTTCACACGCTGCGCGTTGTTCGTGAAGCCGAACGCCGCAAGGCCGTAAGTCAGGCGATTCGCCTCCGCCATCACGGCGTCGAATTCCCGGAAGGGGTTCAGGATGGCGATGGGCCCGAAAGGCTCCTCGTTCATGATGCGCGACGAGTTCGGCACATCGGCCAGCACGGTGGGCTCGAAAAAGAAGCCCTTGCGCGCGATGCGCTTGCCGCCGGCCAGCAGCCGCGCGCCGTGCGTCAGCGACTCGTCGATGATGCCCTGCACGGCGGGCAGGCGCCGCGCATGCGCCAGCGGCCCCATCCTGTTGGCCTCGTCAATGGCATCACCCACGGGCAACGCCTTCGCCCGGGCCGCGAACCCCTCGCAGAAGTTCGCGTAGATGGACTCCTGCACGTAGAAGCGCGTCGGCGACACGCACACCTGGCCGGCGTTGCGGTACTTCGCCGTGACGCACATGTCGAGCACCTTCTCCACGTCGACGTCGTCGAACACGATCACCGGCGCGTGGCCGCCGAGTTCCATGGTCGTGCGCTTCATGCCACCGGCGGCCAGCTTCACCAGTTGCTTGCCCACGGGAATCGATCCCGTGAACGACACCTTGCGGATGATGGGTGAGCCGATGAGGTGCGTGGACACCTCGTGCGGCACGCCGAACACGATGGCCAGCACGCCCTTCGGCAGTCCCGCCTCGTGCAGCGCCCGCGCCACGGCCAGCGCCGCGCCGGCGGCCTCTTCCGCGGGCTTGAGGATCACGCTGCAGCCGGCCGCCAGCGCCGCGCCGAGTTTGCGCGCGGGATTGCCGATCGGAAAATTCCACGGCGCGAAGGCCGCAACCGGGCCCACGGGCTCCTTGACGATGCTCATGCGTTGCCCGGGAAGCCGTTGCGGCAGCACGCGACCGTAGGCGCGGCGTCCTTCCTCCGCGTACCAGTCGAAGATCTCCGCCGAGGCGCCGAGCTCGATGCGCGTCTCGTGGATGCTCTTGCCCATCTCGAGCGTGGCGATGCGCGCGATCTCTTCGCCTCGGGCACGCATGAGGTCCGCTGCCTTCCTGAGGATCTTGCCGCGCTGAACCGGCAGCAACGCGCGCCACTCGCCCCAGGCGCGTTGTGCCGCGGCGAGCGCGCGATCGAGGTCCGCCGCGCTGGCATGCGGCAACTGGCCCAGCACTTCCTCGGTGGACGGATTGATCACGGGCTGCGTCTTGCGGCCCTGCGCGCCCAGCCATTCGCCGTCGATGAACAGGGAAAGCTCGGGATATCCCGACGCGCCCGATGCGGCCGGTTTGATGTTCGCTGACATGCCGCCGACTATAGACCCATCGCGAACCAATACTCGACCGGTCGTGAAATTGCGCGCTCGCGCGCGCGTGCCATGCTATCGCCATGAAAGACTTGTCGAATAGGGATTACAGGCGCATCGCCACCGAGGAAGCCTTCGCCACGCGCGACCAGATCGCGCAGTTTCGCAAGCTGCTCGCGAGCGGCTACGACGATCCCGGCTTCCTGAGCCTGTGGGGCTTCTATCTCAACAGCCCCAGCGACCGCGCGCGTTTCATCGTCGACCGCTTGCAGGACCTGGGGCCCAACCGCATCGCCGACATGGACGCCACCGGCATCGACATGCAGGTGCTGTCGCTGACCTCGCCCGGCGTGCAGGTGTTCGACGCCGCCACGGCCAACGCGCTGGCTACGTCCGCCAACGACGAGCTGGCCGAGGCCATCCGCAGGTACCCGACGCGTTACGTGGGTCTCGCCGCCGCCGCGCCCCAGGACCCGAGGGCTGCCGCGAAAGAAATCGAGCGCGGCGTGAAGAAGCTCGGCCTCAAGGGCGTCATCATGAACTCGCACACCATGGGCGAGCGGCTCGACGACCCCAGGTTCTGGGACATCTTCGCGGCCGCCGAGTCTCTCGACGTGCCTATCTACCTGCATCCGAATTCGCCGCCGCGCGACATGATCCGGCCCTATCTCGAGAAAGGTCTCGACGGCGCGGTGTTCGGCTTCCAGGCCGAGGCCGGCCTGCACATGCTGCGCATCATCGTCTCGGGCGCTTTCGACGAGTTTCCGAACCTCAAGTTCGTGATCGGCCATTGCGGCGAGGCGCTGCCCTTCTGGCTGTACCGCATCGACTACATGCACGGCGCCGCCACGCGCGCCAACCGCCACCCGCACATGCGCAAGCTCGAGCGCACGCCGGGCGAATACCTCCGAGAGAACGTCTACGTGACCAACAGCGGCGTCGCCTGGGAGCCGGCCATCATGTTGTGCCACAAGGTGATGGGCGCGGATCACACCTTGTACGCGATGGATTATCCGTACCAGTTCGTGCCGTCGGAGGTCACCGTGTCCGACCAACTGCCCATGACACCCGCGGACAAGAAGAAGTATTTCCAGACCAACGCCGAGAAACTCTTCAAGATACCGCCAACTTGAGCATCGCCGACGCCATCGGAATCGCCATCTTCCTGTTGATCGGCTGCGCGCCGCTGTGGTTCGCGTACAGGGCCCGCCGCCGTTGGGTGCGCATGGTTCTCGGCCTGGTTGCGGCGATTCTGCTGCCGGTGGTGGGCTCGCTGCTCCTGCTCGCAGGGTCCGGGGACTCGATACAGGGCGGCCCTGTTCCCATCGTGATGTTGATATTGGCCTTTGCGTGCCTCCTGGCCGCCCTCATGGCGCTGGTACTGGCATTCGTGCCCGTAAAGGCTTCCTGACCACCTACCGGATGTGCGCGTCGATGACGGCCGAGCGCTTTTCATCGCGAACGGCCCTGAGCGCGCGCTCCAGCGCGGGCTTCACCTCGGCGACGCTGCGCACGGTCTCGGGGTGTGACCCACCAGCCGCGGCGGCGATGGCTGCGTAGTCCGGCGGCTGCGGAAAGTCGATGTCGATCTTCGGCGCCTTGGCCGCGAGTCCATCGGGCCGTACGCTGAGCACCGCCTGTCGGGGCGCGCGCCAGCCGCCATTGTTGAGCACCACGTGCAGGAACGGCGCCTGGTAGGCGCGCGCCAGCCAGTGCACGGTGGACGGCTGGGAGAATAGATAGCTGCCGTCGCCGCAGATGGCGACGACCAGCGCATCGGGCCGGGCCAGCTTGATACCGAAGGCCGCGCCGCCGTTGTAGCCCAGCGATCCGCCCCCGCTCGAGAACAGGGTTCCGGGCTTCGTGCGGCGCATGTGCTGCGACACCACGTGGAAATTCGTCACCGACTCGCTGACCACGATGGCGTCCTCGCCGATCGCATCGCGGATGCAGGCGACGAGATATTCCGCGGTGAGTTCGCCGCGCGGCTGCTCGCGCTCGGTGACGCCGCGCTGCCAGTCGGCATGGGTGATTGCCAGGTTCTTGCGGCGCTGCTCGACCTTGCGCGTGTCGCCGGCAGCCGTGGCCTCGCGAATCTGCCGCAAGGCATGCGCCGCGTCGGCGTGGCATTGCAGCGTGGCGCCGATGTACCACAGCGGCATCTGCTGCTTGAGAGGATCCGCGTCGATATGGAAGATCTGCGCGCCCGGCCGCGGCCGGTTCACGGCGCTGATCCACGGCACGTCGCTGTCGATCACCAGCACCACGTCGGCACGCGCCAACGCCTCGTTCTGCCGGCGCTCGTTCCATTGCACGCCCTGGTAGCCGGGATGCGTCGTGGGAAAGTTGACGTGGTTGGGCACGGACTCGATGACGCCCACGCCGAGCTGCTCCGACAGCGCCACGAGCTCCTGCACCGCGGCCGGCGAACGCCCGAGGTACGACGTCACCACCAGCGCATGCTCGGCTCCCGCCAGTGCCCCCGAAATGCGCCGCGCCTGTTCGGCGCTCAGCGCGCCGGGCGCCACCGGCTGCCACTGGTTCGAATCGATGGTGACGCGCGGCACCTCGCTCTCGAGCACTTCGCGCGGCGCCGCGATGTACACCGGGCCACTCGGCGCGCTGTGCGCGAACTGCATCGCGCGGTGCACGATCTGCTTGGCGTTCGCCCCGACGCGGATTTCGTTCTCGTAGCGCACGTAGCCGCGCACCAGGCCGCGCTGGTCGGGAACGTCCTGGATCCACTGGATGAATTCGTTGCGGCTGCCGCGCGCTTCTCCTTCCTGCGTCGCGGGCGACATGCCGGCAATGATGAGCACAGGCACGCGGCCCTTGGCCGCGTTGTGTACCGCGCCGCCCAGCGCCTGGGTGCCGCAATCGACGTGTACGAGCACGGCCTGCGCCCTTCCGCGCGCCTGCGCGAAGCCGTGCGCCGCAGACATGGCGACCATCTCGGTGGGTGCCGTGATCACCTTGGGGCAGGGCCGGTTCTCGGCGCGCGCCTCGGCAATGGCTTCGATGAGACCCGGATGATCGCTGCCGAAGTTGGCGAACAGGTATTCGACGCCCGCTTCGACCAGCGCTTCGAGGATCGCGGAACTCGCGGTGTACATGCGGCCTACTCTAACGTCCGCGCCGCAGCCTGACTCAACGCGGAACGAAAAACATCGCCAATGGGATCCAGATCGATCCGAGGAACACGGAAACCGCGGCTGCACTCGCGGCGAGATCGAGGTCCAGGCCCTCGCGCGACGACAGCACCACGGCCGTGAAACCGATGGGCGCGGCCGAGCCGATGATGGCAATGGCGGCGCCGCTTCCGCCCAGCCCGAACAGCCAGACGAGGGCCAGTCCCACCAGCACGCCGAAGCCGGAGCGAAGTGCCACCGCGGTGATGACTTCGGGCCGGCGCAGGCCGCGGGCGCTGACCAGCAGTCCCATCGCCAGCGGCACGGCCAGGATGGCGAACTGGCCGACCAGCAGCACCGCGTGCAGGACATTCCGGGGAATGGGCGCGCTGCCGACGTTCAACGCCAGCGAAATGAACAGCACCCACAGCGGTGGCGCCAGCAGCGTGCGCTTCAGGAGCACCGGGATGTCATCGGCGTGGCCGCCGTACTTGCAGGCGATCACGGTGGTCACGGTCCACACCAGCAGCGCATGTCCCATGTCGAAGGCGACGAGCTGCGAGAAGGCCGCGGCGCCGAGACTCAACGCCGCGAACGGGTAGATCATCGAGTTGTTGAGCGACATGGCGCACATCACCATGGCGCCTTCCCCGGTGCGCGGCAGGCCGAAGCGGCGTGCCACGATGGCGGCCGCGCCCCAGCCGGCGAGCGACACGCAGATGGCGGCCACCGGCAGCAACGCGTGTTCGCGCCTGAGCTCGACTCCCGCGAGGGCGCCGAAGATCAGGATGGGCAGGCCGACGTTGAACACGAACGCGAGCAGCGCGCGCCCCTGCTGCTCCCCGGCCACGCCAGCGCGGCGTGAGACGATGCCGACGAAGAACAACGCTGCGACCGCCGCGAGTCGCCAGTTGGCCAGGAAAATTTCCACTGGCGCAATCTAACCCAACCGGTATCGTTGCGGACCGGGATCGAAGGTTGTGAGGACGGACATGATCGAGCTGTTTACCGCGGCAACGCCCAATGGATGGAAGGTCTCGGTGGCACTCGAGGAGATGGGGCTGCCTTACACCGTGCGCGCCCTGTCGCTGGGCAAACTCGAGCAGAAGGAGGAATGGTTCCTCAGGATCAATCCCAACGGACGCGTACCGGCCATCATCGACCATGACAACGGCGACTTTCCCGTGTTCGAGTCGGGCGCGATTCTCATCTACCTGGCGGAGAAGACCGGCAAGCTGCTGCCCACGGAGACCAAGGGCCGTTCACGCGTGCTGCAGTGGCTGATGTTCCAGATGGGCGGCGTGGGTCCCATGATGGGACAGGCCAACGTGTTCTTTCGCTACGCGCCGGAGAAGATTCCCTACGCCATTGACCGTTACCAGCGCGAGTCACGGCGGCTGTTCGAGGTCATGGAGCGGCAGCTCGCGGATCATCCTTACATCGCGAACGACGAATACTCGATCGCGGACATCGCCCTGTGGTGCTGGGTGGCCGGCCACGAATGGTCCGGCGTCAGTGTCGACGGATTGCCCGGCCTCAAGCGCTGGCTCGATCTCCTCGGTTCGCGACCGGCCGTGCAAAAGGGCCGCGCCGTACCCCCACCCCCCACGCCCGAAGAACGCGCCAAGTCCGTCGAGGCCGCCCAGAAAATGCTGGCGTAATGGCGTAATGGGGACATTCCTCGTTTCCTAGCAAACGGGGACGGACCTGGCGGCGTGTCACGGCGCGTGCGCTCTTTGGACCGACAGACCACGCTTCCCAGTGCGCGCGCACGAGCTTGCGAAGACAGTGGAGCGGCCGGTATATGCGCCTATCATGGGTGCGCGGGCGGGGACTACCTAATCTCGCAAGGCACGAAACCCTCCCCGACCGAGTGATGGCGTGTGATGGTGCCGGCCGCTCAACCTCCAACGCACCCCGTCCCCGTTTGCTAGGAAACGAGGAATGTCCCCATTATTTCGGGGGTTCGTAGGTGCCTTTGCCGGCGCGGGAGTAGGTTGTCAGGCACTTCTCGAGCGTTTCTTCGTACGGCGTCGGGACGGTGCGGATTTCGCCGTTCTTGAGCAGGCGCCACTCGGGCGGATAGACCCAGTCGCTCACCGGCTGAGCCCAGAGGCCCAGCTTCTTCGAACGGGCTTCCTGTTCCAGGTCGCAGGGCCGCGAGTTCTGCATGTACCGCCGATAGGCCCACGCGTGACCACCGCTCAGCATGGCCTCGTTGAGATTGGTGCGCTGTCCGTTCGCCACCAGGTAGACCACCGCGACCATGCGGTGGAAGGAATCCTGCGTCACCACTTCGAGTTCCACGCTGGACCCCAGCGGCAGCATCGACTTGAGCGCGGCGGAAGCCTGTGCGCCATAGGGCTGGTCATACTCGGGCGTGTCGACGGCCGACAGGCGCACGCGCGCGGGTTTGCCGTCGCCGAGCGTCACCTCGATGGAATCGCCGTCGTTGACCTTGGTGACCTTCGCTTCCAGCACCGGGAGCGAGTCGGCGGGCTCGGCGGCGCCCGCCGAGCCCGGAATCAGCAGCGCCGCCAAGCCCAGTGCCGCGCCACCCAGCCTTGCCAGGGTTCTACGGCGCATCGAGCGGCCCCCTAACTACCAGAACATCACTTCGGTGCGGCGGGTGGCGGAGCCGGCACCGCGGCCGGTCCTGCGGCCACGGCCGCCTTCTCGTTGTTCCAGACTTCATGCGCACGGTGTATCACATACGCACGCACTTTTTCACTGTCCTCGGCCGAGACCTCCGCCGCGAACGACACCATGCCGCGCGGACTGCGCTCGCCGCCGCGCACGATGCGCTCCCAGGCGGCCGCGTCACGCGTGACCGGAGACAGCCGCAGATCCGGGATCACGCCCCCGCTCACCGCCGAATCGCCGTGGCAGACGCTGCAGTTGGTGTGATAGACGGACTTGCCGGCCGTCCACGCGGCTTCATTGCCGATCTCGGCCGGCGGCTCGACGGATGCCGCCTGCGCCGCCGGCAACTCGGGCAGCGTCGCCTTGCCGCCCAGCTTGTACACCAGCACGCGCGGAATGTTCGCGGCAAGGTGCGCGTCGCGCGCCAGTTCGCCCGCGGCGAGACCGAAGGCGCCACCCCAGCCCACTTCTATGGCCACGTATTGCTCGCCGTCGATCTCGTAGCTCATCGGGCCGGCCATCACGCCGGCCTGCGTCGGCGCCGACCAGAGCTTCTGGCCGTCGTTGGCGCGGTACGCCACGAACTCTCCGTTTGCATTGCCGTGGAACACCAGGTTGCCCGCGGTGGCGAGCGTGCCGCCATTCCAAGGGTGTTCGAATTGCGCCCGCCACACTTCTTTCTGCGCCACCGGATCCCAGGCCACCAGGTGTCCCTTCAACTGCGACTTGATGCCCTCGAGGATCTTGGGATCGGTGGGCAACGAGCCCGCGTTGAAGTCCACGCCGGTGTTCCAGCCGATGGAGTTGTGCTTCATTTTCGCGGTCGGGATGAACGCGAAGCCCGCCTCGATCACCGGGAAATACGCCAGCTTCGTCTGCGGGCTGAAGCTCATCGGATGCCAGTTGTGCGCGCCGCCTGGACCCGGCACCACCACGGCGGGCTTGCCCGACTTGTCGTAGCGCGCTTCCTTGTTCTCGATGGGACGGCCGGTCTTCGGATCCAGGCCCGAGGCCCAGTTCATGAACGCGTACGGCGCGCCCGAGATGAACTCGCCGGTCTCGCGATCGAGCACGTAGAAGAAGCCGTTCTTCGGCGCCTGCATCAGCACCTTGCGCGGCTTACCGCCGATCTCCAGGTCCGCGAGGATGATGGGCTGCGTCGCGGTGTAGTCCCAGGTGTCACCCGGCGTGGTCTGGAAATGCCAGACGTATTCGCCGGTATCCACCTTGAGCGCGACGATGGACGACAGGTACAGGTTGTCGCCGCCGCCGGGGCTGCGGATGGCCTGGTTCCACGGACTGCCGTTGCCCACGCCGATGTAAACCAGGTGCAGCGCGGGGTCGAAGACGATGGAATCCCACACCGTGCCGCCGCCGCCGAATTTCCACCACTCGCCCTTCCAGGTCTTGGCCGCCTTTTCGAGCGCCGGGCTTTCGAAAGGTTGCGAGGGATCACCAGGCACGGTGTAGAAGCGCCACACCTGGTTGCCGGTCTCGGCATCGTAGGCCGTGACGTACCCGCGCGCGCCGAGCTCGGCGCCGCCATTGCCGATGAGCACCTTGCCTTCGAACACGCGCGGCGCGCCGGTGATGGTGTAGTTCTGCCCGGCCGGCACCGTCATGACTTCCCAGACTTGCTTGCCGGTGGCGGCGTCGATGGCCATCAGTCGCCCATCGAGCGTGCCCAGGAAGATCTTGCCGTTCCAGGCCGCGACACCGCGATTTGCCACGTCGCAGCAGGCCTTCACGGCGGCTTCGCCCGGCACCTTGGGATCGAAGCGCCAGATCTCCTTGCCGGTCCTGGCATCCAGCGCAAACAACTTGCTCCACGCGCTGGTCACGTACATGACGCCGTCAATCACCAGCGGCGTCGACTCCTGCACGCGGTGCGCGGTGTCGAGGTCATAACTCCAGGCGAGGCCGAGCTGCGCGACATTGCCGGCGTCGACTTGCGTGAGGGGGCTGAAGCGCTGCTCGTCGTAGGTGCGGCCGTATGACAGCCATTCGCCGGGCTTCGGCGCGTTGAGCCGCACGGCGTCCACGAGGGCCGTGGGCTTCGGAGTGGCGATGGGCGCGGGCTCGGGTTGCTTGCTGCAACCGGCCAGGAACAGCGCAGCCGCGATGCTCGCCGCGTACGCGGCGCCGTGAAGTTTCATGACTCTCCCCTCGTCTGACAGCGATTCCAGGCCGATACTAGAACTCTCGCCCGCGGATGTGTCAGGGCTCGACTATCGACGAGCTTGGACTCGATTGGCAGGGAACGATGCCAAGTGCGCTTTGGCGCTAGCCTTTTTACCGGGAAACACGGGGGACCTTGCGATGTACGACGTGAACTTGCTGATCGGCGGCAAAGAGCAGGCGGCGCGCGGCGGTGCCACGTTCGAGCGGCGCAACCCGGTTTCGGGAGACGTGGTTTCGCGTGCTGCGGCCGCTGGTGTCGATGACGCGATCGCGGCGGTGACCGCGGCGCAGAACGCTTTTCCCGCCTGGTCGTCGCAGGGGCCCGGTGCGCGGCGCGCCAAGCTCAACAAGGCAGCAGACCTGCTGGAAGCCCGCGCCGCGGATTTCGCCGCCGCCGTGCGCGATGAAACGGGTTCAACCGCGGGCTGGGGACACTTCAACGTGCACTTCGCGGCGACGATGCTGCGCGAGGCGGCCTCCATGACCACGCAGGTTTCGGGAGAAGTCGTGCCCTCCGATGTGCCCGGCAATCTCGCCATGGCGCATCGCCAGCCGGTGGGCGTGGTGTTCGGCATCGCGCCGTGGAATGCGCCGGTGATCCTCGGCGTGCGTGCCGTGGCCATGCCGCTGGCCTGCGGCAACACCGTGGTGCTCAAATCTTCCGAGGTGTGTCCGCAGACGCATTACCTGATCGGCAAGACGCTGGCGGATGCGGGGCTCGATGCGGGCGTCATCAATGTCATCCACACCGACATCAAGGACGCGGGCACGGTGAGTGAAGCCGTGATCGCGCATCCGGCGGTGAAGCGGGTGAATTTCACGGGCTCGACGCGCGTGGGCAAGCTGCTGGCGCAGGTGGCGGCGAAATACCTCAAGCCGATCCTGCTCGAGCTGGGTGGCAAGGCGCCGCTGGTGGTGCTCGACGACGCCGATCTCGACGCCGCGGTGAACGCGACGGTGTTCGGAGCGTATGCGAATGCCGGGCAGATCTGCATGTCGACGGAGCGCGTCATCGTCGACCAGAAGGTGGCCGACGATTTTGCCGCACGGCTGGCGAAGCGGGTCGCCGCCCTGCCCGTGGGCAACCCGCTCGAGGGCGAATTCGTCATCGGCTCGGTGGTGGGCAAGCCGACGGTGGAGAGGCTGCAGCGCCTGGTGGGCGATGCGGTCAAACAGGGCGCGAAGGTGATCGCCGGCGACGGGCTCGCACCGGTGGCCGGCAAGGACACGGTGGTCAAGGGCGTGGTCGTCGACCACGTGACGCCGGCGATGGCGCTGTTCCGCGAGGAATCCTTCGCGCCGCAGGTGTCGATCACGCGCGTGAAGGACACCGACGAGGCCGTGGCGCTCGCCAATGACACCGAATACGGATTGTCGGCCGCCGTGTTCACGCGCGACATCGCGCGGGGACTGGCCGTGGCCAAGCGCATCGACAGCGGCATCTGCCACATCAATGGCCCCACCGTCGCCGACGAAGCCCAGATGCCCTTCGGCGGCGTGAAAGGCTCGGGCTACGGCCGCTTCGGCGGCAAGGCCGGCGTCGACGCCTTCACCGAACTGCGCTGGATCACCGTCCAAACCACCCCCCGCCACTACCCGTTTTAGCGGGGACAGACTTGGGCGCTACACGGATCGATGCATGTCGCCGTCGATGGACAGCGCCTGCCCCGAAATCGTCTTCGCCGCGTCCGACGCCAGGAACAATGCCAGCGCCGCGATCTCGCGCGGCTCCGTGAAAGTCTTCAGTGACTGGTTGACCAGCGCGCTGGCGCGCTCCTCGTCCAGCGAGCGTCCGCTCGCCGTCGCGCGCGCTTCGAGCACGCGTGCCATGCGCGGCCCCGCCACCGGCCCCGGCAGGATGGCGTTCACCCGGATTCCCGCGGGCCCGAGCTCCATCGACAACGTCTTCGTGAATCCCACGATGCCCCACTTGCTCACCGCGTAGGCACTGCGCTGCGGGTAACCCAATCTCCCCGCCGCCGACGACATGTTGATGATCGACGCCGCGTGCGACTTCTTCAGGTGCGGGATCGCCAGCCGCGTC
>DASUGK010000168.1:0-3586 GCA_036274075.1 Steroidobacteraceae bacterium | reverse complement strand
ACCGGAGTCCTGGGCGGCAATGCGCCGCAGGCCAAAGCTGACACCGCGGCCACGTCGAAGGACGCGACGGAAGGGAATACCGCAACCGCTGCAACGGATGCCGCGGCTCCCTCCGGCCCGCCCGTCGGCGTGGCCGCGCCCGATACGGTACTCCTGGCCGACTTCGACAACGGCAGCGAAATGACCAGCTACGGGCTGGGCTTCGGGTCCCGCGACGACAAGGACCGCGGCGGCAACTCGACCATCTCGCAGAAGCTGGTCGAGGGTGGAGCCCGGAATTCGCGTGGCGCGCTCGAGGTCACCGGCACGGTGGGCACCGCGATTCCCTACGCCTTTGTCGGCACCAGCTTCATCCCCAACCCCGCCGAGGTGACCGAGTGGGACAAGATGGGCACCATGGACTACTCGAACAAGAAGACCCTGAGCTTCTTCGCGCGGGGCGACGGTCACACCTACACGGTCATGATCCTGAACCCGGTCATCCAGGGCATCCCGCCGATGTACGGCTTCGTCGCGGGCCCCGAGTGGACCGAGGTGCGGGTACCGCTGCATAACCTGGCCGGTCTCGATCTCCAGCGCGTCAAGCTGATCAGTATCGGCGCGAATACGCCCGGCCCCTTCAGCTTCGCCATCGACGACGTGCGCATCGAGTGAGCCGGAGTTAGGATTCCGCGCGCAAACATGCGTCTCTCGCAACTCATCAGGAACATCAAGGATCCGCCGCCGGACTCGATGGTCGGCTACATGACGCGCTACGAAGGGCGCTTCATGCGCAGGATGCCGTTCTTCGTCCTGATCAACCTGGCCTGGATATTCCTGTGGCCGGTGATCTCCGGGCAACCGTTCCTGACCGTCATCCTGCCCATGCTGGTCAGCGTGCCGATCTTCATCTACCTGCACCTGTGCGCCTATTTCCGCGGCGGGCCGGTGCAGGGACGGTGGATCTACATCCTCGGCCAGTACCTGCTCGCGTACGTGGTGGGATGGTTCTTCAGCCTGAGCGCGATCGGCTACACGATTTTCGCGTTCTACGTCACCGCTTTCTCGATGTCGTTGCGCCAGGCGCGCTACGTGATTTTCGGCAGCATCGCCGTGTCCATGCTCGGCATGGTGATTCAGGGTCACACAGCGGAAACGATGGCGTACATCATCCTGCCGGCGATCCTGCTCGCCTTTTCGGCACTGTATACCGCCTACACCGGCCAGCAGCAGCTGGCGCTCCGGCGCAGCGAGGACGAGGTCATGCGCCTGGCCCGTCTCGCGGAGCGCGAACGCATCGGCCGCGACCTGCACGACCTGCTCGGGCACACACTGTCGGTGGTGGCGCTGAAATCCGAGCTGGCGCGCAAGCTCATCGATCATGATGTCGACGCCGCGCGCCGCGAGATCGCCGAAGTGGAACGCGTGGCGCGCGACTCGCTGCAACAGGTGCGCACCGCGGTCTCCGGAATTCGCAGCACCGAGTTGCTGGCGGAGATCGGCGCCGCCACCGCGCTGCTCGAGGCGCAGGGCATCGTGGTCAAGTGCGAGACCGAGAACGTGAAACTTCCGCACGACCGCGAGACCGCGCTGGCACTGTCATTGCGCGAGGCCGCCACCAATGTGCGGCGCCATGCGCAGGCCAAGGGCGTCACGATCCGCGTGCGCAAGGAACCGGCCGAGGTCGTCGTGGAAGTGGCGGACGACGGGCGCGGGGGCCGCATCATCCCCGGCAATGGACTCAGCGGCATGCGCGAGCGGCTCAGCCATGTCGGCGGCACGCTCACGCTGCTGCCGAACAAGGACGGCGGCACGCTGCTGCGGGCCAGTGTCCCCGTTGCAGCGTAAGATCGCCCACATGATCCGGATCCTCTTGGCGGAAGACCAGGCCATGGTGCGGGGTGCGCTCGGTGCCCTGCTCAAGCTCGAGCGCGACATCGAAGTGCTGGGCGCGGTGCCCGATGGCATGCAGGCGTTGTCCGAGTGCCGCCGGTTGAAGCCCGACATCGTCGTGACCGACATCGAGATGCCCGGCATGACGGGCATCGAGCTCGCGCAGGGCATCCAGTCCGAGGGACTCGCGACCAAGGTCGTGATCGTGACCACGTTCGCGCGCCAGGGCTACCTGCGCCGCGCGCTGGAGGCCGGCGTGAAGGGCTACCTGCTCAAGGATTCACCGGCCGAGAAACTCGCCGAGGCGCTGCGCAACGTGCATCGCGGCGGCAAGGCCATCGATCCCGCGCTCGCGGTCGAAGCCTGGAACGAAAGCGATCCGCTCAACGACCGCGAGCGGCAGACGCTGCGCCTGTCCGGGGAAGGCCTGACGGCGCCGCAGATCGCCGAACAGCTCGGCCTCTCGGCCGGCACGGTGCGCAACTACCTGTCCGAGGCCATCGGCAAACTCGGCGCCAACAACCGCATCGACGCCTATCGCCTTGCCCGCCAGCGCGGCTGGCTTTGAATGGTAAATGGGGACATTCCTCGTTTCCTAGCAAACGGGGACAGACCCCGGTCTTGCACTGCGCGCCGTGGGCCAATCGCCAGATTCAGGTCTGTCCCCGTTTGCTAGGAAACGAGGAATGTCCCCATTATCCGCGGCCGATGTAGGGCATCTTGGGGGGCAGGATGGTCATGAACTGCACGTTGGCGTTCAGCGGCAGTTTGGCCATGTGCAGCACCGACTCCGCCACGTGTTTCACGTCCATCATCGGCTCGGGTTGCGGCAGTTTCGACGCCAGCTCGGTCAGCGCATTGCCGATGTCGATCTGGCCGCAGGCGATGTCGTACTGGCGGCCGTCGAGCGCGGTGGACTTCGTGAGCCCCGTGATGCCGTGCTTGGAGGCCGTGTAGGGCGCGGAGTTGGCGCGCGGCACGTGCGCCGAGATCGAACCATTGTTGATGATGCGCCCGCCGCGCGGATCCTGCGCCTTCATGAGCCGGAACGCCTGCTGCGTGCACAGGAAGGCGCCGGTCAGGTTGGTGTCGATGACCGCGCGCCATTGCTCGAAGGACAGGTCCTCGAGGTTGACGCCGAAAGGCGTGCCCACGCCGGCATTGTTGAACCACACGTCCAGGCGCCCGAACTTCTCGCTCGTGGCATCGAACAACGCCCGCACCTGCGCGGGATCGGTGACGTCCACCTCGTGCACCAGCACCTGCGCATCGCCGGCGCCGCGCGCCACTTCCTCGAGCGGCGCGCGGTGCCGCCCGGCCAGGACCACCCGGAATCCCTCCGCCAGGAACGCCAGCGCCGTCGCCTTGCCGATGCCGCTGCCCGCGCCCGTCACCAGCGCCACCTTCTGTAACACTAACTATCTCCCCTTCGCGCGAGCAGCTCGCGCAGCGTCCCGTCCTGGTTCACCAGCAGCTCCATTTCGATGGGCTGGCAGCAAACCTGACAATCCTCGACATAAATACACGGACCTGCGCTGCTGTCGGCGCTAGTCTCGAATGGTTCGCCGCAGTATGGGCACTGCACCACGCAGAACTCTGCTCCCGGCGAACAGTCAACTGCAGTAGATTCCACGTCCAGCACGGGTTCCAGGCCATACAGGGCATCGATCTCGGCTTCGCTGGGTGGCTTCTCGGGAGGGTTCATGAATTCTCC
>DASUGK010000167.1:0-2781 GCA_036274075.1 Steroidobacteraceae bacterium | reverse complement strand
TTCGAAATAAGCGAACAGGATGCCGTCCCGCAGGTAGATCGAGTAGTTGCGGATGTTCGAGCGACGGATCTGCGCGAGCACGCCGGGCCAGACTTCGGCGTGATGACGCACGTAGTCGTCGCGAAACTCGGGTCGCAGCTTGAGGATCTGGCCGAATCGCCGCATGAGCGGATACCCCGGTGGCGGAGACCGGACGGATGGTCACACGGCCGTTCCCGGCAGACAACGTCGAGCGGCGGCCTGGCGGCGCGCCGCGCGCCCCATCAGTGCTGGGCAGACAGCCACGCGATGACGTCGGCACGGTCCTGCGCATTCGGCATGGCGAAGAACATGCGCGCGCCCGGCACCAGTGCCTGCGGATTCTTGAGCCAGCGGTCCAGCATCTGCGCGTCCCACACGATGCGCGAATTGCGCAGCGCGGGTGAGTACCCGAAGCCCGGCACCGAGCCCGCGGTGCGGCCGACGACGCCACGATGTCGCGGGCCGACGTCGTCCTCGTCGAGCGAGTGACAGGCCATGCAGGCCTGGTACAACACGGCGCCGTGCGCCGCATCGCCGTGCAACGGGGCCTCGGCGCGCGCGCCGGCAACACCGAGTGCCGTGATGAGCGCGATCCCCCACGATGTTTTCATCGCCAGCTCCTAGCCCAGCGCCACATCGGTGCTGCGCAGCGCGCGCGGATGGCGCTGCACCGACACGCTCGTGATGCCGAGGCGTTGCGCCAACTGTTCGCCGGGCACCTTGAGCGGCCCCGGCCCGGCGCCTTCACCCGGCGCCGGCTGCGGGAAGGCCGTGGAGCGCGCGGTATGGAAGGTCATGTTGCCTTCGACTTTCTGCACGATCTGGTGGATGTGGCCGTTGAGCACCGTGACCGATCCGAAGCGGCGTAGCTGCGCCGTCAATGCGTCGGAGTCGCTGGTACGCCAGCCCCAGGGCTCGTAGATGTTCCACAGCGGCATGTGCGCGAACACCACGAGCGGCGTGCTCGACGAGCGACGCCGCAGGTCGTTGCGTACCCAGGCCAGTTGCTCGTCACCGAGGTAGCCGGAGCCGCCATCCCTGGCTTGCAGCACGTTGACGAGGCCGATGAAGTGCACGCCGGCGTGGTCGAAGCTGTAGTAGCCGCGGTTCGCCGAGGGCTTGCCGAAGCGCGCGAAGTATTCCTTCACTTCCGGATCGGCCACGTCGTGCTCGCCGGGGACGGTGTGCAGCTCGCCCACGCGCAGGCGCGACAGCAGTTGCGCCGCCGCGTCGAATTCGGCCGGCTTCGACAGGTGGGTGATGTCGCCAGTGTGGATCAGGAACTTCGGCTGCGCCGGCATCGCGTTCACCAGGTCGATGGCCCGCGTCAAAGTGCCGGCGACGTCCGGGTTGGCGTCCTTGTGGAACCCGATGTGCGTGTCGCTCAGCTGCACGAACAGCGGCCGGCCGGCCGCCGGCGCTGTAGTTAGATCGGCGGCGTCCACCTGCACCGGCGTCAGGACGCCGCCGGACAGCATGAACAGGGTGCCGGCCGAACCGAAGGCCAGGCAGCGCAGCGCGTCGCGCCGCGAAAGCGGCGCCTCATCTTTCATCATGGAATTCTCCTTGCTCGTGTCAGCAGGGAGACTGCGCGGGCGCGGGGTTTATTCCCCGCGGGCGGCGAGATCCTGCAGCAGCGCCGCGAGCCGCGCGAGCTCCGCCTTGCCGGTATCGGAGATGGCACACGACTGCACCGTTCCCGTCCGCCAGCAGTTCACGCGGTAGCCATCGCGGCTGCCGGATGCCGGCAGCGAATGCGCGTCGCCCACCCAGCTGAAGACATTGATGACGTGCCGGCCGTGGCGATACACCAGCACCGCGGCGCGCTGGCGGTCGACGTAGTCAGCCCGTCCACCCACCAGCGTGTAACCCTGCGCGGCGAAGTCCGCGACCGGAGGTGACACGTCGGCGCGCCCCGCGAACCAGGGCTTGACGGTGTGGTGATCGCTGGATTCCACGTCGATGAGATGCGCAACCATGAGGGAGCGCACGTGGGCACCGGCCAGCTCATCGAGCAGCCGCGCATCGCTGCGCCACGGCGCGACGATGAGCCAGGCACATGCCGCGGCCATGGCCGCGCCGCCCAGCGCGGGCCAGGCCATCCACGTCCAGCGCGCGCGCGGCGCCGCGGAGCGTGATCCGGCACGCGCGGTGCTCGCGCCGGGCTCGCCGTCCAGCGATCTGGCGATGCGCGCACGCAGCGCATCGGGAGCCCGCAGCGCGCGCACATCCTGGCGGATTGCGATGCGCATGTGCTCCAGCTCCTCGCGACGTGCGCGGCAGGACGGACATTCCTCGAAATGCCGCTCGAGCGCCGCGGCGCCGATGGCGTCGACCTCGCCATCGACCAAGGCGTGCAGGTACATGGGATCAGGACAGGCCATGGCTCACTCCCTGGGGACTGCGCTCCCACAGCTCCTTGAGCGCCGCGCGTGCGCGCGCCAGGCGCGACATCACGGTGCCGAGCGGAATACCGATCACCTTGGCGATTTCCCCGTAGCTCATCTCCTCCAGTTCGCGCAGCACCAGGATTTCACGATGCGGCGGCGGCAAGGCCTCGAGCAGCGCGTCGAAGGTCTTTTGTCCCTCGCGGTGTTGGGATTCCTCTTCCGGCGTGGGCAGGGTCGAGGGAATCCGCTCGAGCGCCCCGGCCGAGTCTTCGCGCACGGCCAGCTCAGGCCGCCGCGCCTTGAGCGCGCTCAAATGACAATTGCGCACGATGGCCAGCAGCCATGACCGTGCGTCCGCGACGCGTGCGCC
>DASUGK010000166.1:0-22722 GCA_036274075.1 Steroidobacteraceae bacterium | reverse complement strand
GGCAAGGAACTCGTGGCGCGCGCCATCCACGCCGCGGGCGCGCGCGCGTCGAAGCCTTTCACGCGCATCGACTGCACGCAGCTCCTGATCGAGGCGGAAATCGCCGCCCTGCCGCAGACACTCGGATTGTCCGTGGGTGGCACGCTGTTCCTCGACGAACTGGGCGGACTCGCCGCGCCCATGCAGGAGCGTCTAGCCGAAACGCTGGTTGCCTTCGCCAACGCACGCGTGGCCCATGTCGCGCCGGACGTGCGCCTCATCGCGTCGACCAACCGTGACCTGCACACGGCGGTGCGCGACGGCGTGTTGCGCGCCGACCTGCTGCGTGAACTCAGCGCGACGATGCTCGAGCTGCCGCCGCTGCGCGCGCGCACCGAGGACATTCCGCCGCTGGTACACCGCTTCATCCAGAAACACGCGCGGCGGCTGGGCCGCCGCGTCGACAGCGTCGACCCGGACTCCATGGTGGCGCTGATGCGTTACTCCTGGCCCGGCAACGTGCGCGAGCTCGCCGCACTGGTCGAGCAGGCCATGGTCACGCAGCACGGACCCGTGCTCAAGATCGCCGCCGAGCTCATCGTGGGAACGCCGGCGGAGCGCGCCGCGCTGATCGCCGCGGCCGCGGTGGACCCGGGATCGACGACCATCCGCACCGCGCTGGCCGGCGCGGTCGACTTCGACGACACACTGAGCACCGGACTGCACGCCGTGCAGCGCGAGCACATCCTGCGCGTGCTGAACGCGACCCACTGGGTCATCGAAGGAAATTCCGGCGCTGCGCTGCGGCTCGGGCTCAAGCCGGCCACGCTGCGCCATCGCATGAAGAAGCTCGGCATCACGCGCGCGCAGAATCCCCAGCACGGGTAGCTAGCACTCCACCGACACGACGTGCGCCTGGATCCTGCCGTCGACCGCGGCCGTGCCGAAGCGCTGCTCCAGTGCCGCCTCGGCCGCCGCCGTCGCGGTGAGCAGCTTCGCGGGATCGCGCGCCTCGATCTCGCCGCGCAGCGGCGTACCCTGGCAGTAGGCGACGGCCGGGACATGCGCCGACGCAGCACGGCTGCGCGCGGGCAGCGTCAGGATTTCCGGGACTGCCGAAAAGCCCCCCGCGGAAAGATCGCGCCGCAGGGTTTCGATGTCGTGATAGCCATGTGGCAGCCGCGCCAGGAACCGCGGCGGATTCGCGGGGAACACTTCTACCAGGGCATCGTTGACCGCCTGCGCGAATTCGTTGTCCTCGATGCGATCCCAGGTGTTGAACAGCAACACGCCGCCGCGCCGCAGGACGCGGCGGATCTCTGCAAAGGCGCGCGCCTTGTCGGGGAAGAACATGACGCCGAACTGGCACACCACGGCATCGAAGCTGGCCTTGTCGAAGGGCAACGCGAGCGCATCGGCCTGGCGCCATTCCACCGGCCGGCGTGTGCCCACCGACGCAGCCTGGTCGAGCATGGGCTGGCTGAGATCGGTGGCGATGATGAACACACTGCCCGGCAGCGCCATGGCCAGGCGGCGCGTGAGCACGCCGGTGCCGGCGGCCAGCTCGAGGATGTTGGTGATGGGCAGTGCCGCGGCACGCTCGGCCAGGTCGATGGCGTAGGGCTCGAAGATCAGCGGCACGAGGTACTTGTCGTAGACCTCCGGAACGGAGCCGGAGAATTGCGGACGGAGTTCGCTGCCCGCCTGCATGGCGCTACTGCCCTTCGGGCGGTTCCCACAATTCGATCTTGTTGCCGTCGGGATCGACCACCCAGCCGAATTTCCCGTACTCGGAATCCTCGACCTTGTCGTCGACCTGGCAACCTTCGGCGCGCAGCGCCTCGAGCAGCGGCTGCAGTTTCTCGACGCGGTAGTTCACCATGAAGGGCGCCGTACTCGGCGCGAAGTAGCCAGACGTGGCTTCGAAGATGTTCCACACCGTGGAGCCGTGGCCGTCGGGATTGTGCGGGCCCGCCCAGCGGAACGAAGTGCCGCCCCAGGGCTCGATGTCGATGCCGAGGTGTTTCTGGTACCAGTCGCGCATCTTCTGCGGGTTGGCCGACTTGATGAAGATGCCGCCGATGCCGGTCACTCTTTTCATTGCTGGAACCTCTTGACCATGGAATCGAGCAAACGGTTGAACCGCGGCGGATCCTCGAGCATCGGGAAATGCCCCGAGTCCGGCAACACGAACGCCTTCACGCCGTACTTCCCCAGCGACTCGTGGTCGGTGGGATCGCGATCCGAATTGATCGCGACCACCGGCAGCTCGAGCGCCGCGAGGTCGGCGGGAACACGGGCCGCGTTGGAAAAGGAGTGATACATGGCGCTGAGCGCCACCGCCGGCGGCGCAGAGGCCATGTCCTTCGCCACACGGTCGACGAGTTCGGGATCGGCGCCGGGCGCGAACATGCCGCGGACGAAGCTGCCGGTAGTACCGCGGAAATCCTTGCGGAACTTGGCCACGAACGCTTCCACCTCATCGGCGCTGCGTCCCGGGCCCAGGCTCTTGTAGTCATCCACCCAGACCAGGCCCAGCACCCTGCCAGGCAGGAGCTTCGCGGCCTCGATGACCACGTCACCACCCATTGAATGGCCGGCCAGCACCACCTTCTGCAGCTTCAGGCTATCTACTACCGCCGCCACGTCCGCGCCGAATGAAGCCATCGTGTAGTCCTTGCGCCCGGCGCCGGATTCGCCGTGTCCCGCGAGATCGACCAGCACCAGCCGGTACTGCGGCGAGAGATAGTCGACCTGTTCCTTCCAGTAGCTGCGATCGCAGGACCAGCCGTGCACCAGCACCAGCGCGGGTTCGGCCTGGCCGTGGACCTCGTAGGCAATCGGGATGCCATCGATGGACGGGACGGTGAGCGCGGCGGCCTTGTTGGCTGCCGACCCCAGGGACGCCGCACCGGTGAGCAGCAGCGCGAAGATCAGCTCTCGCATGACGGCCCCCTTTTTGCCAGCGTTGGGCAGTGCGGGAACCTAGACGCGTTGCCGCCTCAAGTCAAAGGCTGAGTCCTGGCTGGAGGACCCGCGGCGATCGCAGCCTCGACAGTCACAGATGCCGCGTTTCGGCTGGCGGCTCCCACCACTTGTTGTCGCGGCCATTGGCGTAACGCACCGGCGCCGTGGCGATTTCGGCGGGATCGACGTCGTCGAGGCTGGACAACTTGATCGAGACGTAGGCGCCGCCGATCTCCGGCACGTCGCCGGTTTCGAAGGTGCGCACGCCGCAGGTCTTGCAGAAGAGGTGCGCACCCTGCTTGCTGCCGAAGCGGTAATCGGTGAGCGAGTCCTGGCCGGACAGCAGGCGGAAATCCGCGGGCTTGATCAACGCACTCCAGTTGCGCGTCTTGGTGCAGATCGAGCAGTTGCACTTGCCCGTGCCCTGCGCGAAATCGATGTCGGCTTCGAAGCGGACGGCGCCGCAGTGACAACTGCCCCGGTAAGTCTTCTTCATGGGACAGTAGTCTGCTACGAAGTGCGGCGCGGCGGCCAGTTCCTCGCGGCGGGCCGGCGGTAGCGCGTGTCCCTCAACCGGGGCCGCTGGCTGGCGCGCAGGCCGCGCGGTGTCGCGGCGCACAGGGCACCGGCGCGTTCACGCGCGCCGCGAAACAAGGGCAGGCGCGAGGCGGGCCGGGCCACGGTGGGATGTTCGCCGCGGAATCGGCACGGCGCGCTGCTTTCAAATTGTGCGACTGACATGGAATCCCCGGTTCATCGTTTTCATTCAGGCCGCGGTCGCCAGCCTGGCCGGCCGCGCGATCACGAACCCCTGTACGTAGTCCACGCCCATGCGGCGTGCGGCGTCGAGCGCGGCGCTGTCTTCCACCTGCTCGGCAATGATCTTGAAATTGAGCGTGCGCGCCAGCTTGATCATGGCGGTCACCATGGTCTGGCTGACCGAATCGCCCGCCAGGTTGCGCATGAACGAACCATCGAGCTTGAGGTAGTCGAGTTCCAGCGTCTTGAGGCTGGAGAACGATCCGACGCCCGAGCCGAAGTCGTCGATGGTGAATTTGCAGCCCATGCCATGCAGCACGCCGACGAAGCGGCGCGCATGCTCGAGGTTGCCGATGACCGCGCTCTCGGCGATCTCGAAGCACACCTGGCCGGGAGAGATGCCGGTGCGGTCGAAGCATTCGACCACGAATTCGAGGAACTGCGGATCGCCCAGCGTCTGGCCTGAGATGTTGATGGCCACGCTGCGGTCGCGCGCCAGCTGGAAGGCATTGCGTGCCAGCGCCTGCAGCGTGGTCTGCACCACCCAGCGATCCACCGAGGCCATGAGGCGGAAGCGCTCGGCCGCCTGCACGAATTCACCGGGCGGGATCTCCTTGCCGCCCTCGTCCAGCATGCGCAGCAGCACCTCCATCGACGGGCCTTCGGCGTCGCTGCCGTAGGCCGCGACGATGGGCTGGTAATAAAGAGCGAAGCGCTCTTCCTTGATGGCGCCCTGCAGTTTCTGCAGCCACTCGATCTCGCCGGAGTTGCGCGCCAGCGCCTCGTCGCGCGCCGAGTACACCGAGACGCGGCCCGCGCCTTCCTTCTTGGCCACGTAACAGGCCGAGTCGGCCGCGGCCAGCAGCTGTTCCACCGAGCCGGCTTCGCGGCCGATCTCGATGAGCCCGATGGACACGCCGATGTTGAACACGCGGTCCTGCCACACGAACTGGTACGCCGCCACCGCGCGGCACACGTCGTCGGCGATCTGCCGCGCCTTGTCGAGCGGGCAGCCCACCAGCAGCATGCCGAACTCGTCGCCGCCGAGCCGCGCCACCGTGTCCGAGTCGCGCACCTTCTCGCGCAGCAGCTTGGCCACTTCGCGCAGCATGGAGTCGCCGGCGAGGTGGCCGCTCGAGTCGTTGACGATCTTGAAGCGGTCGAGGTCGAGGTAACACAGCATGTGCGTGGCTTCGCCGCGTCGCGCACTCTCGGCGGCCTCCTCCAGGCGGCGCTCGAATTCGCGCCGGTTGATCAGGCCGGTCAGCGCGTCGTGGGTCGCCTGGTACGACATCTGGCGGTGCAGGCCACGCAGCTCGGTGACGTCGTGCAGCAGCACCACCGCGCCGGCGAGCTGGCCATTGTGATCGCGCAGCGGCGATGCGGCGAGTTCGATGGCGCGCTCCTCCCCCGAGGACTTGCCGAGCAGCACCGCGCGGCGCGTGGTCGCGTGCGGCGTGCCGTCGCCGCCGCCCACCGCTTCCTTGACCGGATCGGTGAGCAGCCTGCGATCGTTCTGGTCCATGATGCCGACGATCTCGTCGAGCTGCCGGCCCGCGGCCTGCGCGCGCCCGACTCCCAGCAGCTTCTCGGCGGCGGGGTTCAGGTACACGAGGCGGCCCTCGACGTCGGTGGTGACGATGGCCTCCGACAGCGACTGCAGCGCGAACACCTGCACCGGGGGCGGCGCCGGCGGTGGCGGCGGCAGCGGCGGGGCCACGAGCGCGGCGCGCGCCGCGGCTTCCTTGGTCTCGATCTTGCCGGTGGCGAGGGCCCGCAGCTTCCTGGTCGGGATGACCTCGACGCCGGTCACCAGCAGCGCCGGCGCGCCTTCGAACTCGATGGGAGCGGTAGTTAGCTCGAGCAGGCTCACCTGGCCCTGCAGGCCGACCATCTCGACCTCGAAGCGGTCGGCGCCGTGCGCGCCGGCCAGGCGGCGGCGCAGGCTCTCGGCCACGAGGTCGGCGTATTCGGGCGCCACCAGGTCGGACAGCCGCCGGTCGATGAGGTCGACGCGGTCGACGCCGACGAAACTCGCGAACTGGCTGTTGGCGTAGAGGATCACGTCACGGTGCACGAGCACAGCTTCGTGGATGCGCTCGCCGAGCTCGGTGAACAGTCGCGGCCCGGATTTCTCGCGGCCCGCGGTGCGCGCGGCACGCATCAGCAGCTGGTTGATGGCGACGCCGAGGGCCTGCAGGTCCAGTTGTTCCTGGTCTATCTCGATGCGTTGCGGAAGCCGTTCGCCCGACAGCGCACGCTGGACCGACAGGGACAGCTGTGTCACCGCCCGCAGATCGCGCCGTTGGAACATGAACAGCACGAACAGCAGCGTCGCCACGAGTGCGAGCAGCACACAGATCAACCCGAGAATCGACATCCCCAACCTGGCCCTGTTGTTATTAGCGCTTCGTCTTTGTGCAGGGCATCCATGCCCGCGAGCACTTTAGCCGAGCAAGGCAAGCGCCCACTGAACATTAACCATAAAGATATGCGATGTGAGGACTGGATCCACGCCGAAACGAGGCACTTCGTGCGCCTGTTTCGGGCAGAATAAGTAGCATCCCAACGCCGGAGATTTTCATGCAGACCGAATTCGCGCGCGCCCAGATGATCACGCAACAGGTGCGCGCGTGGGACGTACTCGACCAGCGCGTGCTCGACGCCATGCGCCGCACGCCGCGCGAATTTTTCGTCCCCGAACGTTACCAGGGGCTGGCTTTCGCCGACGCCGACATCCCGCTCGCGCCGGGGCAGCACATGTTGCCGCCCAAGATTGTCGGACGACTCCTCCAGGCGCTCGATGCCGGCCCCGGCATGCGCGCCCTGGTGGTCGGCTGCGGCACCGGTTTCGTCCCCGCCTGCCTCTCGGCCATGGGCGCGAGCGTACGCGCCATCGAAATCCGCCCCGAGCTCGCCCAGGCGGCGCAGCGCAATCTCAAGCGGTCCGGATTCGGACAGGTCGAGGTTGTCACGGGTGACACTTTCAACTTGGATATCGGGCAGGGCTATGCGTTGATCGCGGTATGCGGCGCCCTGCCCCTGTACGACGATCGTTTCGCTCGTGCGTTGGCAATGGGCGGGAAGCTATTCGTCGTGGTGGGCGCGAGCCTGCCGCAGGAGGCACTGCTGGTGACGCGGACCGGAGACCAGACCTGGGACAGCACGGCGTTGTTCGAGACGGCGATCGATCCGCTCGAAAATGCCAGGGCGCCGGAACGTTTTCAGTTCTGAGGCGGAGTTCACCGTGGTGCGGGAAATATCGGTCCTGGAGCTGAAGGCGCGGCGTGACCGCGGCGAAATGCCGCTGGTGCTGGACGTGCGCGAGGACTGGGAAGTGCAACTTGCGTCCATTCCAGGCGTCGTACATGTGCCCATGAATCAGGTCCCGGCGCGTCTCGCCGAATTTGCCCGGGACGCTGAGACCATCGTCATGTGCCATGCGGGTGGGAGATCCATGCGGGTTGCTCAATATCTTTCGAACCAAGGATTTACCAACGTTGCCAACCTCGCCGGCGGCATCGCCGCCTGGAGTGACGAGGTGGATGCAACCGTTCCGCACTACTGAATCGTCTAAGTTTTTTCGCTGAACGATTGCCTGGACCCCCGGGGCAGGTGATATAGTGATATATAACACTAAAGAGGACTCTTATTAATGCGCCGCTTACTCGCCATGGGGCTTGGATGCCTGCTATCTGTCACCGCTTCGAGCGAAGACCTCCTGACGATCTTCGACCAGGCCGTGGTCAACGACCCGCTGCTGCGCGAGGCGGAATACACGCGCAAGGCCACGCGCGAAGCGCGGCCGCAAGCCTGGGCCGCTTACCTGCCGCAGATCGGCGGCCAGTGGACCAAGAGCAAGGCGGAGGAATCGACCAACAGCCTGTTCCCGCGCCTGGTCGAATCGGATCCGAATGATCCGAACTCGCCGCTGGTCATCCAGCAGCAGGCGCAGGTGGGCACCTCCGAGCCCGAGTCCGAGCGTTGGGGCCTGCAGCTCACGCAGAGCATCTTCAACTGGGGCCAGCTCGTGGGCCTGAAGCAGGCCGGCCGCATCGCCGCGCAGGCGGATGCCGACTACGGCGTTGCCCAGCAGGACCTCGCGGTGCGCGTGGCCACCCGCTACTTCGACGTGCTCGCGGCGCAGGACAACGTGCAGGCCCAGCAGGCGTCGGCCGAGGCCATCGGCCGCCAGCTCGAGCAGGCGGAGAAGCGTTTCGAAGTCGGCCTGATCGCCATCACCGACGTGCAGGAAGCGCGCGCCGCGCGTGACACCGCCGCCGCGGACCTGATCGCCGCCAAGCGCCAGCTCGCCACGGCGCAGGAGTTCCTGCGCGAGATCACCGACTTGCAGTACGCCGTGCTGGCCACGCCGCGCGCCAACATGCCGCTGCGCATGCCCGAGCCCGCCGACCCGGAGCAGTGGATCCAGGCGTCGATGGAGCAGAACCTGTCGCTCGCCTCGAGCCGCCTCGGCGCCGACATCGCGCGCGACGACGTGCGCAGCACCTACGGCAATTTCATGCCGCAGGTGGACCTGGTGGTCGGCAAGGACCACTTCGAACGCGACGACATCCAGTCATTCGATGCCATCCCCGAGCGGGGATTCCCGGGCGGCTCGGCGGCCTCGACCCAGGAGCAGGACACGGACAAGTCCATCAGCCTGCAGGTCACGGTGCCGATCTTCGCCGGCGGCGGCAACCTGTCGCGCTCGCGCCAGGCTTCGTTTCGCTGGCAGGCCGCGCGTCAGCGCCTCGAGCGCGTGTCGCGCGAGACCGAGCGCACCGCCCGCGACGCCTACCTCGGCGTGAACTCGGAAATCTCCCGCGTCCAGGCGCTCAAGCAGGCGCTGGAATCCTCGGCCACGGCGCTGCGCGCCACCGAGGCGGGTTACGACGTCGGCACGCGCACCGCGGTGGACGTGCTCACCGCGCGCCAGAACCTGGTGGCGGCGCAGACCGCGTATTCGCGCAGCCGCTACGACTACATGCTCAACGTGCTGCGCCTCAAGCAGGCCGCCGGCATCCTCGATCGCAAGGCGCTCGAAGACATGAACAGCTGGCTCGAGACGCCGCCGCCGCCCGCGAATCCGCCGACCGTGGATCCCGCGCAGCAGCCGGCGACCACGCCGCCCGAGCGCCAGTAGTTCGCACGCCATGAGGCCGGCCGTGCCCGCCCCGGGCGCGGCCGGCACCCGGGCATTCAATCCAGGCGCGACTTCAGGATCTTCAGCTCGCGGATCAGCTCGTTGAGCTCGTGGATTCCGAGCTCGACCGGGTCACCGTTCGCAGTGACCGCCTTGATGCAGATCGACTGCCGCTGGGATTTCCACAGCCTGATCTCGCCGGATGCGATCTCGACGACGTCTTCCGCCTTGCTCATCTCCCGACCTCCCGCCTTCAGGGAAGCAAAGGTTCCAGAAATTCCATGAGCCGGTGCACGGCGCCGCGGTTGGCCTCGATGGCCCTGCGTCCGCTCGCTCCCATGCTGCTGCGCATGGCCGGGTCGGCCAGCAAGTCGCCGATGGCCGCGGCGAGCGTGGGTGCATCGTTGACGATGCGCACGGCCCCGCCCTCGACCAGCATGCGCGCGATGTCCGCCGAATTGAAATTGTTGGGGCCGGCCAGCACCGGCAGGCCCAGCGAGGCCGGCTCGAGCAGGTTGTGCCCGCCGATGGGCACCAGCGTGCCGCCCACGAAAGCCACGTCCGCGGCGGCATAGAAGGCCAGCAGCTCGCCCAGCCGGTCGACCAGGAACACCTCGGTGTCACCGGCGGTGGCCGCGCCGCTCGAGCGCGTCACGAATTTCACGCCCTGCGCGCGCAGTGAATCGGCCACCTCGCCGAAGCGCGGTGGATGGCGCGGCACCAGCACCAGCAGCGCCTGCGCGTAACGCGCGCGCAGCAACCGGTGCGCAGCGATGAGCACGTCTTCCTCGTGCGCATGCGTGCTGCCAGCCACCCACACCGGCCGGTCCATGCCCAGCAGTCGGCGCAGCTCCGCGCCCTGCAATTCGATATTGGGTGGCAGGCTGAAGTCGAACTTGATGTTGCCCACCACGTGGGTGCGTTCCGGGCTGGCGCCGATGGAACGAAACCGCTCGGCGTCCTGCTCGCTCTGCGCCGCGATGAAGATGCCGTGCGACAGTGCCTGGCGGAACAGCCCCACGAGCCGCCGGTAACTCTTCACCGAGCGCGGCGAGATGCGCGCGCTGGCGAGGACCAGCGGGATCTCGAGGCGGCCGCAGCGGTGATAGAGGTTGGGCCAGATCTCGGTTTCGAGGATCACGGCCAGCCGCGGATTGACACGCTGGAAGAAGCGCCGCACCGCGCCGGGCAGGTCGATGGGCACGTAACGTACGTCGACGCGATCCTTGAACAAGGCGCGGGCGCGCGCGCGGCCGGTGGCCGTGCCGGTGGTCACCACCAGCGGCACCTGCGGGTATTTCGCCAGCAGCGCATTCACCAGGGGTACCGACGCCTGCACTTCACCCACCGAGACGGCGTGCACCCAGATGCCGGGCCCGCCCTGCACCGGCGCACCCAGCCCCAGCCGCTGCGAGAACCCTTCCCAGTGGCTGCGGTCGCGGAAGCCGCGCAGCGCCATGCTGCCGAGCACCACCGGTGCCAGTAGATAGGCGATGACGATGTAGACGAAGCGCATCCGCGTCAGGCCAGCGAGGCCTGTGGCAGGCCCGCGGATTCGCGGTAGCCGGCCAGCAGCGAGTGCCAGTCCTGGTCGGTGAAACTCTCGGGCGCGGCCAGCAGCGTGACTTTCTCCAGCGAGCGGTACAGGCGCACCAGCGTGGTGTCGGCCCACCAGCCGCGCTTGCGCAGCGTGCCGCGGTCGAAGTCGATGAGGTACACCTGCTCGGGCGCCAGCAGGATGTTGTGCGCGTTGAGGTCGGCGTGGTGCACGCCGGCATCGTGGAAGCGCCGGATGCAGCGGCCGATCGCGATCCACTGCATGAGCGGCAGCGGACCCTTCGCCAGCCGCGCGGCCAGCGACTCGCTGTTCTCGATGCGCTGCGTGATGATGTCGGCGCGGTAGAACATGCCGTCGCGCTTGTAACGCGCCGCGATGGGCGTGGGCACGGGCAGCCCGGCGCGGTGCAGGTGGTAGGTGAGATACCACTCGGCGAAGGAGCGCGTCTCCGATTCGCCGCGCCAGAAATAGGCATCCTTTGAAATCTTTGCCACCAGGCCGCCGCGGCGGTAATGGCGCAGCACGAAACCGGCGTCACCGGCGCGGATGAACCACGTGGTGCCGCGGCCGCGCGCCGTGCCCTCGATGGCGCCGTGGCGGCGCCAGTATTCCGGCTCGAAGAAATCCGCCGAGAAATTGCTCGTGCGCAGGGTGTCGTATAGCATCCGGCCGCCCTCGATGGCGGCTTCGCCGACTTCCGCCCCGACGGGCCAGTGACGCTTCATTCACCCACACCCATGGAGCCGCGTGCAGGCTGAGGTCCAACCGCCGGAGAAGGTCTGCCTGCTGCGGCTGTCCGCCATCGGCGATACCTGCCACGTGGTGCCGCTGCTGCGCACGTTGCAGGATGCCTGGCCGCGCACCCGCTTCACCTGGGTCATCGGCAAACTCGAAGCAAAGTTGATGAGCCTCATTCCGGATGTGGAGCTTATCACCCTCGACAAGGGGGCCGGCCTCGGCGCCTACGCCAGGCTGCGCGAGGAGATGCAGCGGCGCGGCGCCTTCGACCTGCTCCTGCACCTGCAGCTGTCGATCCGCGCCAGCGGGGCCGCGGCCATGATCCGGGCGCCGGTGAAGCTGGGCTTCGACAAGGCGCGGGCACGCGAGCTGCAATGGCTGTTCACCAACCGCCGCGTGGCCGCGCGCCAGCGCGAACACGTGCTCGACAGTTTCATGGGTTTCGCCGACGCGCTGGGCGTGCCGCGCGGGCCGGGACCGCGCTGGGACATTCCGCTGCCTTCGCAGGCTCTGGCCTATGCCGAACACCTGGTGCCCGATGCGCAACCGACGCTGCTGATCAGCGCCTGCTCCAGCCACACGCTGCGCAACTGGG
This sequence comes from Steroidobacteraceae bacterium, assembly GCA_036274075.1. Classification (GTDB taxonomy): domain Bacteria; phylum Pseudomonadota; class Gammaproteobacteria; order Steroidobacterales; family Steroidobacteraceae; genus CADEED01. The sequence goes on along the minus strand of DASUGK010000166.1, from coordinate 10,980 downwards.
CGCCGGAGAGATACGCGGCGGTCGCCGACCACGCGGCAGACAAGCATGGCATGCGCGTCATTCTCTGCGGCGGCCCGAGCGCGGTGGAGCGCGACATGGCGGCGGCCATCGTCAAGCATGCGCGCGCGCCGCTGGTGAACCAGGTGGCCAAGGACACGCTGCCGCAGTTGCTGGCGCTGTTGGCGCGCGGCACCGTGCTGCTGACGCCCGACTCGGGACCGGCGCACATGGCCACCATGGTGAACACGCCGGTGATCGGCCTGTACGCGGCCACCAACCCGCAGCGCAGCGGGCCGTACCTTTCGCGGCGCTGGTGCGTGGACGCCTACGATGCGGCGGCGCGAAAATTCCTGGGCAAACCCGCGGCCGAGCTGCCGTGGACAACGAAGATCGAACAGCCCGGCGTCATGGACCTCATCGAAGTCGCCGCGGTCACCGCGAAGCTCGACGAACTGCTAGCCTTGCCTCACAAAGAGAGGCTGACATGAAAGACATCCTGGTGCCGATTTCTCCCGGCGAGCTGCTCGACAAGATCACCATCCTGCGCATCAAGGCCGCACGCATGAGCGACCCCGCGAAGGTCGCCAACGTCAAACACGAGCTCGGCCTGCTGGAGAAGACCTGGAAGGACTCGGGCGCCGCCGCCGTGAACCTCGGCACCGCCGAGGCCGACCTGACCCGCGTCAACGAGAAACTCTGGGTCATCGAGGACGAGATCCGCGACGAGGAACGCGCCAAGCGTTTCACCGAGAAGTTCATCGAGCTGGCGCGCGCCGTGTACTTCACCAACGACGAGCGCGCCGCGATCAAGAAGCACGTCAACACGCTGCTGGGCTCGAGCATCGTCGAAGAGAAGTCGTACCAGCAGTACTGACATGCAACGGCGCGACATCCTGAAACTGGGCGCCGGTGCGGCAGTTTGCGGGGCGCTGCCCGCGGCTCTCGCGGCACCGGCAGCCGGGCCCAAGCCCATGACCGGCGACGTCAAGCCCATCGGCCACGACGAATACCTGCTGCGCATCGAAAAGGCGCGCAGGCTCATGCGCCAGCACGGCATCGGCGCGTTGCTCATCGAGCCGGGCGCCTCCATGGTGTACTTCACCGGCGTGCACTGGTGGCGCAGCGAGCGGCTCACCGCGGCCGTGCTCCCACGTGACGGGGACATCGCCATCGTGACGCCGCATTTCGAGGAACCCTCGGTGCGCGAGAGCCTCATGGTGCCGTCGGAGATCCGCGTCTGGAACGAGCACGAGAACCCGCTCGAGACCGTGGCCGGCATCCTGCGCGACCGCAAGATCGGGGACCCGGTGGGCATCGAGGAGACGGTGCGTTATTTCGCCATCGACGGCCTCATGCGCGTGATGCCTGACGTGCAGATCATGAGCGGCGCCGCGGTGGTGCGCGCCTGCCGCATGATCAAGACACCGCCAGAGATCGCGCTGCTGCAGAAGGCCTCGGACATCACCATCGCCGCCTACCGCCACGTGGCGCCGCAGATCCAGCGCGGCATGAAGCCGTCGGACATCGGCGACCTGATGAAGGCGGCGCACGAATCGCTCGGTGCCCAGCACGAGTTCGCGCTCATCCTGCTGGGCGAGGCCAGCGCCTATCCACATGGCTCGGGCAAGCCCCAGGCGGTGCGCGACGGTGAAGTCGTGCTCATGGACTGCGGCTGCAGCGTCGAAGGTTACCAGTCCGACGTCTCGCGCACCTTCGTCTTCGGCGAGGCCAGCGCCGAGCAGCGCAAGGTGTGGAAGCAGATGCGCGAGGGCCAGCGCATCGCCATCGAGACGGCGCGCGTGGGCGTACCCGCCGGCGCGGTCGACGACGCCGTGCGCTCGCAGTACGAGAAATGGGGCTACGGTCCCGGCTACAAGCTGCCCGGGACTTCGCACCGCACGGGACACGGCATCGGCCTCGACGGCCACGAGCCCGTGAACCTGGTGCACGGCGAGACCACCCCGCTGGCGCCCGGCATGTGTTTCAGCAACGAGCCCGGGATCTATCTACCCGGCAGGTTCGGCATCCGCCTCGAGGACTGCTTCTACATGGGCGAGAAGGAACCGGTGTGGTTCTCGAAGCCCGTGGATTCGATCGACAAGCCCTTCGGCTGAGCGTCAACACCAGCACCAGCGCCAGCGCCGCGAGTTCGAGCAGCGACATCGCGCCGCCACCGCCCTTGCCGGATGTCGATGGTGTTGGCGGTGGAGGTGGCGGCGGCGGGGGCGGCGGAGGTGGAGCGACGTCGAACCTCATGCCCACCGTCGTCGTCGCGTTGAAGGGGAATTCGCAGGTGACCGCGGTGCCGCTGCACGGGCCGCTCCATCCTCCAAAGATCGAATTGGCACCGGGCGTTGCGGTCAGGGACACCATCTGCGGCGTGGCAATGACGAGTTCGCAATCGGTGTCGCAGTCCAGCCCGCCCGGCCCGCTCACGCGGCCGGCGCCCGCTCCCGAGAAATCCAGCAACAGCCGCGGTCGTACCTCGAACATCGCGGTGACCGACACGTCGCCCTGCAGGTAGTGCCCGCAGGTCGGCAGGTTGCCTTGCCCCGCGCACAGGCCTGCGAAACCGAGGAATTTTCCGCCGGGCGCCGGGATCGCCGTCAGTGTCACGGAACCGAGATCCGCGGGTATCTGGCAATCAGCGTCGCATTCGGCGCCGACGGGCTGCACCGCGAGTTTTCCGTCGCCAATGATGGTCACGGAAATCACGGGCTTGAGGGCCAGCTCGACGTTCAGCGCCACGGGACCGTTCATCACGATGTCGCAGGTCAGCTGGTAATCGAGGCAACCCAGTCGATGCCAGGACACGAGCCGGGTCGCCGCGTCGGGCGCGATCGTCACGCGTACCGTCGAGCGCACCGGGATGCTCGCGGCGCAGGCCGCACCGCAGTCGAGGCCGCCAATCGAAGACGTGATGGACGCCGCCCCGGGACCCGACTTGGTCACCGTGAGTGGATAGTCGTTCACGAAGTCGGCGCCGACCTCCCTGGCGTCGTCGATGTACACCTGGCAGGTTTCCTGCGTGCCGCTGCAGGCGCCGGTCCAGCCGGTGAAATCGCTGGCGGCGGTTTCCGTGGCCGTGAGCGTGACCAGGGTCCGCGACGGCATCGACTCGCTGCAATCCCCGGGACAGGCGATGCCGGCGGGGTTCGACGTCACGGTTCCCTCGCCGCTCACGCTGACATCCAGGACACTGTCGAAATCCGCCGAGGCCTCGGTGAATCGCAGCACGTTGAGCGTGCAGGGATTGCCTTGCCCTGCGCACGCGCCGCGCCAGCGGCCGAAGCTCCCGCCGCTACGCGCCACGGCATGCAGCACCACGTTGCTGCCCTTGGCGTATTTGCCGATGCAATCCGTGCCGCAGTCGATGCCGCCGCCGTCGGCCGTGATGCTGCCGGCGCCGTACACCTGGGTCGCGACGAATGCGTGGTTCGGCAGGTTCTTGCCGGTTTCGTAATAGCCGCGGCGTCGTTCGCTGCCCATGTACTGACCCCACTCGCTGGGGCCGTAGGGACCTGCGGCACGCGTGTCGTAGACGAACACGGCTTCGCGCAGGCCATTGCCGGTCGTGGCGTCGATGACGATCTCGTTGCGCCCGTCGAGGTCTATGTCCGCGATGGCGGGCGTGTTGAGGCTTCCGCCCTCGCCCCAGAAGTTCTTGGGGAATCCCGCGACGGACGTGCCGTCGTGGCGGATGACGTGTAATGCCTTGCCGCCGGCGAATCGCGAGCCCACAACCACGTCGGGATGGCCATCGCCATCCACGTCGCCGACGACCGGATGCGTGGTCCCGGCGAAGTCGCCGCCCACGATGCTGGCCGGCCATCCCGGCAGCTCGGTGCCGTCACCGCGCCAGGCATGCAGGTGGTTCTCGGTCGCACGGATGATCTCGGGAAAGCCGTCGCCGTCGAGGTCCGCGAGCGACGTGTACAGGGAGCCCATGTCGGTAACGATATTGCGCAGCCATTGTCCGCGGTTCGAGAACACCACCACCTGGGAGCGCACGTCGCCGGTCTTTTCGCGCCGCCACGACGGCATGATGATGTTGGGCGTGCCGTCACCGTCCACGTCGCCGATCAGTACTTGTGGCCAGCCCTCGGCGAGCACGTCCGCCGGAACGCGCACCGGGAAACCGGGGCGGACTCCGTCTCGGTCGGAGACGTTGATCGACATGACGTAGCTGGAACCGTTGGTGAACACGATCTCGGGCTGGCCGTCGGCGTCGAGGTCTCCGACGGCAGGATCGTTCGGGAATCCGTCCTCGAAGGGCGGGATCGCCGGCACCTCGACATCGGTGCGCCAGGGCGTGCCATCGGCGCGGCGCACTGGATAGGTGACGACTTCGTCGCGCCCGTCGCCGTCGATGTCGACCAGTGGCGCAGGCGCCTGGATGCCGATGCCGAGCCCGTCCTGCGGCGGCCAGCCCGGCAGTATCGTCGCGTGGCGATCGTAGGCGTGGAAGCCGGAATAAGATTGATTGACGAGGATCTCGAGCCCGGTGGCGTCGCCATCGAGTTCGCCGAGCGAAAGCCCCCAGCTCATCCAGTCCTGGTAGAGAGGCCAGCCGGGCACATCGGTGCCGTCGTGGTTCAAGCCATGGATCGGGCCGTATTGCAGCGTGTCGGCCACGATTTCGAGTTCGGCATCCGCATCGATGTTTCCCACGGCGAGCGCGGACAGCTGGCCGCCCGGCGGATCGTCGAATTCCGTCACGGTGTTCTTGCGCACCGGAAAGCCGGGCTCGAGCATGTCGTCCACGAGCACCTGGAAGGTTTCGGTTTCGGGTGCCGGGAAAGAGAAGGTGAACGTGCCCGGCATCGCTGCCGTCCAGCGTCCGGCATATTCGCCGTCACCCGCGGAGTCGTCCGGCGCGACGCCGTCGTCGCGCAACGGGATCACTTCACCGCTCGACACCGATACGTCGACACCACCGGCAGGTGCACTGCAATTGACGTGCATGGCGCGGATCACCACCGAATCTCCGGGCGCGCGGTGCAGGGTTTCGAATGTCGCGGGCTGCAGCCGTGCCAGTACCTCCGAATTGCTGCAGGTCAGCGCCTTGAGCAGGTTGAGTCGCCCGCCGCTCACGCTCGGAATCTCCCACTCCTGCGGCGGCACGGTCGAGGTGATGACCAGGTTGCGCAGCGCGCGCCAGTCGCGCGCAGGGTCCTGCGCCGCCAGCAGCACCAGCGCACCGGTCACATGCGGCGCGGCCATCGACGTTCCATCCAGGCTCTGGTAGTCGTTGTTTGGAAAGGTGCTGACGATGCCTTCGCCCGGCGCGCCCAGGTGCACCGTGCCGGTGCCGTAGTTGGAGAAGAACGAACGGGACTCGTAGGTCGACGCCACGCAGATGATGTTGCTGAGCTCGTCGTTGCAGGGAAATCCCGGCTGCGCGTCGTTGTCGTGCCCGAGGTTGCCGGCCGCGGCGACGACCAGCATGCCGCGCGCGCGATGCGCCGCGATCGCGTCCTGCAGCGCGCGTGAATATATCGGGCCGCTCCACGAGTGGTTGGACGCCAGCAGGTTGACGCCGCGATCCTTCATCAGCGCCAGGTAATCGAAGCAGGCGACGGCGTTGGCCGTCGTGCCCTCGCCCGACTCGTTCAGGATGCGGCAGGGCATGATCTTCACGTGCCACGCGACGCCGGCCACGCCGATGCCGTTGTTGCCGACCGCCCCGATGGTGCCGGCCACGTGGGTCCCATGGAAGTGCTCGTCCATGGGATCCGAGTCGTTCGAGACGGCATCGAAGCCGTGGCAATCGTCGACGAAGCCGTTGGCGTCGTCATCGACACCGTCGCCGTCGCACTCCGGCTCGTTGCGGAAGATATTGGCCGCGAGATCTTCGTGCGTGTAGTCGACGCCGGTATCGACCACCGCCACCACGATGTCGTCGCTGCCAGTGGTGATGTCCCACGCGGCCTCGGCATCGATGTGCGGGTGATAGGGCGAATTGCCGCCGGTCTGCCCGGTGTTGTTCAGCGCCCATTGGCCCCAGTAGTGCGGATCGTTTGGCACCACGCTCATGTGCACGACGAAATTCGGCTCGATGTACTCGACGTCGCGGTCCTGCGCCAGCGTCTTCATGAGCCGCGCCGGATCCGAACCTCCGTTCGCAACGCGCACCACCTGCAGGCCGGGCACGGAGCGGAATGTCGCGATGGTCCGCAATGCGCCATCGCGCAGGATCTTCGCAGTGCGTGCCGGGGCCGCGGTGCTGCGGAACTTGACCAGGTATTCGCCCGGCACGATGACCCGGCGTTCCGCCAGGTCTCCGCTGCCGGCGCGAAGTCCATTCGACACGACCGGCGGCGGGGCCGCGGCACCGGCGGGTGGATCGTTGCCCGGCGGCGAAGGACCAGGGGCGCATGCGGCAAGACAAAACAGGGAGAAGACGCCTAGGGCGTTGCGACCGCGTCGTGCCGCGGCTTTCTCGTTGTCGTCGTTCATCCAGTCTCCCCGACCGGAATACACCGCTATTTCGTGAGTGTGTACTCCGCTCCGCAATACGGGCACTTGGCCCAGCCGGTCTGCTCGATGGGTAGATAGACGCGCGGGTGCGAGTTCCAGAGATACATCTCCGGCATCGGGCACGAAAGCGGCAGGTCGCTCGCATCCACCTTGTATTCGTTCTGCGCGTTGGGCTGGATGAGAGGTTTCTGGGTGGCTGACATGACCCGAATTATACGGGGGGATCCGCCATGGTGGCATCCCAGATCGCGGTGACGGAGGCGCGGGTTTCCCGGAATTCATCCCCGGGTACCACCGGCTCCCGGCTGTCCAGCGACAGGTGGTGGGTGCGCTCGCGGTAGCGGCGGTACGCCTCCGTCAATACGTCGACCGTGGCCTGCGGGACCAGGTCGGCGGAGGCCACCGACTCGAGCTGGCGGATGGTGTCCGAGAACATCACCACCGGCGGATGGGTGCCGGCGTGCAGCAGCGCCCAGTACTGCGCCAGGAACTCGATGTCGGCCGTGCCGCCGGCATCCTGCTTGATGTCGAACTGCCCGGAGCCGGTCTTGGCGCGTGACAGCTCGCGCCGCATGCGCAGCCGCATGTCGCGCACCTCCGTGCGCAGGGTGTCGCGCCGCACGCAGCGCCTGAGCAGCTCGACGCGCACGCGTTCGAACTCCGCGCGCAGGTCGAGGTCGCCGGCCACGGCGCGCGCATGCAGCAGGGCCTGGTGTTCCCAGGTCCAGGCTTCCTTTTCCTGGTACTCGGCGAATGCCCCGATGCGCGTGATCAGCATGCCGCCCTTGCCGGAGGGCCGCAGCCGCACGTCCACCTCGTAGAGCCGGCCGGCCGCCGAGTGCATGGTCAGGATGTGGATGACCCGTTGCGCGAAGCGGATGAAGAACACCTGGTTGTCCACCGGCTTCGCCGCGTCGGTTTCCGCCTGCACGCTGCCCGAGTCGTGCAGGAACACCAGGTCGAGGTCCGAGGCGTAACCCAGCTCGAAGCCGCCTAACTTCCCGTAGCCGACGGCGCAGATCCTGACCGGGCGCCGCGCTTCGCCCTCCCCGTCCCGGCAATGCGGCCGCCCGAATTGCGAGGTCATCTGGATCCACGCCAGCTGCATGGCCTGCTCGATGATGATCTCGGCGATCTCGGTGAGATAGTCACTGACGCGCATCAGCGGGATCTTCGCCGTGAGGTCCGCCATGGCCACGCGGAAGATGGCCGCGCGCTGGAACTGCCGCAGCACCTCCACCTGGCGTTCGGGTTCGTCATCGACCAGGTGCGTGAGGCGCGCGTGGATTTCGCGCTCCAGCTCGGCGCGCGGCGGCGGCAGCCCGCCCGACGACTCGTCCAGCAGTTCGTCGAGCAGCAGCGGGTGCGAGGCGATCTGCGCGGCCAGGAATTCGCCGAGGCCGGCGAGCTCCACCAGCTTGCGGCGCACGTGCGCGTTTTCGTTGAGCAGCGCGAAATAGGCCGAGCGCGAACCGATGGCCTCGAGCACGCGCAACACGCGCCGCAGGACGTCGAGCTGCGAGCCCGCGGCCGGCGACTTCACGTCCGCGATCGCCGCCAGCAGCCGCGGCAGCAGCGTGTCGAGGCGCGCGCGCCCCGGCGCGTCGAGGCGGCGCAGCGCCGCGGCATTGCGAAACTCCAGCAGCAGGTCGGCTGCCGCCCCGGCCTCGGTGAAACCGCGCGCGGCCAGCGCCGCCGCGAACTGCGGCGCCGGCACGCCGCTCACCCAGGCCTCGACGATGCCGTTCACGCCGGGCATCTCCGACACGGCCGCGTCGTGGCGCGCGAACATGACTTCCTGGAAGGCGCGCGTGACGCGCGCGCGGTGCATGTCGAGCTCGGCAGCGCAGGTTTCCCAGCGATCGAAACCCATGGCCAGGGCGAGGCGCTCGCGGGTCAGCGCGTCCGCGGGAATTTCGTGGACCTGTGCATCGGCGAGCATCTGCAGGCGGTTCTCGATCCGGCGCAGGAATAGATAGGCCGCCTCCAGTTCCTGCGCCACCCGCGCGGGCAGCAGCTTGCCGCCCGCCAGCTGCGGCAACACGGCCAGCAGTGACTGGGTCTGCATGCGCCGGTCCTGGCCGCCGCGGATCAGCTGGAACGCCTGCGCGATGAATTCGATCTCGCGGATGCCGCCGGGCCCGAGCTTCACGTGGTCGGCGAGGTCGCGCCGCGCGACTTCCTTCTCGATGAGCGCCTTCATCTCGCGCAGCGATTCGAACACGCCGAAGTCGAGGTATCGGCGATAGACGAAGGGCCGCACGCTCTCGGCGTGCAGCAGCTTGTAGGCCGCGGCCCCGGTGATGGCGCGCGCCTTGATCCACGCGTAACGCTCCCAGTCGCGGCCGTGGGTCTGCAGGTAGTTGTCGAGGAAGGCGCCGCTCACGGTCAGGGGGCCGCTGTCACCGAAGGGCCGCAGCCGCATGTCCACGCGGTGCACGATGCCCTCGCTGGTGCGTTCTCCCAGGATGCGGATCACCAGCCGGCCGAGGCGCGTGAAGAAATCCTCGTTGTCGACCTTGCGTGGCCCCGTGGTCTCGCCCTTCTCCGGGAAGACGAAAATCAGGTCGATGTCGGAGGAGAAATTGAGTTCGCCGCCGCCTAGTTTGCCCATGCCGAGCACGACCAGCGGTTGCGGCTCGCCCGCCGCGTTCCGCGGCGTGCCGTAGGTGGGCTCGAGCTCGCGCATCGCCTGTGCCACCGCCGCGCCGATGGCGGCGTCGGCAAAGGCGCTGGTTTCGGCCAGCACCTCGGGGACCGTGGCCAGGCCCGCGAGATCACGCCAGGCGATGCGCACCATTTCCCGCTCGCGTTGCCGGCGAATGCCCGCCATGACCTCGGCCAGGTCGGCCGCAACGGCCAGCGCCGATTCGAGACGGCGGGCCATCTGCTCGCCCGACAGGGCCTGGCCCAACTGTCCCTCTTCAATCAGCCACTTGGCCAGCGCCGGGCCTCGGCACAGGGCCTCGCAAACAAAGTCGCTGGCGGACAGCACCCGTCGCAGGGAATCGCGTAGTTCGGGCGGTCCGGCCTCCAGGAGCCCCAGCACCCCGGCCTCCCGGAGGCGTGTCAGCTGGTGCTCACAATAAGTGTCTAGGTCGCGGCTCACGGACGCGAGACTGTACTAGAAATAGGTATTGCAGATGCCGTGCAAGCGCCTACGATTCCTGGCATGAATACCCGATTCGCGCTCCACGCCGCCGCCGTCGCTTCGCTGCTCTTGCTGGGCGCCTGCGCCAAACAGGAGCAGCCCGGCGAGGTCGCCTGGGCCAAGGCGGCACTGGCGCGAAATCCCGCCATCGAAATCCTGTCGACGGACGAAGCGGCCGGAACGATCAAGTTCCGCGACACCAACACGGGCGCGATGTACCAGATGAAGGCGCAGGAACTGATGGCCGCGCCGCCCCCGGCGAATCTCGCGCAGAACGACGCACCGGAGAAGCCCGCGGCTGAACCCGCGCCGGCAGCTGCCGCTCCGGCCGAACCGGTGGAGCCGGTCGAAGAAGCGCCCGCTCAAACTACCGAAACCGTCGCCGCTGTGCGCGGTGCGGGCGAATCACTGGCCGAGGGTCCCGGCTACAGCATCACGCGCGGCGCGCAGCAGGACACGGTGGCGTCGCGGTCGCTCGAGGGTCCGGGTTACAGCATCACGCGCGAAGGCCCGTCCTCTCGACAAAGCCAGCCCGACGCGGAAGCCGTGGCGACGAATGTCGTGAAGCGCACCGACCCCATCATCTGCCAGGGCGACCGGCTCATGCGCATCGACGGCGAGACCATCGAGTTCACCGGCGACGCGGTCATCGCCGAGAACGGCTGCGATCTGTATATCAGCAATGCGCGCATCCGTGCCGGCGGCGTGGGCATCATCGCGCGGCAGGCGCGAGTGCACATCGTCAACAGCACCATCGGCGGCACGCTGGGTTCGTACGAAGCCTCGCAGGGCGCCGAGATCTACGTGGCGCGCTCCACCTTCGCCGGCATCGGCCGCCGCTTCGACACCGCCACCATGAACGACCTGGGCGGCAACGAATACCAACTTCACCATTAATTAAATGGGGACATTCCTCGTTTCCTGGGAAACGGGGACGGGGTGCGGTGGTGGTGATGCGGCCGGCACATGCACCTATCATGAGTGCGCTTTTCGCCGGGCCCTTCGGTGATTGTTTCGCAAGGTTAGGGCCGCCGCTCTTTGGTCCATGATTCGGGCGCGGAATCGGCTGAGCGTTGGCACTTGCCATGACTCGGTCGGGGACGGCTTCGTGCCTTGCGAATTTGGTGTCCCGGCCCGCGCACTCATGATAGGTGCATATGCCGTCCGCCCCACTGTCACGGCAAGTCCGTGCTCGCTCACTGGCAAACGCGGCGGGTCGGCCCACGGGGTGGGCGCGGCGTCGAGGTCGCGATTCTTTATCCCAGCCAAGCCGGGGAAATTTCGCATTTGCTGGCAAGCGGGGACGTACCGCCGTGGGTGGGAGTCACGGCGCACGATCCATGGGTATG
>DASUGK010000165.1:0-4696 GCA_036274075.1 Steroidobacteraceae bacterium | reverse complement strand
TCGACGAAGCGCACGCCGCGGGCCGCGAGGAAGTCCGCGGCCCAGCGTGCGGTATCGGCGCTCACGGTGGAGCAGTCGATGACGAGCGCGCCGCGGGCGAGTCCGGGCGCGAGCCCCTCGACCACCGCGCGCACGTCGGCATCGGCGGAGACGCAGACCACCGCCACGTCGACTCCCCTGGCGAATTCCTCGAGCGTGCCCGGCGTGGCCACACCGAGGTCGGCACCGAGCGCCAGCGCCTTGTCGCGGCTGCGATTCCAGACGGCCTGGAGCAGGCCGGCCTTGTGGAGATTCCTCGCCATGGGAGCGCCCATGGCACCGAGTCCGGCAAATCCGACGCGCGTCATAGGCGCAGGAGATTAACAGGGGAGGCGGTTGTCAGGGACTCGCGGCCCCACAATGGAAAACGCCGGCCCTTCTTTGTCGAGAAGGGGCCGGCGTCCGTGAAATATGCGGACGGGAAAATCAGCCCTGGGGGCCGCAGATCGCCTCGACGGCTTTCGCGGCGTCGATGCGCCGCTGGGACAACTCGGCGTCATTCAGGTAGACGCGGTTGCCTTCCTTGTCGGTGCGATACAGGCGCAGCGAGTTGATCGTGGTGTTGTAGTCCTCGCGGGCCTTCTTGCAACGCTCGAGACGCGAAGCTTCCAGGTCCTTCGCCACGTTGGCGGCGACGCGCTGGTCGTTCTGATTCTGCGAAATGCGCTGGTTGCTGGCTGCGAGCTGCTGGTCCGACGCCGCCTGCTGCGAAGCGCGCGTGCTGCTCGAAGACGGGCGCGGCGCTGTGCTCGCGATGCGGATGGCACCGGGGATGGGCTTGTCGGTGTAGAGCGTCTGGCCACGTTCGTCCACGTACTTGTAGACGTCGCCCGCGTGGGCGAAGCCGCAAGTCAGGACGCCGGCAATGACGGCTAGGGTGATCGAATGACGCATGCGCTTCCTCCGGTGCCGGGATTATCGCAAAGAGCGCCCATGAGAACCCTTGACGTCCATCACAGACAAGCCGGAAACGTCCCGGAATCGCACAAAAACAATGATCTAGGGGCCTCCCGGCCAAACGGGCCGAGTCCGCCCGGGGAAAGAAAAAGCCCCGGCAATCAGGGATTGCCGGGGCCAGTCTCCAGGAACTACAGGTTCTTGTGGATCAGGCGTCGTAGGCCCGCTCGCCGTGCTCGTTGGTGTCGAGGCCTTCGCGCTCGACATCCTCGTTCGGCCGCAGACCGATCGTGAACTTGATCAGGTAGAACGCGACCGCGGTCACGACGGCCGACCAGACCACCGTGATGGCCACGCCAGTCGCCTGGATGCCCAGCTGCGTGCCGATGCTCTCGAACGTCGCGACGCCGCCGAGCGACGCGTGACCCAGCACGCCGGTCGCGAGCGCGCCGAGAATGCCGCCCACCGCGTGGACACCGAACACGTCGAGCGAGTCGTCGTAGCCCAGCATCTTCTTGAGCCCGGCCACCGCCCAGAGGCAGATGAGTCCCGCCAGCAGGCCGAGGATGATCGCGCCCGTCGGACCCACCGCGCCGCACGACGGGGTGATGGCGACGAGGCCGGCGACCGCGCCGGAGGCCGCGCCGAGCATGGTCGGCTTGCCGCGGAAGATCCACTCACCGAACGTCCAGGCGACCACTGCCGCGGCCGTGCAGACGAAGGTGTTGACGAACACCAGGCCGGCGAAGTTGTTGGCTTCGAGACCCGAGCCCACGTTGAATCCGAACCAGCCCACCCACAGCAGCGCGGCGCCGATCATCACGAAGGGCACGTTGTGCGGCGGCATGGCTTGCGTGCCGTAACCGATGCGCTTGCCGACGATCAGTGCGCCCACCAGGCCCGCGATGCCGGCGTTGATGTGCACCACCGTGCCGCCCGCGTAGTCGAGTGCGCCGAGCTTGAAGAGATAGCCCTCGGAGAACCACACCATGCGTGCGATCGGCAGATAGGAGAACGTGAACCAGATGACCGCGAACAGCAGCACCGCGGAGAACTTGGTGCGTTCCGCGAAGCCGCCAACGGCCAGCGACGTGGTGATGGCCGCGAAGGTCGCCTGGAATGCGACGAACACCAGTTCAGGTATCACCACGCCAGCCGTGAAGGTCGCGGCGTTGGTGTCCGGTGTTATGCCTGAGAGGAACAGCCGGCTGAAGTCGCCGATCCACTGTCCTGGACCGTTGAACGCGAGGCTGTAGCCGTAGATGACCCACAGCACGGTGAGCAGGGAGAAAACCACGAACACCTGCATCGCCACCGACAGCACGTTCTTCGCGCGGACCATGCCGCCGTAGAACAGTGCCAGGCCCGGCACCGCCATCATGATGACCAGCAGCGTCGCCACGATCATCCACGCGGTATCGCCCTTGTCAGGTACGGGTGCGGCTTCGGCCGCTTCCTGCGCCATCGACATCGCTGGCGCGAGCGCCGCCAGCATGGCGAACAGCCCGCCCTTGACCAGCGCTGCGCCGAGACTGCGCACGCTGCCACCCTTCGTCCTCTTCTTATCTTGATGCATGTAACGACTCCTCAACGACAATCAGGCTGCCGCCGCGCCGGATTCGCGCGTGCGTATCCGCACGGCATCTCCGACTGGCGCCAGGAAAATCTTGCCGTCGCCGGTTTTCCCGGTACGGCACACATTGCTGATGGCTTCGACGACGGCTTCCGCGGAGGCGTCCTCGAGTACGATTTCGACCCGCAACTTGGGCACGAACTCGACCTGGTACTCGGAGCCCTTGTAGTGCTCGGCGTGGCCGCGCTGCCGTCCGTAACCGGTGACTTCGGTGACGGTGATGCCCTGCACGCCAAGACGCGCGACGGCCATTTGCAGGTCGTCAAGCTTCCAGGGGCGGATGATGGCAGTGATCATTTTCATCGCTTTGGCATCGTTATCGGATGGCTCACGCGCGCCGCGCGCGCGTATGCTCCTTTGCGTAGGCCCTTCGGGGCCTGTGATCGAAGTGCAGGTTCCATGCCAGCCCGCGAGGCGGTGATGAGGCCCGCTGCGGCGCGAAAGGCCGCCGGGTCGCCTGCCAGACGCCCAAAATTGGCGCGCCCGCTGTGTCCGCGCCTCAAAACGGGGCAGAGTGCGGATTTGTCGACAGGAGAAGGGCCAGTGGAGATGCCAAGGGTCGAAGAGCTGCTGCGCAGCCTGATGCAGGGATTACCGCCGGGGCTCGCATCCGGTGCCTCGGGTCTGCGCGAAGACCTCGAGAACAATTTCCGCGCGGTGCTGCGCGCCAACCTCGGCAAGCTCGACCTGACCGGGCGCGACGAGTTCGACGCGCAGCGCAAGGTGCTGGAACGCACCCGCGCGCGGCTGGAAGAACTGGAGCGGCGCGTCGCCGAGCTCGAGGCCAGGGTGTCGGGAACCGCCGGCCGCTGAGACTTCCCGCGCCGGCACGGATGCCGGTGCGCCCGATCAAGGAGCGATCATGGCGCCGTCTTCTTTATGTCCATAGCGCGCGTCGCCAGCCGCGCGCAGATCGGCCTGGCCGCGCCGCGCGTCGACGTCGAAGTGCACTTGGGCAGCGGGCTGCCTACGTTCAGCATCGTCGGCATGCCGCAGACGGCGGTGAAGGAGAGCAAGGATCGGGTGCGCGCGGCGCTGGCGAATTCCGGCTTCGAATTCCCCGCGGGCCGCATCACGGTCAATCTCTCGCCCGCCGATCTGCCCAAGGAAGGCTGCCGCTACGACCTGCCGATCGCGCTCGGCATCCTGCTGGCTTCGTCGCAGGTGAAGTTCTCCGCGGCGGACCTCGCGCGGCTCGAGTTCTACGGCGAGCTGGGCCTGGCCGGCGAGCTCAAGCCCGTGAAGGGCGTGCTGCTCGCGGCAGCACACGCGGCACGCGAATCGCGCAGCGTCGTGGTGCCGTCGGCGAACCTCGAAGAGGCGGAACTGGCGGTGCCCGGCGAATCCCGCGCGGCGGAGAACCTGCTGGAGGTGTGTGCCGCGTTCGGTGAGGGCGCGCCGTCCATCAACGGCGCGGCGACGATGCGCACGTGCACGTCGCGGGTGGATACCGCCGCACGCATCACATTGGATCTCGCGGAAGTGCGTGGACAGGCCGCACCCAAGCGCGCGCTGCTGGTGGCGGCGGCCGGTGGCCACAGCATCCTGCTCATCGGCCCGCCCGGCACGGGCAAGAGCATGCTGGCGCAGCGCCTGCCCGGACTGTTGCCACCGCTCGAGGCCGACGAAGCCCTGGACGTGGCTGCCATCGCCTCGGTGAGCGCGCGCGGCTTCGATGCCGCCGACTTCGGCCGGCGGCCGTTCCGCGCGCCGCATCACACCGCGTCGGCCAGCGCCATCATCGGCGGCGGACCGCAGGTGAGGCCGGGGGAGGTCAGCCTCGCGCATCGCGGCGTGTTGTTCCTCGACGAGCTGCCGGAGTTCAACCGCCGCGTGCTCGAATCGCTGCGCGAGCCGCTGGAAAGCGGTGTGGTGGCGATCTCGCGCGCCGCGCGCCAGGTGGAGTACCCGGCGCGTTTCCAGCTCGTGGCCGCGATGAATCCCTGCCCCTGCGGCTACCTCGGCGCGCCTTCCGGCAAGTGCCGCTGCGCGCCGCCGGAAATCGCGCGTTACCGCGCGCGTGTGTCCGGCCCGCTGCTCGACCGCATCGATTTACGAGTCGAGGTGCCGGCGTTGTCGAGCGAGGAGTTGTTAGGCGAGATGGCCGCGACCGGCTTCAGCAGCGAC
>DASUGK010000164.1:0-8172 GCA_036274075.1 Steroidobacteraceae bacterium | reverse complement strand
AACCAGTGGCTCGGCTGGACCGTCAATGGCGCCGGCGACTTCAACAATGACGGCTACGACGACGTGCTGGTCGGCGTGCAGAACGGCAACGATGCGTACCTCGTGCTGGGCAAGCCGAACTTCCCGACGGCGCCGGTCCTGTCCACGCCGGATGGCTCTTCGGTCATTCGCATCCACGGCGATCAATTCCCGGATCTCGCGCTGCCGCGCACGCTGGCCAGTGCCGGCGACGTGAACGGCGACGGAATCGACGACATCCTGGTGTCCAACGGCCTGGAGGCATTGAACGCCGGTGCGACCTACGTGCTCTTCGGTGTCAACGGCAATGCCCCGGACACGATCTCGCTCGCCAACCTGTCACCGGACCAGGGCGTGCGGTTCGAAGGCGGAGCCCCCGGCGACTTCTCGGGGTACGTGGCCGCCGGTGCCGGTGACTTCAACGGCGATGGCTACGACGACATCATCATCGGCGCCGCCGGCGGTGATCCGTTCGATCCCGCCACCCGGAACGATGCCTATGTCGTGTTCGGCAACAACGAGGGCACGCTCGGCGTCGTCGCGGCTGGTGGAATTGCCAACCTGGACGGCACCTTCGGCTTCCGCATCGTCGGTATGTCTCCCGACGACTTCGCCGGCACGTCGGTTGGCAGCGCGGGCGACATCAACGGTGACGGCTTCGACGACATCATCGTCGGTGCCTCGCCGGCGGTGCGTAACGGCATGTCGATCGGCGAGGCCTACGTGGTCTTCGGCACCGATGCGCCGATGGCGCCCCAGTTGTCGTTGGGCACGCTCGACGGCAGCAACGGCTTCCGCATCATCGATTCGACGTACAGCACCGGCCAGCTCGGCGCCTCGGTGAGCAGTGCCGGCGACTTCAACGGCGACGGTTTCGACGATCTGCTGATCGGTGTGCCGGGCATGGGCACCATTGGCGCCAGCGCCTACCTCATCTTTGGCACCGACCAGGGATTCACCGGCACCTTCGATCTCGCGTCCTTGGTCAACCAGCAGAATCCCGCCGCCGGTCTGCAATTGAGCGGCGTGCAATGGGCCGACAGCACGGGCGAATCCGTGCAGGCCGCGGGTGACGTCAACGGTGACGGCTTCGACGACGTGATCATCGGCGCGCGGAACGCGGAGTACACCGACCTGACGCCGAATTCTTCCAGCCAGACAGGCCGCGCCTACGTGGTGTACGGCGGCCCAGGCGAAAACGGCAACTACGTGCTCGGCGATGCCGGCAACAACCTCGTGATCGGCACCTCCGAGGATGAAATCCTCGTGGGCGGCGCCGGCAACGACACGCTCAACGGCTTCGGCGGCAACGACTTGCTGCTCGGCGGCGCGGGCAACGACCAGTTCGTCTATTTCGACGCCAACGCCCGGATCCGTGGCGGAGGTGGCGAAGACACGCTGGTGGTGCAGGGCCAGGATCTCAACCTCGCGCTGCTGGACGATGACCTGATCACCGGCATCGACATCATCAACCTGATCAACGGTTCCTCTACCAACAACGGCGAGATGCTGTCGCTGGACTACCTCGAGGTGCTCGCCCTGTCGGATGACAACGAGCTCACCATCAATGCCGACCCGGATGACGTCATCAACATCGACCCCGGCTGGACGCTGGTCGACGAGACGGAAATCGGCAACGACACCTTCCTGACCTACACGCAGGGCGTCGCGACGCTGCACATCAACTACATCGACGTGGGCGGCTGACATGGAAACGCCTCTCGGGAAAGTGCACGGCGAGCTGCGCAAACCGATCGCCGCGGTGGTGTTGTTCAGCATCGCGATCAACCTGCTGGCGCTGACCGTGCCGCTGTACATGACGCAGGTGTTCGACCGCGTGCTCACCAGCTACAGCGTGGAGACGCTGGTGATGCTGACTGCGCTGGCGCTCGGGTTGATCGGTTTGTTCGTGGCGCTCGACAACCTGCGCGGCCAGCTGCTGACCCGCGCCGCGCTCAGGGCAGAGCAGGCGCTGGGCGAGCCATTGCTGGCGGCCGCGGCGCAGGACCAGCTCGCCGGCCGCACGGACCCGATCCTGCCGCTGCGCGACCTGGCCGCATTGCGCAACTTCGCCAGCAGCCCCGTGATGACGGCGTTCTTCGACGCGCCGATGGTGCCGCTGTACGTCATCGTCACTTTCCTGGTCCACCCGCTGCTCGGCGCCATCGCGCTGCTGGGTGCGCTGCTCATGCTGGTGTGTGCGCTCGCCAACCAGCGGGCCACGGCGAAACGGGCCGAGGCCGCCGGCAAGGCCGGCAATGCGCTGTTGCACGGCGCGGATCAACAGGCACGCAATGCCGACGTGATCCAGGCCATGGGCTTGATGCCGGCGCTGCGCGCGCGCTGGCGCGAGGCCCAGGACGCCGCGCTCGAGGAACAGATGCTCGCGCAGGAACAGGGCGGCCGTTACCAGGTTGCCATGCGTTACACGCGCCTGGCCTTGCAGATCGCCACGCTGGCCTTCGGCGCCGCGCTGGTGATCGCGGGAGACATCACCGCCGGCATGATGTTCGCGGTCTCGATCATCCTCTCGCGCGGACTGCAGCCGGTGGAAGTCGCGGTGGGTTCGTGGCGCGCGTTGCTGTCGGCCCGCGCCAGCTACGGCCGCATCCGCGACGCACTGGCGCGCGCCGGCATGCCACGCGAGGTGATGGAGCTGCCGCCGCCGCGCGGCCGCATCGCCGTGGAGAACGTGATCCACGCACTCGGCCCGGAACGCCGGCCGGTGATCAAGGGAATCAGCTTCGAGCTGGTGCCTGGCGACAGCCTGGGCATCGTCGGCCCGGCCGCGTCGGGCAAATCCACGCTGGCGCGGCTGATGCTCGGCGTATGGGCACCGACCAGCGGCAAGGTGCGCCTCGACGGCGCCGACGTCGCACAGTGGCCGCGCGAGTCGCTGGGCCGCCACGTCGGCTATCTACCGCAGGAAGTGGAGCTGTTCCCGGGCACCGTGGCCGAGAACATCGCGCGCATGGAGTCGCCCGACGCCGAAGAGGTGGTGGCCGCGGCGCGCTGGGCGCGCGTGCACGAAATGATCCTGCGGCTCCCGCAGGGTTACGACACGCGCATCATGGCCGGCGGCCTGATGCTGTCGCCGGGCCAGCGGCAGCGCATCGCGCTGGCGCGCGCGCTGTACCGTGCGCCGCAATTGCTGGCGCTGGACGAGCCGAATTCCAACCTGGATGGCGAAGGCGAGGAGGCGCTGGGCGCGGCGCTCGAAGAGGCCGGCAAGCGCGGCATCACCGTCATCGTGGTGGCGCACCGCATGTCCATCGTGCGCCACCTGAAGAAGCTGCTGCTGCTGAACGACGGCGCAGTGCAGGCCTTCGGCAATCGCGAGGACGTGGTGGGCAAGCTGGTACCGAAACTGGGCGTGGTGCGCGCGGGGGCTGCATGAACATCGACGTACAACGGCCGATCACCGTCGGCCTGGCCCTGGTGCTGGCGGGATTCGGCGGCTTCCTGGCGTGGGCGGGGTTCGCGCCGCTGACGAGCGCCGCCATCGCGCCCGGCATGGTGGTGGCCGACAGCCGCAACAAGGCGATCCAGCACCTGGAGGGCGGCATCATCCGCGAAGTGCTGGTGCGCGAGGGCGACGAAGTCGCGGCCGGCACGGTGCTGGCGCGGCTCGACAGCGCGATGGCCGAGGCCAGCCTCGGAAGACTCGAAGCGGCGCGCCGTGAATCGCTGGCACAGGCCGCGCGCCTCGCCGCCGAACGCGACGGCGCGAGCGAAATCGTATTTCCCGCGGAGCTCACCGGGCCGGATGCCGACGAGGCCACGGCCGAAGCGGTCAGGAGCCAGCAGGCGTTGTTCCAGACGCGCCGCACTTCCTATGAAAGCGAGCGCCGCATCGTCGAGCAGCGCATCGCGCAGTACCAGCAGGAGATCCGCGGCATCGAGGCGCAGGTGGCGTCCGAGGAGCGGCAGCTTGCGCTCACCGAGGAAGAAGTGAACGCCGTGCGTTCCATGGTCGCGAAGAACCTGGAAGGCAAGCCGCGATTGCTGGCGCTGGAACGCACCGCGGCGGCGCTGACCGGCGCGCGTGGCGAACACGTGGCCGACATCGCGCGCGTGCGGCAGAACATCGCCGAGATGCAGGAGCGGCTGGTCAACCTGCAGGCCAGGCGGCTCGACGAGGCAGCCGGCGAATTGCGCGACGTGCAGGTGAAACTGGTCGACCTGCAGCAGCAGATCAGCGCGGCCTCCGATGCATCGCGCCGCCTCGAAGTGCGCGCGCCGGTGGCGGGAAGGATCGTCTCGGTTTTCCACGAGTCACCCGGGGGAGTCGTCAGGCCCGGCGAGACGCTCATGGAATTGCTGCCCGGCCAGGATCTGCTCGTCGTCGAAGCCCATGTGCGGCCCGAGGACATCGACTCCGTGGCGCGGGATCAGAAAGTGCGCGTGCGCCTCACGGCCTATTCACAGCGCCGCACGCCGGCGTTGCCGGGCCACGTGCAGGATGTGTCGGCCGACCGCATCCTCGATCCGAAAGGCGAGAAGAGTTACTACCTCGCCCGCGTCATGGTCGACACCCGGGAGCTCGCCGCGCAGGGTGAGCAGCGCCTTTACCCCGGGATGCCGGCCACGGTGTTCATCGAAACCCACCAGGAGACCCTGCTCGACTACCTGCTGTCGCCGCTGTTCGGTGCACTCGAACGCGGCATGCGCGAGCACTGACGGGGTCCGGCTCATTTCTTCGACGGGCCGGTGAACTCGGTCTCGAGCGTGACGGACACCAGGTCACCGACGCCGAAGTCAGTGCCGGGAGCGGGCAGGCCGTAGTTCACGCCGAACTCCGAGCGCTTGAAGGATCCCTGCGCCGAGAAACCGGCGCGCGCGTTCGGCTCGTACGGGTGGCTGGCATAACCGCCGTTGTACTTCGCGTCTAGCACCAGGGGGCGCGTGACGCCGTGCAACGTGAGCTGCCCGTGGATGCGGAACGTGTCCGCACCGGTTGCGACCACGCGCTGCGAGCGGAAGGTCAGGTCCGGGAAGCGGTCGGCGTCCAGCCACTGGCTGCCCGCCAAGGTCTGCAGGAATCCCGACGGTGCATTGTCCGCCTCGATGGAGCGCGGATCGATGCGTACCTCCACGCGCGAGGCGGAGAGGTTCGCCGGATCGAACTTCAGGGTGGCGTCGACTCCCGTGAAGCGGCCCGTGTAGGTAGAGAAGCCCAGGTGGCTCACACGGAAGATCAGGCTGGTGTGTGCCTTGTCGATGGTGTAGCTGCCTTTCGGCACGGGCGCAGGCGCCTGCGCGTCGCGCTCGACGCTACCGGCGGTGGTGGCACAGGCGACCAGGGTCATTGCGGCAAACAGGTTCGTGAAACGCATGGCATTTACCTCCGGGAACTGGTCGAATGGCGCGTCGCTGTTTCGACATCGGGAGAAGAAATGACAAGAATCAACGGCTTCTGCCTCGCCCTGTTGTTGATGGTCTCCGCGGCGAGCGCCCAGGACCCGGCCGCGATGCCGGCTGAAGACCACGACGGCCTGCGCGCCCTGGCCGCCACCATGGAAGAGGCGCTCAACAAGCGCGATCTCGACACCTTGCTGGCAAACGTCGACGACAACGTGGCTTTCACGGCCATGAATGCCGAGACGGGTTACGGCAAGCAGCACATCCGCGACTACTTCGATCGCATGCTGAACGGGCCCAACAAGATCGTGCAGGACATCAAGGTGGACTTCGTGCCCGACAAGCTGTCGGTGTTCTACGGCCCGGACGTTGCGGTGTCGGCGGGTAATGCCGCCTCGCACTACGAGCTCACCAATGGATTGAAGTTCGACATCGACGCGCGCTGGACCGCGACGCTGGTACGCAAGGATGGACGCTGGCTGGTGGGAGCGTTCCATTACTCGGCCAACGTGTTCCGCAATCCCATCATGGAAAAGCAGCGCAGGTTCCTGGTGATGGCGGGCGGCGGCGTGGCCATCCTGCTCGGCGTCATCGGGTTCATCGTGGGGCGCAGGCGGGTAGTCAGGCCGGCATGAACGAAACGCCCGCGCGCATCGCGCCGTCGGTAGTCGCCATTCCGCCGGCGCCGCTGCCCGATTGGCCGCAGGGCTGGTACGTCGTGGCGCGCTCGCGCGACCTGGCACCTGGCCGAGTGCGCAGCGTGGTGCTCGCCGGCCGTCAGATCGTGGTGTTTCGCGGGCGTTCCGGAACACTGGGCGCCCTCGATGCGCGTTGCCCGCACATGGGCGCGCACCTCGGTCATGCCAGCGTGCGCGGCGAAGAGCTCATGTGCCCGCTGCATGGCTGGCGCATCGGCTGCGATGGCCGCGTCGCCGGGCACCCGCAGCGCGCGCAGGCCTGGGCGGTGCGCGAACACGGCGGCCTTGTGATGCTGGAATTCGGCGGCGAACGCGCCATGCCGAAGGTGGGCGAGCCGGATTTCCTGTGGACCACCATCGCGCCCATCGACATCGGCGCACATTGGCACGCACTCACGTCCAACGCCTTCGACATGCCGCACCTGTCTACCGTGCACGGGCGCGAACTCGCCGAGCCGCCGCAGGTGTCCTTCGAAGCCGGGCATCATTTCGAGATGTACTACGTCACGCGCGTGCGCGGCCGCGGCGCCAGCGACCTGGTGATGAAATGGCTGACGGGCAACTGCGTGCGCGCGCGCATGCGCTGCCACGGACCGATGGTGGTGGTGGAAACCGATCTCGGCTGGACGCGCACCGCAGCCATGGTCGGCATGCTGCCGACGGAGCAGGGCACGCGCCTGTACGGCGCGTTCGGCATTCGTCCGGGGCTTTTCGGTCCGCTGAGATTGTGGATCACGAAGTGGCTGTTCGCGGCCTTCCTCGAGCGCGACCTGACACTGGTGACCGGCATGCAGCTGCGCACCGACGTCGACGATGCCATCCTTCAGAAGTTCTTCGACTACCTGCGCACGTTGCGCGGGCATGGCGCGCCATGAAGATTCCCGCGCGCCTCAACATGCTGCTGCTGGCCGTGGCGGCCGCTTCGAGTGCTTCGCTGTTGTGGCTGGCATCACATGCGCAGGCCCTCTGGGTGCAGCTCGCGGCGGCGCTGGCATTCTCGTTCACGGCGAACACCCTGTTCTCGCTGATGCACGAGTCGGTGCATGGACTCTTGCTGCCGGACGCGCGTGCGAATCGCTGGGCGGGACGATTCGCGTCGGTGTTCTTTCCCACCTCGTTGACGCTGCAGCGCGGCTTTCACCTGATCCACCACAAGAACAACCGCTCGCCGCAGGAGCGATTCGATTACATCGAGCCGGGTGATATCGCGTGGGCGAAGTGGGTGCACTGGTACGGCATTCTCACGGGGTTGTACTGGGTGGTGACGCAGCTTGGATTGCTGGTTTACCTGGTCGCGCCGGTGTTCCTGCGCATCCCGGTGTTGAGGCGCGCCAGCTCGCGCTTCGCGCGGCAATCGAGCTCGCGCGCCTATCTCGACGTGTTCGATCACGTGAATGGCGCCGTGGTGCGGCTGGAGTTGCTGGCTTCGTTTGCGTTCCAGTTCGCGCTGTTCTTCGCGCTGGACCTGTCGCTCGCGGGTTGGGCGCTGTGTTACGCGGCGTTCGCCGTGCACTGGTCGGGTTTGCAGTACGCCGACCACGCGTTCTCGCCGCTGGATCCGCAGGACGGAGCCTGGAACCTGCGCGCCAATCCGGTGTCGCGCATGCTGTTCCTGAACTACCACTATCACCTCGCGCATCACCGCCATCCGACCACGCCCTGGTTGTACCTGGGCGAATACGTCGACAAGAGCGTGCCGCAGCCGTCTTTCCTGGGGATCTGGCTCACGATGTGGCGCGGGCCGCGGCGCCTGGCCTGACCGATGCGCGGTGAGCGCGCCAACGCCTTCATCCTCGCCGGGGTGTTCGCGCTGACGTTCGTGCTGCTGTACGGCGGCGCGAGCATCTTGTCGGCATACGTACCGTGGCGCGTGCCCATGATGCTGGCGCTCGATGAGCGGTTGCCGCTGGTGCCCGGCGCGGCCCTTGTCTATCTCACCATCGGGCCGATGCTGCTGGCGGCGCCGTTCGTGTTGCGCGACCTGGCTGCGATCTTGCCGCTGTTCGCGGCGCTCATGCTGGAGACGGCGGTCGCGGCGGTGTGTTTCATGCTGCTGCCGGTCGATCCGCCCGTGCTCGACTGTTGCGAGCCCGGC
>DASUGK010000163.1:0-21208 GCA_036274075.1 Steroidobacteraceae bacterium | reverse complement strand
AAAGAGCGGCGGCCCTAACCTTGCGAAACAACCACCGAAGGGCCCGGCGAAAAGCGCACTCATGATAGGTGCATGTGCCGGCCGCATCACCACCACCGCACCCCGTCCCCGTTTGCTAGGAAACGAGGAATGTCCCCATTTACATTTAAGGGGCGGTGATCTGGTCGAATATGCCGCCGGAGCCGAAGTGGGTGCTCTGGGCGAGCTTCCAGCCGCCGAAGTGGTTGATGTCGACCAGCTCGACGTCCGCGAATTGCGCCTTGTACTTCGCGGCGACTTCGGCATTGCGCGGGCGATAGTAATGTTTGGCGGCGATTTCCTGGGCTTCGGGCGTGTAGAGGAATTTCAGGTAGGCCTCCGCGACCGCGCGCGTGCGCTTGCGCAGCACCACCTTGTCGACCACGGCTACCGAAGGTTCGGCCAGCATGCTGATCGATGGCACCACGATCTCGACCTTGTCCGCCCCCATGTCGCGCACCGCCAGGTGCGCCTCGTTCTCCCAGGAAATGGCCACGTCGCCGATGCCGCGCTGTGCAAAGGTGGTCAATGCGCCGCGCGCGCCCGTATCGAGCACCGGCACGTTCCGGTAGAGACGCTGCACGAACTCGCGTGCCGTCTGCTCGTTGCCGCCGGGCTGGCGCTCCGCCCAGGCCCACGCCGCCAGGTAGTTCCAGCGTGCGCCGCCCGAGGTCTTCGGATTGGGCGTCACCACTTTCACGTCGTCACGCACCAGGTCGCCCCAGTCGCGGATGTACTTCGGATTGCCGGCGCGCACCAGGAACACGATGGTCGAGTAGTAGGGCGCGCTGTTGTCGGGCAGCCGCTCCTGCCAGTTGAGCGGCAGCAGCTTGCCTTTCTCGGCGATGGCGTCGATGTCCCCGGCCAGCGCCAACGTCACCACGTCGGCCGGCAGCCCATCGATCACGGCCCGGGCCTGCTTCCCCGAGCCGCCGTGCGACTGGCTGATGCGGATGTCCTCGTTGTGCTCGGCTTTCCAGTGCCGGGCGAACGCGGGATTGATCTCGTCGTAGAACTCACGCGTCGGGTCGTAGGACACGTTGAGCAGCGTGGCCGGGCCCTTGCCACAGGCGCCGAGCGTTGCGGCGGCGGCCACGATGGCGAACAGGAGTCCCTTGCGGACGAATGACATGGGCAAAGCTTCCGGGGCCTTCGGGGGCACGGAGACTAGCAGGTATGCTTGGCCTGCGTGATACAGGAGTCCTGGATGCGCGGAAGTCTGCTGCTGTTGTCGTTGGGTCTCGGTTCGAGTCTCGCCCTGGCTGCGCCCGAAACCATGCAGGGCGTGCGCATCGGCGAAGGCGGGACGCTCTCGGTCGCCACGTTGCCTGTGCCGAAACCGGGCCCCGGCGAAGTCCTGGTCAGGGTGCGTGCCGCCGGCGTGAATCCGGTAGATTGGAAGATCGCGTCGCGCCGCGTCGGCCAGGTCGCGGGCACCGACGTGTCGGGAGTGATCGACACGCTGGGCGAAGACGTCACCGGTTGGAAGGTCGGTGAGCAGGTGCTGGGCTTCGCGCGGCAGAGCGGCAGTTACGCGGAGTACGCCGTGGTGCCCGTCGACAGCCTGGCGCGCAAGCCGCTGTCCATGACATTCGAAGAGGCCGCCGGCGTGCCCATCGCCGGTGAGACCGCGTACCGAGCGCTGCACGAAGTGGCGCAGATCAAGCCGGGCCAGACCGTGCTGATCCACGGCGCCGCGGGCGGCGTGGGCTCGGCCGGCGTGCAGATCGCGAAGGCCGCCGGCGCACGCGTCATCGGCACGGCGTCGGCCAACAACGCCGACTTTCTCCGTTCGCTGGGCGCGCAGCAGGCCATCGACTACCGCAAGCAGAAGTTCGAGGACGTGGTGAAGAAGGTCGACGTGGTGTTCAACACGGCCGACAAGGAGACCAACGATCGATCCATCGCCGTGGTGCGCGAAGGCGGCATGCTCGTGTCCATCGTCGGCATGCCCGACGCGATTGCCTGCGGCGTGGCGAAAATCCGCTGCGGCACGCCGATCCGCAATGGCCCCACGAATGCCGAGTTGCTGGCGCGTGTCGGTGAACTCGCCGACGCGGGCAAGTTCAAGGTGCACGTCGACCAGGTGTATTCGATGGAAGAGGCCGAAAAAGCCTGGGAGAAGAGCCGCGGCGGCCACGCGCGCGGCAAGCTCATCATCCGCGTGTCGGAAGGCCCGACGATGAAACACCAGTGAGCAGGCGCCTGTCCTTCACGCTCCTGGCCCTGTGCGCGGCCGCGCACGCGGCGGATCCGGCGCTGGAACGCGCCGCGCGTGCGCTGGGACTCGAGCGCATCGACAGCCTGGAGTACGAGGCCAGCGGCACTTACTACCAGTTCACGCAGGCGCCGGCGCCCGATCTGCCCTGGCCGCCATTCAAGGTGGAAGACTACGTGGCGACCCTCGACTACGCGCGCGCCGCGATGCACGCGAAGTATCACCGCGAGCAGGTGCAGGAACCGGACCGCGCGCGGCCGCCGGCCGAGGCCACCATGGACCAGTTCGCCGTCGACGGCGTCAGCTGGAACCTCACGCCGCAGCCGACGGCCATCCCCGCCAACGTCGAAGAACGCAACGCGGAACTCTGGGCTTCACCGCAGGGTTTCATCAAGTCAGCGCTGGCGCACGAGGCGACAGTCCGCGCGAGTGAGTCATGGACGCAAGTAGAATTCCAGGCCGGCAAGTATCGCTACGAGGGCCATCTCGATCAGGATGGCCAGCCGCGCCTGGTACGGACGTGGATGGATTCACCGGTGCTCGGCGATACGGCCATCGAGTTCTACTACGACGAGTATCGCGACTTCGGCGGGGTCCGGTTCCCGCAGATCATCCGGCGCGCCGTGGGCGGGCATCGCTGGTACGAACTCTGGGTCTCCGCCGTGCGCATCAACACCGCGAAGCCGTTCGAGATCCCGCCGGAGATCGCCGCCAACCCGACGCCGTCCAACAGCCACGTCGAGGTCACCAGGCTCGCGCCCGGCGTGTGGAACTTCGGGGGCGGCTCGCACAACAGCGTGGTCGTGGAGCAGCGTGCGGGGCTCGTGGTCATCGAGGCACCGCTCAACGAGGCGCGGTCGCTGGCGATCCTCGCGGAAATCCGCCGGCAATTCGGTGATCGCAGCATCCGTGCGGTGGTCAACACGCACGCGCATTTCGACCATGCCGGCGGGCTGCGAACTTTCGTGGCCGCGGGTGTTCCCGTGATCACGCACGAACGCAACGCGGCTTACTACGCCAAGGCCTGGCAGCAGCCGCGCACGCTCAATCCGGACCGGCTCGCCAGGAACTGGAAGGAGCCGCAATTCGAAACCTTCACCGACAAGTTGCGACTCGAGGACGATGCGTGTCCCATCGAGGTGCTTGCCATCCGCGGCAGCGGCCACAACGACGCCTTCGCGATGGCGTGGCTGCCGGCGCAGAAATTGCTGGTCGAGGCGGACGCATGGACGCCCACGCCGTCGGGTGCGCAGCCGCCCGCCGTGGTGAATCCGCTGTGGCGCAATCTCTACGAGAACATCCTGCGCCTCGGGCTCGACGTGCAGCGCGTGGCGCCGTTGCACGGCACCGTGCAGGACATCGCGACGTTGCGCGCGGCGCTCGGGATCTCCACGCAGGCAACCTGAGGCGCCGCAGCGGCGGCGGCACTGGCATCGCGCCACGCGGCGCGGTATATCGACGTGCATGAGCAACGGAGAAAACCTGCCGCATTGTCGTGCGGAGCGCTTCGACAGCGGCAATCCGCTCGCCGAGGCCAGCATCCGCCGCGCGTTCTGGCTGACCGCGGTGATGATGGTCGTCGAGATCGCGGGCGGCTGGTGGTTCAATTCCATGGCCGTGCTCGCCGACGGCTGGCACATGAGCTCGCATGCGCTGGCGCTGGGGCTTTCCGCGTTTGCCTACTCCTTTGCGCGCCGCCATGCCGGCCACCGGCGTTACGCCTTCGGCACCTGGAAAATCGAAGTGCTGGGCAGCTACACCAGCGCCATTTTCCTGCTCGCCATTGCCGGGCTCATGGCCTTCCAGTCCATCGAGCGGCTGGTGCGTCCGCAGGCGATCCACTACGACGAGGCCATCGCGATCGCGGTCGTGGGTCTGGCCGTGAACCTCGTCTGCGCCTGGTGGCTGCGCGGCCACGAGCACGGGCACAGCCATGGGCCTGGAGTCGAGCATGATCACGAACATGACCATGGCCGTGCGCACCACGATCTCAACGTGCGCTCCGCATACCTGCACGTGCTCGCCGACGCGGCGACCTCGGTGCTGGCCATCATCGCGCTGACCGGCGGCAAGCTGTGGGGTCTCGCGTGGCTGGATCCGGTCATGGGTATCGCCGGGGCCATTCTGGTGGCGGTCTGGGCACAGGGCCTGCTGCGCGATTCCGGCCGGATACTGCTCGACGCCGAGATGGATGCCCCCGTGGTGCGCGAAGTGCGCGAGGTCATCGAGCAGGGCAAGGTGCCGGCGCGCATCACCGACCTGCACGTGTGGCGCGTCGGCCGCGCCAAGTACGCCGTCGTGCTGAGCCTCACCACCTCGTCGCAGAAGGACGGCGATTATTTCCGCCAGGAACTCGCGGTGCACGAGGAGCTGGCGCACGTGACCGTCGAGGTCGACCACGTGCCGGCCTGAGGCAAACTACCTCAGGAAGGGTATCTTCACGCCGGCGAATTCGCGGTCGACGTCGTCCTGCGAATCGCTGCGCTCCGCGGCCTGCACCAGCCGGCGGTTCATGTGCGGCGCCAGCATTTCCAGGAAGTCGTACATGAAGCCGCGCAGCAGCGTACGGCGGCGGAAGCCGGCCCACGTGGTGTGAACCGGGAACAGGTGCGCCCCGTCGCGCACCTTGAGATCGGCGTCTTCCTCGCCGTCGATGGCGATGTTGGCGAGGATCCCCACGCCGAGGCCATCGCGCACGTACTTCTTGATCACGTCCGAATCCCAGGCCGTGAGCGCCACGTTGGGTACCAGGCCATCGCGCGCGAACAGGTCGAGCAGCGACGACGGCCCCGAGAAGCTGAACGAGTAGGTCACGAGCGGATAGCGGGCGAGCTCGTCGAGCGACGGTTGCGGAATCTCGCCCAGCGGATGGCCGTGCGGCACGACGATGCAACGGTGCCAGCGGTAACACGGCAGCCGTACCAGGCCGGCGAATATCGGGCTGGCGCCGGTGGCGATGGCGAGATCGATGCGATCCGTGGCCGCGAGCTCGGCGATCTGCTCGGAATTGCCCTGGTGCAGGTGCAGCCGGACCTTGGGGTAGCGGTCGCGGAATTTCTTGAGCACCTGCGGCAGCACGTAGCGCGCCTGCGTGTGCGTGGTGGCGATGGAGAAATCGCCGGCGTCGTCCTTGCGCAGGTCCGCCGCCAGCATCTTGATGTTGCGCGCCTGGCGCACGATCTGCGTGGCGCGGTCGATCACCTGGTTTCCGGCATCCGTGGGGCGCAACAGCGCGCGTCCCTTGCGCTCGAATATCTGGAAGCCGAGCTCGTCCTCGAGCTGCTTGAGCTGCTTGCTGACGCCGGGTTGCGCGGCGTGCAGGGTGCGCGCCGCCTGCGTGATGTTGAGATCGTTCTCGGCGACGGCCACGAGGTAACGCAGCTGGATGAGTTTCATGGTTGGTTGGTGGGCCATCGGGGAAGGTGAGAGTGAATTCGTCGAGGGGGCAACAACCTTCAGCTCACTCACCACCCCCGCGGCCCGGGTGGAACATTACGCGGCGTCCTGCCGCTGCGGGAACTAACTAATCGCGATCAGCCCATTCCGGATCGCATGGTTACTGGGTGGTGATCTGGTCGAAGACGCCACCATCACCGAAGTGCTCCTTCTGTGCCTTGGCCCAGCCGCCGAATTCCTTGATCGTGACCAGCTCGAGCTTCGGGAACAGTTCCTGGTGCTTCGCCGCGACTTCCGGGTTGCGCGGGCGGTAGTAATTGCGCGCCGCGATTTCCTGGCCTTCGGGCGAGTACAGGTACTTGAGGTACTCCTCGGCCACGGTGCGCGTGCCACGGCGCAGCACCACCTTGTCGACCACGGCCACGGATGGCTCGGCCAGGATGCTGATCGATGGCACCACGATTTCGACCTTGTCCGGGCCGAGTTCCTTCAGCGCCAGCCAGGCTTCGTTCTCCCAGGAGATGGCGACATCGCCGATGCCGCGCTGCACGAAGGTGGTCGTCGAGCCGCGCGCGCCCGTGTCGAGCACCGGCACGTTCTTGAACAGCTTGCGGACGTACTCCCTGGCGGTTTCATCGCTGCCGCCCGGCTGGCGCTTCGCCCAGGCCCAGCCGGCGAGGTAATTCCAGCGCGCGCCGCCCGAGGTCTTGGGGTTCGGAGTCACCACCGAGACGCCGGGCCGGACGAGATCGCCCCAGTCCTTGATCTTTTTCGGATTGCCCTTGCGGACCAGGAAGACGATCGTCGAGGTGTACGGCGCCGAGTTGTTCGGCAGCCGCTCTTCCCAGTTCTGCGGCAGCAGCTTGCCGTTGGTGGCGATGGCGTCGACGTCGCCGGCCAGCGCCAGCGTCACCACGTCGGCCGCGAGGCCGTCGATCACCGATCGCGCCTGGCGCCCGGAGCCACCGTGCGATTGCCGGATGTTGACCGTGTCGCCGGTCTTCTTCTTCCAGTACTCGGCGAACGCCTTGTTGAAGTCCACGTACAACTCACGCGTCGGATCGTAGGACACGTTGAGCAGCGTCACTTCGGCCGCCTGCGCAATGCCGGCGGTGCCGCCGATGAAAACCGCGCTTGCCATGGCAAGCAGCAGCCGGCGCTTCCAGTTCGGATGATTCATGTTTCTTGCTCCAGTCCCGGTGTCAGTAGTTGATCGCGAAGCGCGAGAAGATCGCCTGTTCGTCGGCGCGGTCACCGGTCGCGGCGCCGCCGTCGAAGCGGGTCACGTCGTAGTTGAGTGACAGCTTCACGGTGTTCCACGGGTACCAGTTCACGCCGATGCCGTACGAGGACTCCTTGCTGATGGCGGTGAGCGGATTGGCGAAGGAATTCGCCCCGCCCGCGAACGCGTCGTCATCGATGTCGAGTTCCTGGATTCGCGCCACCAGTTCCCAGGCGCCCGTGCCTTCCTTGCCGGGACGGAAAGTGCTTTGCGGCGTGAAGCCACGGAAGCTTTCTTCTTCGCCCGTGATGAACCACGAGAATTGTCCCTGCCACGCGCTGTGGGTGAGCGTGTCTGAGAGGGTGGTCCCGCCGACGTTGCGCGAGACGTCCTGCTTCACCTGCGTGTACTCGCCGAGGAAGCCGAAGCTGCCGCGGTAGTAGTACAGCTGCGGCGCGAGTCGCAGGCGCTCGCCGTCGGCGAATGTCGCGTTGTTGGGCGTGGTGCCGGTCGCGGTGTTGCCGCGATAGCTGAACACGTTGAGCTGGCCCTGCGAACGATAGGACGGCAGGTACGGGTTGGTCGCGACGCCATCCAGGTCCTGCCAAGTCGAACCGATGCCAAAGCCGAAGCCGCGCAGGTTGAAGTTGTCGGAGTCGATGAATGGCTGGAAGAACACGCGCGCGGCGTAGTCGCCGCCGGTGTCGCTCTCGACGTCGGGACTCGGCAGGTTGTCGCTGCTCTGGCCATCGGCCACACCGTTGAAGTAGCCGACCTGGTAGCTGAACGCGCCGCCGGCGAAGTCGCCGGACAACTGCACGCCGAGATCGCGGTTGGGCACCAGGAACGTCGGCAGGCCGCGCTCCATGAAGCGCAGGTCGGGTTCGGATGCCAGTCGCTCGAGGCCGACCGACGGTTTGAACTTGCCCACGGTCACCACGAAGCCCGGCTTGAAGCGCGCGGCGGCATAAGCGTCGACGACACTGGCGCGGCCACCGGCAAAATCCGGCGTGAACTTGAAGTCGTAGATGCCGGCGAACGTGCCCTCGAAGGTCGGGCGCACGCTGCGCAGCAGGAAAGTGTCGGCGGTTTCCGGGGCGGAGTCGCCCGCGTAGGCGCGGTTGTCCGCGAACAGCGTGCCGCGGAAGCGGATGAAGTTCGAGTTGTCGGACGACGCGATCTGGAAGCGTTGCGCGTTGGCCGTGATACGCGGCGCGCTGGCCGCGGCGGTGGCGGCGGCTTCCTGCTGGAGCTCCAGCTTGCGTTCCAGCACCGCGAGGCGCTGCTTCTGCGCTTCGATTTCCTGCTTGAGCTCCGCGTTGCCGTCGGCCGGTTCGGCCGGCGCCTGTTGCGCCAGCGCGGCTCCCGAAAAAGGCAGCAGCAGTATCGCCAACGCTACTGCGCGTTTGTTGTTCACTCTCGTTCTCCTGGGTTCGTAAGTGCCATCGGCGCTGCACCAGCGCAGCATTCCCGAGGCCAGGAGAGCGTAGAAATCGGGGGGTTATGCCGTCAGTCGCAACCGGGTAACGCGCCGGTTACGGTCCAAGCTCTTTTGGTTATAGCCATGGAAGGGACGGCCACCTGTCCGGCGTAAGTGGCCGCCCACTCCCTCAGTGGTCCCGCAGGCTGGCGGCGTATTTCGAAAGGAGATGCGCCGTGCGGCCGTTGTCTCCGAGCGGCACGACGCTCCCACCCGCGCCGAGCGCGGCGAAAAGTAGTTTGAGATCGTTGACCAGGGACTGGCGCAGGCGGCGCTCGCGATGCGGCGCCACGGCGCGGGACAGCTCCACGTCGACGTCCTCGAGCCGGGCGTGCGGCTCGTTGAGGTGGAACGGGGCGAGCCGGGAATCCAGGCTGGCCTCCACGGTGCAGGGAATGTGGTTGCGAGTGCTCATCGGGCTATCTCCATCGGCAGAGTTGCTATGGAGGCAATCTGCGCTACAGTGCCCCGGCGAACAAACGCGCTTGTTAAAGCGCTCATTAGGAAAACTGACGTGTCCACCGCCTATGCCCGCCTGCCGCTGAATGCGCTGCGTGTCTTCGAAGCCGTGGCTTCGCGGCTGTCCTTTGCCGAAGCGGCCGAGGCCCTGCACGTCACCCCGGCGGCGGTCAGCCAGCAGGTCAAGTCGCTCGAGGACTACCTGCAGGTGCAGCTTTTCAAGCGCGCCGGGCGGCGTATCGAGCTCACGGCCGAGGGGCAGCAGCTGCTGCCCGGGGTGCGCCGCGGGCTGGACGAGCTCGAGGCCTCGATGCAGCACCTCAAGCAGCACCGCGCCGAGGGGCCGCTGCAGGTCACGCTGTTGTCGTCCTTCCTGCAGCGCTGGCTGCTGCCGCGCATCGGCAGCTTCAACGACCAGAAAACCGGCGTGGAGCTGCGGTTCCACACCAGCCGCGACCCGGTGGATTTCTCGCGATCGGAAATGCACGTGGCCATCCGCATGGGCCTGGGCCGCTGGCCTGGCCTGCACGTCGAGAAGCTGCTGGACGAGTGGGTGATACCCATCGGCTCGCCGGCGCTGCTGGCGAAATACGGCCCCGTGCCGCGCGGCCAGGACCTGCAGAACTTCCCGCTGCTCGGCAGCGAGGACGAGCCCTGGCAGGCGTGGATAGAGAAGGGCCAGGAAGGCAGCTGGCTGGCGCGCGCCCCCATCATCGACGATTCCGCGGGCGTCATCGCCGCGGCCGAGGAGGGGATCGGTTTCGCGCTGGCGCGCTGGTCATTGGTGCAGCGCGCTCTGGAGCAGGGGCGCGTGGTGCTGGCCGGCGATGCCCTGCTGCCGTTCCGCTTCTCCTACTTCTTCGTGTGCCCGGAGCCCTATCTCGTCATGCCCAAGGTCAAGCGCTTCCGCGACTGGATCTTCGACATGGCGCGGAGCTTTCCCAAGCCGCATTCCTTGTTCGACAAACGTCCTGCGAAGGCGTCCAAGGCTTAAGTTTTCTTGATGCCGGTTTCAGGCATCGCGTTTGTTAGTCGACGGTTGAAGCTGCACGATGCCGTGCAGGTAGTCATCGCTTCAATTCAACCGGAGAACCCACATGTGCTTCGACAAATTCGCCCGGACCTTCAGCTTCGCGCTGGGTGCCCTCGCCGCCGTCAGCGTGCTGTTCTACAGCATCGAATACGAGCCCCTGCTCAGTGCCGTGGCGCGCTGAACACGTGGCCACGCAACGAGACCGCCTTTATGAGCGCCCAAACCTGCTTGTCCGGAGCCAGTTCCAGCTCCTGCGAGGCGCGCGCGGTGATGCGCGCCAGT
This sequence comes from Steroidobacteraceae bacterium, assembly GCA_036274075.1. Taxonomy (GTDB): domain Bacteria; phylum Pseudomonadota; class Gammaproteobacteria; order Steroidobacterales; family Steroidobacteraceae; genus CADEED01. The sequence continues at coordinate 11,100 of DASUGK010000163.1, read as the reverse complement.
AACGTCGACGTGCGGCCGATGTCGAGCTCCACGAGCACGGCACGGCCCACGTCGGGCGCCACGGACACCACGCGCGCCGCCACCGTGTTGCGCACGGAGAGCCCGGCCGGACGCGAAGCGGCGACGATCACGTCGCGCGCCAGCACCTGGATCTGGATCCGCTGACCCACCTGCGCCGGCTCGTCCACGACCAGCTCGGCGTCACCCACCCGAACAACCGTGAGCCCGGCGTCGTCGGAGCGCTCCACCACCCCTGCCATGACCGCACCGACGGCGTCGGGCCCGACCAGGGCCCGCAGCACGGGATGCCGGCTCACGGTGGCGATGTCGCCATCGACGCGCACGCGTCCGTCGTCGATCAGGATCACGCGCGTGGCGAGGCGCATCACCTCGTCGAACTGGTGGCTGACATAGACGATGGGAATGGCAAACGCGTCGCGCAATTTCTCGAAGTAGGGCAGCAGTTCTTCGCGGCGCGCCATGTCCAGCGAGGCCAGCGGTTCATCGAGCAGCAGCAACCGCGGCTGCGCCAGCAAGGCCCGTCCCAGCGCCACGCGCTGCTTCTCGCCGCCGGAAAGTTCGTGCGGACGGCGAGTGGTGAGCCCGCCGAGTCCCAGCAGTGAAACCACGTCGTCGAAGCCGATCTGCGCGGGCGTGCCCGCCGGCACGCGGCGCGCGCCGTACATGAGATTGCCGAGCACCGAGAGGTGCGGGAACAGGCGCGCCTCCTGGAACACCACGCCGATGCGCCGGTGCCGGGCATCGACGTCGAGGCCGCGATCGGTGTCGAGCAGCGTGTCGTCACCGATCTGGACGCGGCCGGCGTCGGCGCTCATCAGTCCCGCGATCAGCGATATCAGCGTCGACTTGCCGCAGCCCGAGCGGCCGAACAGCGCCGTGACGCCCGGCACCGGCGCCACGAAGTCCACGTCGAGCGTGAAATCACCGCGGCGCTTGGTGAGCTGTACTCGCAGCATGTTCAGCGGCCCAGCAACCGACGCAGGCGGCGCGACAGGAACTCGGCCACCAGCAGTCCGCCGATGCCCAGCGAGAAAGAAATGAGTGCGAGCCGCGCCGCCATCGCGTCGCCGTCCGGGGTCTGCAACGCCGTGTACAGCGCCAGCGGCAACGTGCGGGTCTCGCCGGGAATGTTGGACGCGAAGGTGATCACCGCGCCGAATTCGCCGAGTCCGGCGGCAAAGGCCGTCACGGCACCGGCCAGGATGCCCGGTGCGATCAACGGCAGGGTGACGGTGAAGAACCGGTCGAAGGGCCCGGCGCCGAGCGTGCGCGCGGCGTCTTCGAGGCCGCGGTCCAGCGCCTCGAGCGATATGCGGATGGAGCGCACCACCAGCGGAAAGGACATCACCGCCGTGGCCAGCGCCGCGCCGGTGCTGGTGAATGCCAGCTGGATGCCGAAGTGGTCGTACAGCCAGCTGCCGATCGGGCCGCGTATGCCGAACAGCAGCAGCAGTAGATAGCCCACGACCACCGGCGGCAGCACCAGCGGCAGGTGCACGAAGGCGTCGAACACGGTGCGCCCCGCGAAACGCGCCCGGGTCAGCAGCCACGCCACCAGGATTGCAACCGGCAGGTTGAAGGCCACGCTGCGCGCGGCGACGGAAAGGCTCAGCGTGACGGCTTCAGACTCGGCCGGCGTGAGCATGCCTTCAGGTACCTTCCGGATTCACGGCGGCGCCGCGGCCGGCGGCGGCACGCGCGCGCTCTGCCGGCACGCCCAGGCTGCGCAATGCGTACTCGAGCATGCCGTGCGCCAGCTCGAGCTCACCCAGCACCACGCGGCCGACCTTGAGTTCTTCGAGAGCCTTGAGCTCGCTGGCGCTGTGCGTGCGTACCACGAGGTCGATGCCTGGCCGAAGCTGCTGCGCCAGCTCCACGATGCGGCGCGCCTGGAAGCTGTCGGGCGTCGCCACCACCACCAGCCTGGCGTGTTCGATGCCTGCCGCCTCGAGCACGCCGTGCGCGGCGGCATCGCCGACGACGGTCGGGATGCCTGCGGCCTGGGCGTTCGCGAGCATCAGGTGGTCACGTTCGATGACGGAGAACGGCAGTCCCTGGGCTTTCAGCACCTCGCCGATGGCGCTGCCGACGCGCCCGTAACCCACCACGATGGCGTGGTCACGCAGCAGCTTGGCGCTGGACACGGGCGTGCGATACGCACTGGCGCCGCTGCGCTCGAGCAGCGCGAGCAGGCGCGGCCGCGCTTCGAACCACCGGGTCAGCGGGTCGATGCCGGCGAATGTGATGGGATTGAGCGCGATCGAGAGCAGGGCGCCGGCAAGGATGTAATCCTGCCCGGCCTCGGGGAGCAGTCCGAGGGCTACGCCCAGCCCGGCGAGGATGAAAGAGAACTCGCCGATCTGCGCGAGTGACGCGGACACCGTCAGTGCCGTGCGCAGCGGGTGGCGGAAGGCGAGCACGATGACGAAAGCGGCGATCGACTTGCCCACCATGATGACGGCGATCACGCCGAGTACCGCCAGCGGGTCGCGCACCAGTACGATGGGGTCGAAGAGCATTCCCACCGACACGAAGAACAGCACCGCGAAGGCGTCCTTGAGCGGCAGGGAGTCGTTGCCGGCCTGGTGGCTGAGCTCGGACTCGGACAGGATCACGCCGGCGAAGAACGCCCCCAGCGCGAACGAGACGTCGAAGGCCGCCGACGAGCCGTAGGCGATGCCGAGCGCGATCGCCAGCACGCACAAGGTGAACAACTCGCGCGTGCCGGTGCGCGTGACGCGCATCAGCAGCCAGGGCACCACGCGTGTTCCCACCACCAGAGCCAGCACCACGAACAGCGCCACCTTGCCCAGCGTGACCAGCAGCGCCAGCCAGATGTTGTCAGGCACGCCGGGCGCATGCAGGACGCGGGTATCGCCGCCGAGCGCAGGCGCCAGAGCGGGCAGCAGCACCAGTGCCAGCACCATGGCGAGATCCTCGACGATGAGCCAGCCGACCGCGATCTTGCCTTCCGAGGATTGCAGCGCGTTGCGCTCTTCCAGCGCGCGCAGCAGAACCACCGTGCTGGCCACCGACAGCGAGAGGCCGAACACCAGGCCGGCGCCAACGCTCCATCCGAGCAGATGGGCCATGCCGTACCCGATGGCCGTGGCGGTGACGATCTGCGCGACGGCGCCAGGCAGGGCGATGTGCCGCACGGCGAGCAGGTCCTTGATGGAGAAATGCAGCCCGACGCCGAACATCAGCAGGATGACGCCGATCTCGGAAAGTTGTGAGGCCAGGTGTGAATCGCCGACGAATCCCGGCGTGAACGGGCCCACGGCGATGCCGGCCAGCAGGTAGCCGACGATGGGAGAAATACGCAGCAGATTCGCCAGCAGGCCGAGGATCAGTGCCAGGACGAACCCGATGGCCAGGAGTGCTATGAGAGAGGGTTCGTGCAGTTCCGCGGGCATGCGGCCGAGGGTACCGTAGAATGCGCGCTTTCGTATCCGGTGGTGCATGAAGTCGCAACAGGCTCTGGGTCCCGCGGTCGTCGGCGCCATCGGCGTGGTCTTCGGTGACATCGGCACCAGTCCTCTCTATGCGCTCGGCAGCGCACTTTCCTCGGCCGATTTCGTGCCCGGCGACAACTTCAAGGTGCTGGGCCTCCTGTCGCTGATCTTCTGGGCCCTGCTCATCATGGTCACGGTCAAGTACGTCGGCGTCATCATGCGCGCCGACAACGCGGGCGAAGGTGGCGTGTTGTCGCTGGTGGCGCTGGTGCAGCAGCACTTCGGCACTGCCGCGCCGTGGATACGTCACGTCGTGGCGCTGGGTGTGCTCGGCACGGCGCTGTTCTATTGCGATGCGCTGATCACGCCTGCGATCACCGTGCTGAGCGCCGTCGAAGGCCTGGCAATCCTCGATGCGAGTTTTTCCGGCGCAGTATTGCCCGTGACCCTGGTGGTCATCGTCATCCTGTTCGCCATCCAGCGGCGCGGTACCGAGCGCGTCGGCAGGTTGTTTGGCCCGGTGATGGTGCTGTGGTTCGTGGTGCTGGCGGTTCTCGGCGTCGTGTCCATCGTGCAGACGCCGGGCGTGTTGCTGGCCGTGAACCCGGCCTATGGGCTCGGCCTGCTGGTGCATCACACGGGGCTGGGTCTCGCGGTGCTCGGCGCGGTCATCCTCGCGGTGACCGGCTGCGAGGCGTTGTACGCCGACATGGGACATTTCGGCCGCCGGCCGGTGCAGCTCGGCTGGCTGGTGCTGGTGTGGCCGGCGCTGGTGCTCAACTACTTCGGCCAGGGTGCGCTGATCCTGCGCAACGGCGCGGCGGCCGTGAATCCGTTCTACTCGATGGCGCCGACGGCGGTGCTGCCATTCCTGGTGCTGCTGGCCGCCGTCGCCTCGGTGATCGCCTCGCAGGCGGTGATCTCGGGGGCGTACTCCCTGACCCGCGAGGCCGTGCAACTCGACCTGCTGCCGCGCGTGCGGGTGCAGCAGACTTCGGCATCGGCCAAGGGCCAGATCTTCGTGCCCGCGGCCAACGTCTTCCTGTTCGTCGCCGTGGTGGTGTTCGTGCTGGCCTTCCGGAGCTCGGGTGCGCTGGCGTCGGCCTACGGCGTCGCGGTGCTCGGCACCATGATCGTAACCACCTTGTTAGGGATCCTCGTGGCGCGCGCCATGTGGAACTGGTCCTGGTGGCGCGTCGTGCCGTTGTTCGGCGTGTTCTTCGTGGTCGAGATGGCCTTCCTGGCCGGCAACATCACCAAGATCCCGACCGGCGGCTGGGTGCCGCTGGCCTTCGCCGTGGTCATGTTCGCCATGTTCGTCACCTGGCGCGACGGCCGCCAGAAGCTGCGCGCCGAGCTCGAGAAGCGCGCGGTGCCGGCGAAGAAACTCCCGGAGCTGCTGGCCGGCAAGGCCAGGGTCCGGGGCACGGCGGTGTTCCTCGTGAGCCAGTCGGGCTACGTGCCCACCGCGCTGCTGCGCAACCTGGAGCACAACAAGGTGTACCACGAGCAGATCGTGATCCTGCACATCGAGATCCAGCGCGTGCCGCGCGTGGATCCGCTGTCGCGCGTGTTGTACGAGGAAACCCTGCCGGGAGTCATCGACGTGCGCGCGCGCTTCGGCTTCATGGAGACGCCCGACGTGGGCGAGGCGCTGCGCAGTGCCCGCCGCCACGGGCTGAACATCTACGCCGAGGACTCCTCTTTCTTCCTGGGCTGGCACCTGGTGCGCGCGCGGCCGCGGCCGGGCCTGGCGGGACTCAAGACCCGCGCCTTCGCTTTCCTGCAGCGTCGCAGCGCACAGGCGGCGGAGTTCTTCCGCATGCCCACGCGCGGCGTGGTCGTGCTCGCGACCGACATCGAAATCTAACCACTGCGCCAACTACGTATTGCGCCTCGCGGCGGTGCGTGGATGTCGCGGGCGATTGTCGCGCGCCGTGGCGCAAGCCATGTCTCCGTGCGCCGCGCGTGTCCACGAAAATCTGCCGGCGGGCATGGGCCGCGAATCCGCGCGCGCCGACCCGGTGCTTCGGTAGATTGACCACTGACAACGCTGTCCGCGCCCGCGTGATTGCGGTACTTCCCGGTTGTGCAGTTCCGGAGACCGCGTCTAACATCCGCGCCGCTCGCGACAGGAGTCGCGCGCGACGAAGGGGGACTTGTATGGACGCAAGTGTTTTCCCGCGGCATCCGCTGCCGCGCACCCTGCATGCGGCACGGCACACCGAGATCCCGCCGTAGCTTTCCGGGGCTCACTGCTCGCTGACATTGACGTTGCCGAGAGTCGAAAACCCGAGGGAGTCATCATGAACGCAGCAATTCGAGCGCTGGCGCTGTGCGCGCTGGGCGCCCTGTCATCCGGCGTGTTCGCGCACGGCCTCATCCAGGAGCCGGCGTCCCGCAACTGGTTCTGCGGCGCCATCACCAAGCCCGACCACGTGCAGAACGGCACCGCCCAGTACCCGGTGTGCGGCAATGCCTTCTTCGCGCCGGGCATCGAGCCCACCGCGGGCTACAGCTTCATGAGCGTGCTCACGCACACCACCGGGCGGAATGGCGTCGGCCCGCGCGCCAACGTCTGCGGCTTCAACTCCGAGACCTGGAACGGCCAGGCCACGGTGTGGGACCAGCCCATCGACTGGCCGACGGTGCCGATGACGGCGGGACCGCGCAATTTCGTGTGGAACATTTCGTGGGGTCCGCATTTTTCGGACACCGAGGAATTCCGCTACTGGATCACCAGGCCCGGCTTCGTGTGGCAGACCGGCAGGGCGCTGTCGTTCAGTGATTTCGAGGACACGCCGTTCTGCACGCTGACCTACAACGATGCGAATCCGAACGGCAATCCGAACGTCACGCCCAACACGGCCGCCGCCACCTTCACCACGCGCTGCACGGTGCCGTCGCGCTCGGGCCGCCACGTGATCTACGCGGAGTGGGGCCGCAACTTCTTCACCTTCGAACGCTTCCACGGCTGCATCGACGCGCAGTTCTCCGGCACGCCGCCGCCGACGGTCACGGCGAACATCGCGCTCAACCCGAACGTGACCACGTTCACCGGGTCGGGCTCGATCCAGCTCGACGGCAGCGCCTCGGTGGGCAGCAACCTGACGTATGCCTGGAGCGTGGACTCGGAGAATCCCGGGCTCTACAGCATCACCAATCCGACGTCGCCGCTGGCCACGCTCAACCTGAATCCGCCGCAGGCCTCCGGTAACGTCACGATCAACCTGCTGGTGACCAGCGGCAACGCCTCCGACACCGAGTCGCGCACGCTGCTGCACCAGCCGGCCGTTTCGAATCCCTGGTTCGACCTCGGGCCGCTGACGGCGGATCCCATCACCATGGTGGCAGGCGACCGCGTGAACGTGCGCACCGTCAACAACGCGGGCCAGGATGCGTTCTGGCCGCCGACGCCCATCACCATCACCTCGACCAACACGGGTCCGACGCAGTGGCCGGTGACGCTGGGCAATGCCGTGAACTCGATCAATGGCGTGGTGCGCGTCGGCGTGCTCAACGCACAGAACCAGGTGGTGCCGCAGGCCAATGCCACCGGCAACCGCGTGTTCGCGCAGACCAGCGCCAACATCGTGAGTGCCTTCCTGCAGCGGCAGGTGGGCAACGTGCCGCCGGCGCCGGCCGGGGTCACCGCCACCGCGGGCAATGCGCAGGTGGCGCTGAGCTGGAATGCCTCGAGCGGCGCCACCTCGTACAACGTGAAGCGTTCGACCACCAACGGCGGCCCGTACAGCAACGTGGCGACCAACGTGACTGCCGCCAGCTTCACCAATACCGGCCTCGTCAACGGCACGACTTACTACTACGTGATCACGGCGCTCAACGCCAACGGCGAGAGCCCGGTGTCGTCGCAGGTGCAGGGCACCCCAAGCGGCAGCACCGGCGGGCAGGGTGGCGTCACGGTCACGCGCGTGGTGCCGCAGTCGACCCCATGGTTCAGCGAGCTGCAGGTGCGGCTGGCGAACACCCAGCCCATCACCGCGATGACCCTGACCATCACCGTGCAGCGTACGACCGGCGTGACCCACTCCGGGCAGTACAACACCGTCGGCGGCCAGATATCGCAGAGCGCCACGGGCAACGCGAGCCCCATCGTCTACACGTGGACGCTGAATCCGGGCCAGCAGCTCGGCGCTTCCTCGATGCGCACGTTCGCGGCGCAGATCGGCGGCAACGGCACCACCCACCCGGTGACCGGGGATACGTGGCGCGTGGCGTACACGGTGGGAGGCGCGCAATTCGAGCAGACGGGGACCTTCCCGTAGAGACAGGTGGTGTTTTCGGGCACGCGGCCGGCATTTCCCTCCCGGCCGGCCGCGTGCCCCGGGGCCGGGTCTTGACTGTACGAGCATTATCGAAATATCGTACGGTCCCATGAAGACCTCGGCTGTCATCGACGCGCTGGGCGCGCTGGCCCACGAGTACCGTCTCGCCATCTACCGCCTGCTCGTGGATCAGGGCCCCGAGGGGCTGGCAGCCGGCGCCATCGGCGAACGCGTGGGGCTGGTGCCATCCTCGCTCACCTTCCACCTCCAGGCGCTGCAACGCGCCGGCCTCGTCACCCAGGTGCGCGCCAGCCGGCAGCTCATCTACAGCGCCGATTACACGGCCATGAACGAGCTCGTCGGGTATCTCACCGACAAGTGCTGCTCCGCCTCCGTGAAGGGTTGCGATGCGGGTTGTGCGCCCCGCGCGCCAAGGCCCTCGAAGCGCCGGACTGCCGCGTGAGTGCGCCGGTGAGAATCTCGGCAAGACCTTCGTTGTCCGCAGCCGTCGCCATGCTCCAGTCCGCGAACCTTCCGACCGCAGATCTCACCGCCGCACATTGCGAACATTTCTTCTATTCGGGTCCCGCCGAAGCGCCCACGGGCATCGTGGGAGTCGAAGTCTACGGTGACGTCGCGCTGTTGCGTTCGCTGGTGGTGGCGCCGGGCCGGCGCGGCTCTGGCGAGGGCTCGGCACTGCTCGAACATGCCGAGCAATACGCGCGCGCGAGCGGCGCAAGCACGCTGTACCTGCTTACGACCACGGCCGAGAATTTTTTCGCGAAACACGGCTACGGCCGCGTATCGCGCGACGCGGCGCCGGCCGCGATACGCGCGACGCGGGAATTCGCCGGCATTTGCCCCGCCAGCTCTGCCTTCATGAGGCGGGAACTCGCATGAACGATCGTCCACTGAACGTCCTGTTCCTGTGCACCGGCAACTCGGCGCGCAGCATCCTGGCCGAAGCGCTGGTGAACCACTGGGGCCGTGGCAGGTTCAGGGGATTCAGCGCCGGCAGCGCTCCGAAGGGCAGGGTGCACCCGATCGCGCTCGAATTGCTGGCGCAAATGAATATGTCCACGGACGGGATGCGCTCGAAGAGCTGGGATGAATTCGAGAATCCCGGGGCGCCGAAGATGGATTTCGTTTTCACGGTTTGTGACAACGCCGCCGCGGAAGCCTGCCCGGTGTGGCCCGGTCAGCCCATGACGGCGCACTGGGGCGTGGAGGATCCGGCCGCCGTGCAAGGTTCGGAAACGGAGCAATGGCTGGCCTTTCGCAAGGTCTTCAATGAGCTCGAGAATCGAATCAGGATTTTCACCAGCCTGCCGATACGATCGCTCGACCGTGTGAAGCTGCAACAGCGCCTGCACGAAATCGGGAAGGCGCCTTGCACCGACGAAGTCCCCTGATGGTTCGCAAGCTCTGCGCCGAATTCATGGGCGCGCTGCTACTCGCCGCCTGCGTCATCGGCTCGGGGATCATGGCCGAGAGGCTGGCGGGCGGAAACGCCGCGATTGCGCTGCTGGCGAATACGTTCGCAACGGTGGCGGTGCTCGCCGCGCTGATCTCGAGTCTCGGGCCCATCAGCGGCGCGCATTTCAACCCGGTGGTGACAATTTCGGCGATCGGTCTGCGCCGGATGGAGCCGACCCCGGGTGCGCTATACGTGATCACGCAGATGGCGGGCTGCTGCGCGGGTGCCATGCTGGCAAACGCCATGTTCGAGCTGCCCCTCATTGTGCCGTCCGTGCAGATCCGGAGCGGTGCGGCGCAGTGGCTTTCCGAGATCGTCGCCACGGCGGGCCTCATTTTCATCGCGTTCCGGTCGCCGTCGTTTCGCGAGGCCGCCTGGCGGGTCGCATTCTGGATCGGGGCCGCGTACTGGTTCACGGCGTCCACGTCGTTTGCCAACCCTGCCATCACCCTCGGGCGCGCACTGAGCGACACGTTCGCGGGGATCCGGCCCGTCGACGTGCCCGGCTTCATCGGCGCACAGCTGGCCGGCGCGGCGCTGGGCGTGCTGTCGTATCGCCTCCTTGCCGAATCGAAGGAGGCCGCTTGAGCGTGCGCGCACCCAGCCCGGCCGAGGTCCTCAACCGCAGCTGCGATTGCGATGTGGTGGACTTGCACGAGCTGCGTCGAGGCCTCGAAGGCAGACTGGTGGACGACGGCGCGACGACTCCCATCCTGCAAAGCCATCCGCACCTGTTTGCGGGATCACCCGTGTTCGTCGACCGCGCAGACGTCCAGGCGATGCAGGCGGTCATCGATGCGGTCGAGCACGTGGTGCGGACGCGCGGATACCAGGACTCGGTCTTGTCTTCGGCTCCGGACATCGCCCGCATCGATCGCGCCACGTCCGGCGTGTTCATGGGATTCGATTTCCACGTCGATGCCTCAGGGCCGAAATTGATCGAGATCAATACCAATGCGGGTGGCGCCTTCCTGAACGTCGCCGCCCGCGCCGCGCATCGTGCCTGCTGCGATGCCATCGACGATGTGCAACCGGCCGAGGCGCAGCTAGAGCACGACATCGTCTCCATGTTCGAAGCCGAGTGGCGCCTGGCGCGCGGTGACCGGCCGCTGAGGACCATCGCCATCGTCGACGGGAACCCGAGCGGCCAATACCTGTACCCGGAATTCCTGCTGGCGCGGCAGCTGTTCGAATCGCGCGGCACCAGGAGCTTCATCGTGGATCCCGTGCAGCTGCGGATCGAGGATGAAGCGCTGCTGTTCGGTGACGAGCGCATCGACCTGGTCTACAACCGGGTCACCGACTTCTACTTCGAGTCGCCGCAGAACCTGGTGCTGAGACAGGCCCATGAGCGGGACCTCGCGGTGGTCACCCCGTCCCCGCGTGCGCATGCGCTGTACGCCGACAAGCGCAATCTCGCGATATTCAGCGACGCCGCAAAACTCGAGGCGCTGGGAATTCCGCGCGGCATCATCGATGTCCTGGCGGCCGGTGTGCCGACGACACGCCACGCAGTGGGTTGCGAGGAAACCTGGTGGCGAGAGCGCAAGGACTGGTTCTTCAAGCCCAACGGCGGCTTCGGCAGCCGCGGCGCGTACCGGGGCGACAAGCTGACGCGGCGGGTGTTCGCGCAGGTCATGAACGGCGACTACGTCGCCCAAAAGCTCGTCCCTCCGGGAGAACGATCGCGCACCACGGAATCAGGCCGGCAGGAATTCAAGGTCGACGTACGCTGCTATGTCTACGCCGCCCGCATCCAACTGATGGCAGCCCGTCTCTACCAGGGCCAGACCACCAATTTCCGCACCGCCGGCGGCGGCTTCGCCCCCATTTACGTCATCGACAACCCCGAGAAGTGGGG
>DASUGK010000162.1:0-12809 GCA_036274075.1 Steroidobacteraceae bacterium | reverse complement strand
TGCCGGCCGCGTTTTCGAATCGCAGCACGGCCACGCTCGTGGCCGCGGGCACCGGCGAGGCACGGCCCAGCCACCAGGCCAATCCGGCCACCACGAGGCCGAACAGCACCACCCCGGCCGCCAGGTACCGTTCCCGGCTGGCCATCGACATTGCCGGTGGTTCCAGCGGTTCTTGCGGGGAAGAAACCAGTCGTACCGGCGCCACCAGTCGATACCCGCGCTTTGGGATCGTCTCGATGATGCGATTGGTGGAACGGTCATCACCGAGGTGATGACGCAACTCGGAGATGCAATTCGTCACGGCCTGGTCGGTGACCACGATGTTGGCCCACACCCGCTGGTTCAGCGTGTCACGCGAGACGACCTCGCCGGCGCGCTCCGCCAGGCACACGAGAACGTCCATGACCCGTGGCTCGACATGCACCCGGGTGGCACCGCGCTCGATCCGGTTCTCGAGCGGCTCGATGCGGCACTCGCCGATCAGGAATCCGGCCTGCAGTTCCCGCGAAGTGAATGCCATGGCAAGAAGATAGCGCAACCGGAGGCTGCGGCCGAATACTGAAGCGACGACTTGCGCTCAGGGCGCCGGAGGCTCGGCCAATACGTGGTCGTAGCTCAACACGCGGGCCAGGCGCCACTGGCCATTTTCGTCCTTCCACACGTGCGTGAACTGCGCGACTTCGGTCAACCGGTTGGGCTTGCCCTTCGACATCGCGTAGAAGCGATGCGTGCCGGTTTCGATGGCACCGTAGTCGTTGAGTGGATAGACCTTCACGGAATCCCGTACCAGCTCGCGCGTCGAGAGGAAGTCGATACCGTCCCGCTGGCGCTGGCATTTCTCCTTCGTGATGGCCGCGAACTGCTCGCCCGAGGTGATGTTGCGTCCGCCCTTGTCGTGGAACATTTCGAAATCGTCGGTGACCAGGCGGCGCACGACGTCAACGCGTTCCGCCGGCGCCGGTGGTGCCGGCGGGCAGTTCGAATTCACCCTTGTTCTGGAAGCGCACGGTGCTGAATCCCGATCCGTGCAATTTGCCGGTGAGCTCGTAGGTGATCTTGCCGATGCCGCCGCCGGACATCACGCCCAGCGCCTGGCGCGCCATGCGGAAAGCGGAGGCCGTCACCGGCACTTCGATCACCGTCTCGCCGAAGCGCGGCACGCTGCCGCGGGCATCGGTGACGCCGGTCGCGAAGGTCTTGCCCTGCACGTCCATCTCGACGGCCACGCCGTCGTAGTCCACCGGCGAGTCGTTGGGATTCTGCACGCGCAGTTTCACCAGCATGCGCAGTTCCATGCCCTGGCCCTGCAGCGGCTCGATACCCGCGACGGTCACCTGCAGCGGGTCGCGACCCTGCATCGAAGCACAGCCCGTCACGGCGGCGCAGGCAATTCCGATCAGCAGCAGACGGCGAATCAACATGAGCCACCCCACATCCTTGCTGTGACCGGTACATACGCCTTCCCGGAAGGATTCTCCATACGACGTTCGGCCGGAGGCCGGCCGGCGCGCCGGTGGTCATTTCGTCTTCGGTTGCACCACCAGTGCGGCGCGCAACTCGCGCAGCTTGTGCTTGACGAACGTGGCGTTGTCGCTGCCCATGCGGATCAGCAACTTCTGCCCCGCGGACAGAGCCTCGATCTTGGGATCGGCATACTCATACAGGACTCCGGGCTGGGTGAGCGCGATCGGGTCGCGCAGATCCGGCGTCGCCAGCACGTGGTCGATGACCTGGATCACCCGATCGTTGAAGTAGTGCGGCGGGTGTCCGAGGTTTTCGTAGGCTTCCTGGAACAGCGGGTAATAGCGCGTGTAGGTGGCGATCAGCAGCTTCGTGTCGGTATTGCGCAGCAGCTGCACCAGGGGCCGGTAGCGCTCGTAGTTCGCGGGATCCAGCGTGGGCGCGTCTTCCGTGCCGCTCACCGCCAGTGAGCCAGGCGTCGGCTTGAGCGGGCGAATGCGCTCGGCCACTTTCTCCGTGGGCAGGTTGTCGATGGTCACCACGATGTGGCGCACCACGTCCTGCGGCACGAGGTATTTCTCGACGGGCTCCTTGCCCAGCAGATCCACCAGCGCGTTCTGCATCGGGGCATCGCTCTCGCCCAGCGCCGGCAGCGGTTCCGGCATCGCGACTGGCGGGACCGGGTTCTTGATCTCCGGTTCCTCGGGCGGCGCGGGTTTGACGGGCGGTGCCGTCACGGGCTGCGCGACCGGCGCCGGCTTGTCGTGCATCTTCGACCGGTACCAGACGGCGCCGACAGCCAGCCCAACTACCACCACGGCGGCGGCAATCCACTTGAAGTTGTCATTCATGGAACACCAGACCCATTCCGCCGGCAGACGTTCCGCGAAGACTACTCAAATGCGATCACCGCTGCAGGCGTTCGGCTCCCAGCGTGGCGGCCGACACGCCGGCGTCGGCAAGATGCGGCGGAATCCCGCGGCCCAGGGCCAGGTGCGCGCAGGCTTCACCCAAGGCCGCGCCGGTCTGGATGCCATAACCACCCAGTGCGGCGACCCAGAAGAAACCGCGCGATCCGGGCGCGAAGCCGCCCACCACGCCGCCGTCGGACACGAATGAACGCAGGCCCGCCCAGGGCCGCAGCGGGCGATCGATGCGCAGAGTCGTGGCGCGCTCGATGCGATCGATGGCCAGCGCGATGTCGAGCTCTTCGGGCTGCACGTCGTGAGGCGCCACCGGATCCGCGTTCGCCGGCGAGCCGAGCAGCAATCCCGCGTCGGGCTTGAAATAGAAGTCTTCGCTGACGGTGGTGACGAAGGGCCAGTGAGCCGTCGTCATGCCCGCGGGCGGCTCGAAGAGGAAGGCAGTCCGGCGCCGGGGCTCGAGCCCGAGCGGCCCGACACCGGCCAGCGCAGCCACCTCGTCGGCCCATGCGCCGGCCGCGTCGACGAGCAGCGGCGCGCGCAGGACCTGCGGCGGCGCGCCGCGTATCGCGGCCTCGATGAGCCAGTCGCCGTTCGAGCGGCTGATGGAATGGATCTGCACATCGCATTCGACACGGCTGCCCCGTTGCCTGAGACCCCGCAGGAATCCCTGGTGCAGCGAATTGACGTCGATATCGGCGGCGCCCGGCTCGTACATGCCGATGTGCGCGTATTCGGGTTCCAGCACCGGCACCAGCGCGCGAACCTGGCGCGCATCGAGCAGCTGCAACTGCGGTGTGAACGCGCTCATCGCCTGCCAGTCGCGCCGCACCTCGGCTTCCTGCTCGCGCGTGCCGGTCACCAGCGCACCGCGCGGCGAAAGCAAGGCGTTTTCGGCGAAGCCTCGCGGCGGCCGCTCCAGGAAAGCGCGGCTCGCACGCGTCAGCGCGCGGATCTGCTCGTTGCCGTAGCTTTCGCTGAACAGTGCCGCGGATCGGCCCGTCGAGTGCACGCCGGGATGCGACTCGCGCTCGAGCACCACCACCTTCGCATGATTGGACATGAAGTAGGCCACCGAGGCGCCGGCAATTCCGGCGCCGATGACCACGGCATCGATCGCGTTGCGGTCGTTCACGTCGTTGTCGTCGCGGGTTCGGGCTGGGGTTCGGGTTCGCGCCGTGCGACGACAGTCGTGGCAGCCAGGTCACCGGTCACGTTGCCCACCGTGGCGAAGGCATCGGGAATGGTTTCCACCGCGAGCATCAATCCCAGCGGCGCCACGGGCAGCCCCATGGCCTGTACCACGGGCATGTTCATGGCGATGAGGCTCACCTGCCCGGGCAGCCCCACCGATCCCAGGCTGATGACCACGGCCAGCGCGGCGCCGATGGCGAGTTGGCTCGCGGTCAGGTCGACGCCATAGACCCAGGCGATGAAGCAGGACACGCCGATGTACTGCACGGGACTGGTCATGCGGAACAACGATACCGCCATCGGCAGCACCAGTGATGTCACGCGCGGCGGACAGCCCAGCCGGTTCTGCGCGCTCTCGACCATGGCCGGCAGGGTCGCGAGCGAAGACTGCGTGCTCGCGGCGATGACTTGCGCCGGGAGGATTCCGGCGGCGAACGTCCGCAGGCGCTGGCCGCCGCCGGACACGGCGACGAGATACAGGCCCAGCGTCACGGCGACGTACAAAGTGCATTGCGCGAACACGTACCAGGCAAGCGCGCTCAGCACACTCACCCCCGCTTTCACGCACACGCTGAAGGCCAGCGCGAAGACGCCGAGCGGCGCCACCCACAACACCCAGCGCACCATGGTGATCATGACGTCCGCGAGCGTCTTGAACAGGTCCACGGCCTGCCCCCGCCGTACCGGCTCGACCCGGGTCAACGCGAATCCAAACAACAATGCGAACACCACCACGGGCAGCATGGCGGATTGCGCCGCCGCCGCGATGGCATTGTTCGGAATGATCGACGCGATGCGCTGCGCCAGGCCCACCGGATTTTCCGCGGACGTGGCCGTGTCGACCACACCGCGCAAGGTCGCGATGAGCTCGGGATCGCGCGGCAGCAGCGACAGCTGCAGCGGCGCGAACACCGCCGCGAAGGCCGCGCCCGCGCTGAGAAGCACCAGGAACACCGCGATCGCGCGCCGCGCCGTGCGTCCGGACGAGGCTGCGTCGCTGGTCGACGCCACGCCCAGCACCACCAGCGCGGCCACCAGCGGAACCACGGTCATCTGCAGGGCGTTGAGCCAGAGATCACCGATGGGCTGGGCCACGGCCGCAACGTCGTGGGCCAGGCCGGGCTGGAAGCGCGTGAAGACGATGCCCAGCAGGGCGCCGCCGCCCAAACCCGTCAGTACGCGAGCCGTCGGTGACATGCGCAGGGTTCAGGGCTCGAGCAGGCGTTGCACGCGCTTGAGGTTGGCATTCAGGTGTTCCAGCCGCTCCTCGCCTTCGCACAACATGACGAACACCAGGTCCAGCAGCTGTTGCAGCACTGCCTGGTACAGCAACGGCTGGATGTGTGCGCGGTCGTCGTGCGCCGAGACCAGCAGCGACAGGTCGGCATGCGCGCGCAGGGGATTGGCGCTGTGCCGAGTCACCGAGATCACCTTGCCGCGCCGCTCGTGGAACTGCCGGCCCACCTGGCCCAGGGCCGCCTGCCGGCCGTGCTCGGAGAACAGCACCAGCACGTCGTCTTTCTTCGCGATCGCCAGCGCCGAACTCATCAGCACTGGGTCGGCATGGCAGGTCACGGCCACGCCCAGCAGCGTGAGCCGCATCGCGAACGCGCGCGCGGCCAGGTCGTCCTCGCCCATGCCGATGACGAACACCCGCTCGGCCCGGTCGATGGCCTGCGCGATCTCGGCGATTTTCTCCGGCGTGTTGATGAGGCGGGTTTCTTCCTCGGCCAGGGCCTTGCTGCGCCACAGGTCCGCGGCCAGCGCGGCCTGCGGATCGCTGCGCGACGGCGCCACGGTGCGCAGTTCGCCATTGCCGTTCTCGCGCGCCACGGCCTCGCTGACCGAGACCTTGAGGTCCGGATAGCCCTTGAATCCCAGCTTCTGGCTGAACTTCACCACGCTCGACTGGCTGATGCCGAGCGAATTCGCGAGCTGCTGCGACGAGTAGTCGCGCAGCAGGTGGGCGTTCTCGAGGATGAAATCCGCGATGCGCCGTTCGATCGCCGACATCTGGTCACGCTCCGCGCGGATTTTGACGAGCGAGGACATCCGGCCGTCAGACCGCGATGGGCTCGAGGCCGCGGATCTCGCGGATGCCGAGGCCCGGTGCGTCGGTCACCGAGATCTCGGAATCGTTGAACAACACGCCGCCGTCGACCGGATTGAACTTGCACAGCGAAGGGCCGTCGAGGTCCACCTTGGTGATCACGTCCGACTTGGCCACCGCGATGTGCGCGGCCGCGGCGACGCTGATGCTGGTTTCCACCATGCAGCCGATCATGCACTCGATGCCGTGCATCGCCGCGATGTCCGCGATGTGCAGCGCATTGGAGATGCCGCCGGTCTTCATGAGCTTGATGTTGATGATGTCCGCGGCGCGCATGCGGATGAGCTCGATGACCTGCGTGGGCCCGAACACGCTCTCGTCCGCCATGATGGGGGTGTGCACGCGCTCGGTGACGTAGCGCATGCCCTCGAGGTCCTGCGCCCTCACCGGCTGCTCGACCAGCTCCATGCGCACGCCGGCATTCTCGAGCGTCTGGATGGCGAACACCGCCTGCTTGGCGGTCCAGGCCTGGTTGGCGTCCACGCGGATCAGCGCGCGGTCTTCGACCGCCGCGTACACGGCCTTGACGCGTTCGACGTCGAGCTCGCTGTCCTTGCCCACCTTGATCTTGAGCGACTCGAAGCCGCGTTCGACCGCGGCCAGAGAGTCCGCCACCATCTTGTCGATGTAGTCCACGCTGATGGTGATGTCCGTGGTGATGACCGGGTCGCCACCGCCGAGGATCTTGTAGAGCGGCGCGCCGTACAGCTGCGCGAACAGGTCGTACACGGCGATCTCGACCGCCGCCTTGGCGCTGGAATTCTTCTCGAGCGCGCCCTGGATCAGGCGCGTGATGCGGTTGAGGTTGGAAATCTCCTGCCCGATGAGCCGCGGCGCGATGATCTTGTGGATGGCCTCGATGATGGAGCCATGCGTGTCGCCGGTGATCACCGCGGTGGCCGGCGCCTCGCCGTATCCCACGTGCCCGGTGTCGGTGTGCACCGAGATCACGACGTCTTCGATGGTGTCCACGGTCCGCAGCGCTGTCTTGAAGGGCGTCTTGAGCGGGACGCGCAGCATGCCGAACCGTATTTCCGTTATTTTCATGGACGCACTCGCAGGATACTTGTTATGTGGTCGACGGTAGGATCTTTGCGGGAGAACAGCAGCGGCGTGAGCGGCGTGACCGACACGCCATTGAGCACCACGCGCCTCACCTCGCCCTGGCCGTCGCGATAGCTGATGCCCGTGGTGTCGTGGATGACGTATGGCATGCCGTGGTCGAAGCCGATCACCATCATCACGTGTCCCGGGATGTAGATGAGGTCGCCGACCTCGAGGCTGCGCAGCACTTCCAGCCGCCGCTCATGATCGTCGTCCTCGGTGAAAGTGATGCGGTTGAGCGCCGGTGTCTGCGCCTGGTCGCGCGAATTGCGCGGCAGCTGCACGCCGAAGCTGCGATACACCTCGGACACGAAGCCGCTGCAGTCGCGCGCATTGTATGAATGGCCCCAGCCATAACGCTCGCCGAGGAACTTGAATCCCTGGCGCAGCAGGTTGGCGCGGTTCAAAGGTAGATAGTCTCCGGAGGTGTCTGCCGTCCGGGGCAGCAGCGCCGGTGTGAACCCGAGCCTGCCGTCCACCGTGCGCACGGGCAGCTCGATGACGTGCGCGGTATACGGGTGCTGGCCGTTCACCGGCGTCGCCGACGACCAGTCGGCCAGCACCGGCACGCGCACGCCCATGTCGAGCTGCAGCTCCGACACCTCGGGACGCGCCGGCGTGAACACGGTTTTCGCGGTGGCGCCGGTCACCACCAGGTACGGCGTCTTGTGCGTGTAGGCGAAGACATCTTCCTTCGCGCCCTCGGCCACGAAGCGTTTCTCGACCCAGGCCGCGTACAGCGGGCTCACGACGAACCACCAGTTGCCATCGCGGCTCTCGTGCGCGAGGACGACGGGCGTGCCGGGAAACAGCGCGCTTTCCTGGAAGCGGTCGATGTCGCGATCGTCGGCGGAATTGAACGCGCGCAGCGGCGACGGGAACGTCCGCAGGTCGGCACGCTTCACGACGAGCCCGTAACGCGTGGGTTGGGTCTCCGGCACAGCCTCGAGCGCGACCGAGTGCATCAATCCGTCGAACACCGCGCGTTCGAGCTCGCGGCCCGCGTCGTCGTACATCTTGTGGTCGGGATGTTGCGAGAGCTTGCCGATCCAGCTGCGCACGTCGCTGCCGGCGAGCGCCGGCGGGAAATTCTCGAGGTCGTGCACCGAGGGGTCGAGCTGCACCAGCCGCGCGTTCTGCTCGGCGATCTGCCGCGCATCGAGCACGACCTGGTGCGCATTCGATTCGCGCGCGATCCAGAACTCGGGCTTCAGCTGGGGTTCCTGCACCCCGACCACGGCGTGGGGCGGAATGACCGGCGCACGCGTGGGCGACTGGCTCGTGCACGCGGCCAACGAGATCAACGCGATGAACGCGTGTAACGAAAACCTGCCCTGCGCGCGCATGTCCGTCATGGCCCCTCGTGACCGCCGGAATAGTCCATTCCTACGAATCAAAATGCAAGAATATATTATTGACGGTCATCCGGGGCCATGTTACACAGCGGTCAACAAGGCGGCGTGTGCAACGTGAGTAACGCGCAATTCTCAAGACCGTCGGCTCTTCAAAGCTTCGTCGGCGCACGGTGCGCCGCCCTGCTGGCGATGTCCTGCTGCCTTGCGAATGCCGCCGGCGTGACCGACGTGCGGGCACTGGTCGACGCCGGTCATTTCAAGCAAGCCGACGCCGCCATCTCGGCGGGCCTCGCGCAAGCCTCTCTTTCTTCGGATGAAAAAGCCGCGCTCACTTACGAGCGCGAACGCATGCGGCGCATCCTGCTGGACTTCAGGCTGAATGCCGAGGACGCGCAGGCACGCTTGCGCAAGCAGATTCCGGATCTGAAGCCCGAAGAGTTCGCGGCCTGGGATGAGGCGGGCCTGCTCGAGCGCATGGTCATCGACGGGCGCACGCTGTATTTCAACCGCGCGCCGTCGAACCTGTTCCGCCTCAGCGAAGCCGCCGTCGCGCGGCGCGCGAGCCAGTCGCCGCCCTGGACCGATGGCCCCATGGAGACGGCCAACGCCCATCACCGCGAGATCCGCGACCAGGCGCTGTCGTCGGGCAAACACTCGGTGGCGCCGCGCCACGTGCGCGTGACGTATTCACTGATCGTCAATGCGGACGCCGTGCCGAACGGCGAGACCGTACGCGCCTGGCTGCCCTTCCCGCGCGCGCTGCCGGGCCAGCAGGAAAACCTGCGGCTCATCGCGAGCACGCCGGCGAAACATGTGATCGCACCGGAATCGGCGTTGCAGCGCACGGTGTACCTGGAACAACCCGCCGTGGCCGGCAAGCCCACGAGGTTTTCCATCAGCTATGAGCTGAAGGTCTTCGGGCAGTACCACGCCATCGATCCGCGCAAGGTGCGCGCGGCGCCGCGCACCGCGGAGCTCGCGCCCTTCATCGCCGAGCGCCCGCCGCACATCGTGTTCACGCCGGACATCCGCGCGTTCTCGCGCCAGGTCGTCGGCGACGAAACCGACACTTACAGCATTGCGCGGAAACTGTTCGATGCCGTCGACCGCATCCCGTGGGCCGGGGCGCGCGAGTACTCGACCATCACCAACATCAGCGACTACGCGCTGCACGCGGGGCACGCCGATTGCGGACAGCAGACCTTGCTGTTGATGACGCTGCTGCGGATCAACGGCATTCCGACGCGCTGGCAGTCGGGCTGGGTCTATTCGGACCGCGACTACGACAACATGCACGACTGGGCGCAGATCTACCTCGCGCCCTACGGCTGGGTGCCGATGGACGTGACCTTCGGGAAGCTGAAGTCCGGCGATCCGCAGCTCGACGCGTTCTATCTCGGCGGGCTCGACGCCTACCGCCTCGCCTTCAACGACGACTTCAGCCAGGACTTCGTGCCGGCGAAGCAGCACTTCCGCTCCGACACCGTGGACTCACAACGCGGCGAAGTCGAATGGCGGGGCGGCAACCTCTATTTCGATCAGTGGGATTACGAGTTCGAGGCAAAAGTACTCAGCACTCCGCAGGAGAAGGGCTGAGCCACGATTACGGGGAGACAACATGTACATCAAGCGACTCAACAATGCCCGCCTGCCGGCGCGCGTCGTCATGGCACTCATCCTGGCGATGACAGGGACGTCGCAATTCGCAAGCGCCGCAGGCGGCGACGGCTCGATCACCGGGCGGCTCAATGCGCCGGACAAGAGCATGGTGGGTGGCGCGGAAATCACGGTGCGCGACACGGCCACGGGATTCACCCGCAAGGTGACGGCGGACGCCAACGGCTCTTACCGCTTCAATTCGCTGCCCGTCGGCACCTACACGCTCGAGGCCACCAAGGACGGCAAGACCCTCGGCACGCTCGAGGATGTGACGGTCAAGTTCGGCAATGCGACCACCGCAGACCTGGACTTGGGCGGCCAGTCACTCGAGGAAATCACCGTCGTTGCCCGTCGCGTGCAGAGCGCGGTCGACGTCACGTCCACCGAGATCGCCACCAACGTGTCGCGCGAAGAGCTGGACCGTCTCCCGGTGGATCGCGACCTCACCTACGTGGCGCAACTCGCGCCGGGCGTCATCAAGGGCGAAGGCTTCGGCAGCGGCACGGGCCTGTCATTCGGCGGCTCCTCGGTGGCCGAGAACACGGTCTACATCAACGGCCTCAACGTCACCGACTTCTACAACCGCATCAGCTTCTCCTCGGTGCCGTACGCGTTCTACAAGGAGTTCCAGGTCAAGACCGGCGGTTACTCGGTGGAATTCGGCCGCACCACGGGTGGCGTGGTCAACGCGGTGACGCGCTCGGGCACCAATGAGCTGGAATTCGGCGGTGAACTCGTGTGGGAGCCGAGTGCCCTGCAGGCCCACAAGACCGACCGGCCCGACATCCTCGGCCATTACGACGAGTACGACCGGACCAACGTCAATGCCTACGCGTCGGGCGCGATCATCCAGGACAAGCTGTTCTTCTTCGCGCTCTACGAGCTCCGCGACTACAACCCGGTCAACACCGACGACGCCGGCATCCGCTGGAACGACGCGGTGGCGGACGACGATTTCTGGGGCGCCAAGATCGACTGGCTCATCAACGACAGCAACAAGGTCGAGCTGTTCGGCTTCTCGGACGAGAACCAGACCGTCACGAACAGCTACACCTTCGACTCCGCGACCGGGGAGGTGGGCGATTTCGAGAACACGCGCTATGAAAATTCCGGCGGCCTGAACTGGGCCCTGAGCTATACCTCGTACTTCACCGACACCTTCTCCATGAAGGCGTTGTATGGCGAGAGCGAGCGCCAGTTCTCACGCCTGAGCCAGAATGACATCGACTGCAACCGCATCCGCGACCTGCGCGGCGCCTCGGCGACCGACGTGGGCTGCACCTCCAGCCCCAATGTCATCAAGCGCGACGACACGCGCGAGGAGATGCGACTGGATTTCGACTGGGTGCTCGGCGCCCACCACCTGCGCTTCGGACTCGACCGCGAGAGCAACACCTCGGCCCATGCGCAGTTCTACCCGGGCGAAGACCGGCTGCTCTACGAAGTGCGGCGCGTCACCAGCGCCACGATGGAAAACGGCGCGCCCCGCCCCGCCGGCATCGAGGAGTTCGTGCGTACGCGCCAGAACGAAGTCGCCGGCAATTTCGAAACGCTGAACACCGCGTACTACCTGGAGGACAACTGGCAGGTCAGCGACAACTGGATCGTCAACGCCGGGGTGCGCGTGGAGGGACTCGACAACAAGAACTCCGAAGGCAACAGCTACATCAAGATGGACAACCTGCTCGCGCCGCGCGTCGGGTTCTCCTGGGACATGAAGGGCGACGGCCGTACCAAGCTGTTCGGTAATGCCGGCCGCTATTTCCTGCCCGTGGCCAACGTCATCAACATCAAGCAGGCCGGCGGTTTCCTCGATGCTCGCAACTGGTACGTCTTCGAGGGCTTCGAGTCCTTCGAGTACAACGGCATCACGCGCCAGCGCCCGATTCTCGGCGCCCAGGTGGGCGGCACGGATACCACGCAGGGCGACGGCTCGGTGGGCGACCTGCGCAGCGAAGTGGACCGTGACATGGACCCGGTGTACCAGGATGAGCTCATCCTCGGCTTCCAGACCATGATCAACGACCGCTGGTCATGGGGCGTGCGCGGCACGTATCGCAAGCTCAACGATGCCATCGACGACATGGCCATCACCTCAACCGGCATCCTCTGCGACGGCGAGCCGGTGTCGAACGGCTACGTGATGGCGAACCCGGGCCGCGTCGTGACCATCTTCTCCGACACGGACTGCGACGGTGAGAACGATGCCTTCGTGGACGTGGACACCTCCGTCACCGGTTGGGCCATGTACGACTCCGACGGCAACTACCTCGGCGACCAGCCGTACCAGCGCGCGCGCCGCCACTACAAGTCGCTCGAACTCGCGGTCGATCGCGAGTGGGACGGCAAGTGGGAGATGAACGCGACGTACACGCTGGCGTTCAACGAAGGCAATGCCGAGGGCCCGGTGAACTCCGATACCGACTTCGGCGACACGGGCCGCACCGAGGCCTTCGACGATCCGTGGGTCAACTACGGCGGCTACGGCTACCTGCCCAACGACCGCCGGCACCAGTTCAAGCTGCGCGGCTCGTACGGCTTCGGCAGCGCCTGGCGAGTGGGCATGACGGTGAATGCGCAGTCGGGCCGGCCCATCAGCGCCTTCGGCACCAACAACCCGTTCGACGGCGAGTCGTACCACAGCTTCTTCATCTGCACGGCCAACTGCGGTTCGGAAACGGATGCCGTGTACGAACTGTACGGCCGCGGCTCGATGGGCCGCACGCCGTGGACCGTCGATATCGGCGCGAACGTCACCTGGGAACACGACTGGGGCCCGGCCGATGTGCTGGTGAAGTTCGCGGTCTACAATCTGCTCAACCAGGAGCGCGTGCTCGAAGTGGATGAATCCTTCAACCCGACCGATACGATTGGCAACACCTTCGGCGTGGGTACGTCGTACTACGCGCCGCGCTACGGACAGCTCACGTTGCAGGTGAAGTTCTGACGCGAGGGGCCCTCCTCCCTGTTTCCCTCGCGCTAGCGGCCCACGCCGCCGTGCTC
>DASUGK010000161.1:0-11858 GCA_036274075.1 Steroidobacteraceae bacterium | reverse complement strand
GGGCCGAGGACTCGCCGCCGCCGATGGCGTAGACGGTGCGGCCGAACTCGGTGGCGTGGGCCACGCGCATGGCCGCCAGCACCACCGCCAGCGCGATCAGCGCGCCGATGGTCAGCGAGGAGTCGAAGCCGACCGGGATGCGCGCCTGCGCGATGGCGGCATAGGTCGGATCGTCGATCGGGATCGACTCGGTGCTGATCAGGTAACAGCAGCCGCGCGCCAGGAACATGCCGGCCAGCGTGACGATGAACGGCGCCAGGTTGAACTGCTGGATCAGGAGGCCCTGCAAGGCGCCGAAGGCCGCGCCGAGCACCAGCACCAGTCCGATGGCCGCGTACGGATTCCAGCCGGCGTCGAGCAGGGCCGCGGAGATCATCGTGGTCAGCGCGATCACCGCGCCCACCGACAGGTCGATGCCGCCGGAGAGGATCACGAAGGTCATGCCCACCGCGACCACGCACAGGAAGGCATTGTCGATGAGCAGGTTGAGGAACACCTGCGGCGACAGGAAGCCGTCGTAGCGGATCGAGCCGAACACGGCCATGCCGGCGAACAGCAGCATGGTGATGCCGAGCGGCAGCAGGCGGCGGTTCACGTGGCCCCCGCGCGCGGCGTGCGGACCACGCGCAACACGAGTGCGCGGAACTCGGCCGACTGCAGCAGCATCACCGCGAATACCAGCGCGGCCTTGACCACGAGGTTCACCTCGGGCGGCACGCCGAGCGAATAGATCATCGACGTCAGCGTCTGGATGATGAGCGCGCCGATCACGGTTCCCGCCAGCGTGAAGCGCCCGCCGGTGAGCGCGGTGCCGCCCAGCGTCACCGCGAGGATGGCGTCGAGCTCGAGCAGCTGGCCGGCATTGTTCGCGTCGGCACTCTTGACGTTGGAACTGATGATGAGCCCGGCGACACCGGCCGCGAGGCCGCAGAACGTGTAGACGCACAGCGTGATCGCCGAGGAACGCACGCCGGCGACTCGCGCCGCCTCCGGGTTGCCGCCGATGGCGCGGATGAAAAGTCCCAGCGCGGTGCGCGACAGCGCCAGGTGCAGCACGCCCCACAGCGCGGCCGCGATCCACAGCGCCACCGGGATGCCGAGCAGGAAGCCATTGCCCAGCGTGTAGAACGGCGAGTAGTAGACCGTGATGATCTGGCCGCCGGTGAGCAGCTGCGCGATGCCGCGGCCGGCCACCATGAGGATGAGCGTGGCCACGATGGGCTGCATGCCGGCTTTGACGACCAGCAGGCCATTCCACAGGCCGCAGGCCGCGGCCGCGCCGAGCGCGGTGGCCAGCGCGAACCACAACGGGAAGCGGCTCGCGACATCCCCGCTGGCATTGAAGCTGCCGCCGATCATGAGCGCCGCGACCGTCGCGGCGATGGCCACCACCGCGCCGACCGAGATGTCGAGGCCCCGCACCGCGATGACCAGCGTCATGCCCAGCGACACGACCATGAGCGGCGCGGCGCGATTGAGGATGTCGACCAGGTTGCCGTAGAAGTGGCCGTCCTGCCAGGCCACGCCGAGGAACGACGGGTTGAACACGGCGCACACGGCGAGCAGCAGCAACAGCGTGGTGCAGGGCCAGAACAACGCGTGTTGCGCCAGGCGCTTCATGCCTGCGCACCCGCGATCATCGAGAAGACAGCGTCCTCGTCGGCGCCGCGCGGCAGCTCACCGGCCTTGGCGCGGTCGCGCAGCACCATGATGCGATCCGAGAGGCGCACGACTTCCTCGATCTCGGAGGAGATGAACAGCACCGCGGTGCCGGTGTTGGCGAGCTTCAACACCTCGTTCATGAGTTCCTGCTTGGCCGCGATGTCGATGCCGCGCGTCGGTTCATCGAGGATGAGCACGCGCGGATTCGTCGCCAGCCAGCGCGCGATGATGGCCTTCTGCTGGTTGCCGCCCGACAGCTGCGCGATCGGTGTCTCGATGCTGGCGGTCTTCACGCCGAGCGCAGCCACGAGCTTCTCCGCCAGCGCGCGCTGCTCCGCGGGCTTGAGGAATTTCCGCAGCCCCATGCGCGCCTGCAGCGCGAGCGCGATGTTCTCGCGCACCGACAGCTCCGCGACGATGCCGCTTTCCTTGCGATCCTCGGGGCAGAAGCCGAGGCCGTGCGCGAGCGCGTCGGCCGGCTGGTCGATCTTCGCCGGCTTGCCGTCCACCGCGAGCTCGCCGGAATCGCGCGCGTCGAGCGCGAACAGCAGGCGCGCGAGCTCGGTGCGGCCGGAGCCCAGCAACCCTGCGAGTCCCAGCACTTCGCCGGCGCGCAGCTCGATGTCCATGGGGTTGAGCTGGCCGCGGCGCGAAATGCCCCTGGCCGCGAGCACGGCCGGCGCGCCGCCCGTGTCGGCGACCGCGTGCGCGGCGGGACGCTCGGCATTCACCAGCTCGCGGCCCACCATCGCGGCGACCAGTCCGCGCGCGTCGAGTTTGCCGCAGGCGTATTCACCGACGAACCTGCCGTTGCGCAGCACCGTGATGCGGTCGCAGACCTCGTACACCTGGTCGAGGAAGTGGGTGACGAACAGGATGGCCACGCCCTTGTCGCGCAGCCGGCGGACCAGCGCGAACAGCGCCTTGACCTCGTCCGCGTCTAGGCTGGACGTGGGCTCGTCGAGGATGAGCACGCGGGCATCGGTGGCCACAGCACGCGCCACCGTGGCGAGCTGCTGCACGGCCGCGGGCAATCCGCCGGCGAGTTGCGTGACGTCGAGCTGGATGCCGAGGCCCGAGAGCAACTCGCGCGCGCGGCGATTCGTTTCGCGCCAGTCGATGCCGCCGCCGCGCAGCCGGGGACGCTTCGGGTAACGCCCGGCACAGATGTTCTCGGCCACCGAGAGATTCGGCAGCAAGTGGCTTTCCTGGTGCACGGCGCTGATGCCGAGTTCCTGTGCGTGCAGGGGAGAGCGCGGCGCGATCGTCTGCCCCTGCAGCTCGATGCTGCCGCTATCCGGCGCGTGCACGCCGGTGAGCACCTTGATCAGCGTCGACTTGCCGGCGCCGTTCTGTCCCATGAGCGCATGCACTTCGCCGGCGCGCAGCGTGAGCTCGGCGCCCGACAGCGCCTGCACTCCCGGGAAGGCGCGGGAGATGTCCCGTGCCCTGAGCACGATGGCGGCGTCGTTCATGGCGGCGCTTCAGTACTTGCGCGACTGGATGTGCTGCTTCGCCGTTTCCATCGGGAAGACCTGCTCTTCGACCACGATGCGCCTGGGGATGGGCCGCCGCGCGACCACCTCCGTCACCGAAGTCATGAGCTGCGGTCCGAGCAGCGGATTGCACTCGATGGTCACGTTGAGCTTGCCGGCGATCATGGCTTCGAATGCGCCCTTCACCGCGTCGATGGACACGATGAGGATGTCGCGGCCCGGCTTGAGCCCGGCTTCCTCGATGGCCTGGATGGCGCCTATGGCCATGTCGTCGTTGTGCGCGAACAGCACGTGGATCTTGCGGGTCTCGGCCTTGAGGAAGGCCTCCATGACTTCCTTGCCCTTGCTGCGCGTGAAGTCGCCGGACTGCGAGCGGATGATCTTGAAGCGCGGGTTGGCCGAGATGATTTCCTCGAAGCCCTTCTTGCGATCGATGGCGGGGCCCGCGCCGACGGTGCCCTGCAGCTCGACGATGTTCACGTCGTCGCTGCCGTCCTTGAAGCGCTCCGCCACCCAGCGGCCGGCCTTGCGGCCTTCTTCGACGAAATCGGAACCGATGAAGCCGGCGTACAGCGACGGATCCGCCGTGACCGAGCGGTCGGTGAGGATCACGGGGATGTTCGCGGCCTTCGCCTCCATCAGCACCGTGTCCCAGCCGGTTTCCACCACCGGCGAGAACGCGATGACGTCGACCTTCTGCGCGATGAACGTGCGCAGCGCCTTGATCTGGTTCTCCTGCTTCTGCTGCGCGTCGGCGAAACGCAGGTCGATGTTCATGGTGGCCGCCGCCGACTTGATCGACTCGGTGTTCGCCGTGCGCCACTCGCTCTCCGCGCCGATCTGGCTGAAGCCGAGCACGATGCGATCGTCCTGCTTCTCCCGGCCGCAGCCGCCGAGCAGGGTGAGGCCGCAGGCGACGACGGCTGCCGTGAAGATGGTTCGTCGGGAAGACTTCATAACGTGACGGTTCCGTTGAGTGTGTGTCCGCCGGGTTCGACGGCCAGCGGGTTGGTGAGCGGCGCGCCGAGCGCGGGCAGGTCGATCTCGAACTCGTCGCCGGGTTCGACGCGGATGCCATCGACGAAGCTCAGCGTCGCGGTGCCGAAGAAGTGCAGGTGCACGTCGCCCGGCACGCGGTGCTGGCGATACTTGAAGTGGTGGTACTCCAGGTTCGCGAAGCTGTGGCTCATGTTGCCTTCGCCGGTGAGGAACGGCTTCTCCCAGAGCACCGCGCCGTGACGGCGGATGCGGCTGGTGCCTTCCATGTGCGACGGTAGGGCGCCGGTGTTGAGCATCGGGCCCACGCCGCACTGGCGCAGCTTCGAGTGCGCCAGCAGCAGGTAGTTGCGCCGCTCGGTGACGTGGTCCGAGAACTCGTTGCCGATGGCGAAACCGAGCCGGTGCGGACGCCCGTGATCGTCGATGAGGTAACAGCCGACGAGTTCCGGCTCCTCGCCGTGATCCTCGGCGAAGTCGGGCGAGTGGATCGCGTGCCCGCAGGCGACGACGTTGCTGCCGTTGCCCTTGTAGAACCACTCGGGCTGCATGCCGGGCTGATTGCCCGCCGGCTTGCCGCCTTCGACTCCCCACTTGAACATCTTCATGGAGTCGGTGAGCCCGGCGCTGCCCTGCAACTTCTGGTGCATCGAATCGCGCGCCGCCGCGCTGCCGAGGTGCGTGAGGCCCGTGCCGCTGACCAGGCAATGCGCCGGATCCGGATGCGTGAGAGGTGGCAGCAGGCGGCCGTCACGCTTGAGTCCGGCATACGCGACCGGTGCGTCGAGCGGCTCGTCCCTAACAACCTGCTCCAGGCTGCGCCGCTCGGCGATCGCCTTGCGGGCCAGCTGGTACATGCTCTCGAAGCGGGCGAGCGGCGTCACGAGACCGTCGTCGCCCGCGCGCGCCACGCGCACACGATGGTTATCGATGTATTGCAAAAGACGCATCGCGCGAGGGCCCCCGAAAGAGGTGAACCTTACAGCCAACCGGCGTCGACGATGTACTCCTGTGCAGAGCAGGCGCGCGCCTCGTCGGAGGCGAGGAACAGCGCCAGCGGGGCCACGTCCTCGGGCTTCACCTTGTCGGGCAGCACCTGGTTGCGCCTGATCTCGAGCTCGCCCTCGGGCGTGAGCCATTTCTGGACCTGGCGCTCGGTCATGATCCAGCCCGGCGTGATGACGTTGATGCGGATGCGGTGTTCGCCGAGTTCGGCGGCGAGACCGCGCGTGAGGCCGATCACCGACGACTTCGCGGTGGTGTACACGGGGAACCCGCGGCCCTTGGCGCCGTAGGAGTTGCTGCCGAAGTTGATGATGGAGCCGCCGCCCATTTTCTTCATGCCCGGCACGACGGCCTGGATGGCGAAGAACGCCGGGCGCTGGTTCACCGCGATGCGGGCGTCGTAGTACTCCGGCGTGACGTCCATGAAATCGTGCCGGTCGTCGCTGGCGACGTTGTTGACGAGCACGTGGAAGTCACCCACCGCCTTTGCCGCGTCGCGGATGGCGCCCTGCAGCGCCGCGACGTCGGTGACATCGCACTTGCGATACCAGGGGCGGGGCAGGCCGGCCTTCTCGACGCGTTCCACCAGCGCCTGCGAGGGTCGCTCGGCGATGTCCACGAAGGCGACCAGCGAGCCTTGTCTCGCGAATGACTCGGTCATGCATCCGCCAATTCCCGAGCCACCGCCCGTGATGAACACGCTGCGCCCGCGCAGCGAAGGGTAGATGGCGCCGCCGGTGAGGGCTGAAGAATTGTCTCGTCGGTCAATAGCCATTCCTTGCGCCTTTTGTGCGGGGATAAGGGCGACGGAGTATAGATATTCCACTCTCGCTTGTGCGAAGGTGCGTGCCGTCGAACACGCGAGGAAATCGATGGTGAAGCGCAGGCGCCGCAGCCAGGACTGGTTCGGGAAACAGGACAAGGACGGCTTCATCCATCGCAGCTGGCTCAAGAACCAGGGCTACCCGGACGACATGTTCGACGGCCGCCCGGTCATCGGCATCTGCAACACCTGGAGCGAGCTGACGCCCTGCAACGGGCACTTCCGCGAGCTCGCGGAGTTCGTCAAGCGCGGCGTGCTCGAAGCCGGCGGATTCCCGCTCGAGTTTCCCGTCATGTCGCTGGGCGAGACGCAGCTCAAGCCCACCGCCATGTTGTTCCGCAATCTCGCCAGCATGGACGTCGAAGAGTCCATCCGCGGCAACCCGATCGACGGCGTGGTGCTGCTCATGGGCTGCGACAAGACCACGCCTTCGCTGATCATGGGCGCGGCCAGCTGCGACCTGCCGACCATCGGCATCTCCGGCGGCCCGATGCTCACGGGTCATTTCCGCGGCAAACAGATCGGCTCGGGCACGGGTGTGTGGCAGATGTCCGAGGACGTGCGCGGCGGGCGCATGTCGCATGAGGAATTCACCGCGGCCGAGTCGTGCATGCATCGCTCCAAGGGCCACTGCATGACCATGGGCACGGCGTCGACCATGGCGAGCATGGTGGAGGCGCTGGGCCTCTCACTACCGGGCAATGCCGCGATTCCGGCGGTCGATGCGCAGCGTTACCGCCTGGCGCAGCTCTCCGGACGGCGCATCGTCGAGATGGTGCGCGAAGACCTGGTGCTGTCGCAGATCCTGACGCGAGCGGCGTTCGAGAACGCCATCAAGGCCAACGCCGCGATCGGCGGATCCACCAACTCCGTGGTGCACCTGCTGGCGATTGCAGGGCGCATCGGCGTGAAGCTCGAGCTCGAGGACTGGGACCGGCTGGGCTCGCAGTTGCCCTGTCTGGTGAACCTGCAGCCGTCGGGCAAGTACCTGATGGAAGACTTCTACTACGCCGGCGGTCTGCCGGCGGTGTTGCGCGAGATCTCGCCGGTGCTCAACCGCGATGCACTCACCGTGAATGGCAAGACCATGGGCGAGAACGCCGCCAATGCGCCGTGCTGGAATCGCGAGGTCATCCGCGAGTTCGGTGATCCGTTCAAGGCCAATGCCGGCATCGCGGTTCTTCGCGGCAACCTCGCGCCCGACGGCGCGGTGATCAAGCCTTCGGCCGCGACGCCCAAACTACTCAAGCATCGCGGGCCCGCGGTGGTGTTCGAGACCATCGAGGACTTCAAGGCGAAGATCGACGACCCGCATCTCGACATCGACGAGAACTCCATCATGGTGCTCAAGGGCTGCGGCCCGAAGGGATATCCCGGCATGGCCGAGGTCGGCAACATGGCGCTGCCGCCGAAGATCCTGCGCAGGGGCATCACCGACATGGTGCGCATCTCCGATGCGCGCATGAGCGGCACGGCGTATGGCACGGTGGTGCTGCATGTCGCGCCGGAGTCGGCGGCCGGTGGTCCGCTGGCGCTGGTGAAGACCGGCGACATCATCGAGCTCGACGTGCCGGCGCGCAGGCTGCATCTCGATGTCAGCGATGCCGAGCTCGCGAAGCGCAAGGCCGCGTGGGCGCCGCCCGAGGCGCCGAAGCGCGGTTACTACAAGCTGTATGTCGAACACGTGCAG
Source organism: Steroidobacteraceae bacterium (assembly GCA_036274075.1). Classification (GTDB taxonomy): domain Bacteria; phylum Pseudomonadota; class Gammaproteobacteria; order Steroidobacterales; family Steroidobacteraceae; genus CADEED01. Next base: position 4,186 of record DASUGK010000161.1, on the reverse strand, counting down.
CAGGCCGACAAGGGCGCCGACCTCGACTTCCTGGTGGGCGGCAGCGGAACGACGGTTACCCGCGACTCGCACTAAAAGGGGACGGATCCATTTTGCTGCTGAGATGTATCAGCGTGCGCTGATCTCGCCGAAAGTACATCTGTCCCCTCTTGAATAGATCTATTCGAGCGGTTCGAAGTACCGGCCGCTGCGGGGGCGGTAGTAGTGCTCGGGGTCGAAGGAGATGGCCACGGCCCAGGCTCGTCCCACGATGTTTCGCCGGGGCACGAAGCCGATGAAACGCGAGTCGGCGCTGTTGTCACGGTTGTCGCCCAGCACGAGGTAACGGTCTTCGGGCACGCGTACGGGCGGAAAGAATTCGCGCGGGCCGCGCTCGGCCACGGGCATGCGCAGGATGTCGTGCGCGGGGAGTACGCCGGATTCGCGCCAGACGTCGGGCCGCCGATCCTGCGTTTCGGCGAGCAGCGCCGCGATGCGCGCGCGATCGCCTGGCGCGTAGTCCGCATGAACACCGTTGATGGAGAGGCCGCGGTCGTCGAGCGCGACTTCGTCTCCCGGCACGCCGACCACGCGCTTCACCAGCGACTTGCCATCCTGCGGTGAATCGAACACCACGATTTCACCGCGTACCGGGTCGCGGCCGTCGGTGAGGCGCACCAGCGTCCACGGCACCCGCCACCCGTAGACATGTTTGTCGACCACCACGCGGTCGCCCTCGAGGATGGTCGGGTTCATGGACCCCGTCGGCACGGACACCCAGTCCGCCCAGGCAGAGCGGAACATCAACATGAGGAACAGGAACAGCAGCGTGGCCCGGTATTCGTGCCACCAGCGGGCGATGGGTCGTGATGCGGCGCGGTGCGGCATGTTGTCTTGCGACCGCAAATGGAACCGGCGGTTCCGGGCCTTGTCCATTCCACGGTCGACGCGGATACTCGCAACGGGAGGCCCTGCCTGGTTCGTCGTCATCGCCGCTGGATCGTTGTTTCGCTGTGCCTGGCGCTGTTCTGCGCCCAGCTCGGCGTGGTGCTGCATCTCAGCTCGCACCTGAAGGCCGATACGCACGCCGCGCAGTTGTGCGGCACGTGCCTGTCCTCCGCGCCGCTCCAGAACCTGGCCGGCGGCGGCGCCAGCGTCATTGCCGACGCCAACGTCTCCCACGTCAGTCCCTGCGAAAGCGAAAAACCGCGCACCCTCGAGCCGCGCAGCTTCACGGGCTTCCGCTCGCGCGCGCCTCCCGCGATCTCCTGAAGAAAACCCGCTGATCCTCACGCCGGCGCCCGTGCGCCCGCGTGATCGTTTCTTTTCTTTCCGCAGGAGATTTCCATGATGGTTTTCAGGCCCGTGGCCGCGCTGATGGCGCTGGCCACGCTGCCTGCGATGGCATCCGGTGCCGACGATGTCGCGGCGTTGCGTGCCGAATTGCAGGCGTTGAAGAGTGATTACGACGCGCGTGTCGATGCCCTCGAAGCGCGCATCCGGCAACTGGAGGCGTCGGCCCAGGCATCCGCCGACGCGGCCGAGGCCCTGGCAACGGCACCACCCGCCGCGCCCGCACCGGCCCCTGGCGGGGACGTGGGTGACAAGGCCTCGGCCTTCAACCCCGCGATCTCGCTGATCCTGGGTGGCAATTTCACCGGGACGTCGCGCGATCCCGCCGGCTGGCACATCGCGGGTTTCCCGCCTGCAGGCGACGAAGCCGGACCGGGCGGGCGCAGCTTCAATCTCGGCGAATCGGAGCTGACCTTCGCGGCCAGCATCGATCCGTACTTCGCGGGCACGCTGACCGCGGCCATCAACGGCGACAACGAGATCGAAGTCGAGGAGGCGTTCTTCCGCACCACCGCGTTGCGCGATGGCTTCAGCGTGAAGGGCGGCCGATTCTTCTCGGGCTTCGGCTATCTCAACGAAGTGCATGCGCATGCCTGGGACTTCGTCGACCAGCCGCTGGTGTACCAGGCGATGTTCGGCGGGCAGCACAAGCAGAACGGCGTGCAGGTGAAGTGGCTGGCGCCCACCGACCTGTTCCTCGAGTTCGGCGCCGAGACTGGCAACGGCGACAACTTCCCCGGCACGCGCCTCGAGAGCAACGGCTTCAACGGCGCAACGTTGTTTGTCCACGTGGGTGGCGACATCGGCGACTACACGAGCTGGCGCGGCGGCGTTTCCTGGCTGACACAAAGCTCCGAAGCGCGCAGTGGCGGCATCGACGACGCGGACGGCCAACCGCTGTTCGATGCGTTCAGCGGCGACAGCGACACCTGGGTGGTGGATGGCGTGCTCAAGTGGGCGCCGTCGCCGCGTCGGCAGCTGAAGGTGCAGGGCGAGTACATGCACCGACGCGAGAGCGGCAGCATCTTCGATGCCGGCGGCAGCTTGTTGGCCGACGACTATCGCAATACGCGAGCGGGCTGGTACCTGCAGAGCGTGTACCAGTTCGCGCCGCGCTGGAGAGTGGGCGCGCGCTACGACTCGCTCGATGGTGGCACGCCCGCATACGCGTTCGCGCCGCCCAACCTGCTGGACGCGAGCCCGGAACGCATTTCGCTGATGCTCGACTGGAACCCGAGCGAGTTCTCGCGGCTGCGCGCGCAGTACGACTGGGACGACGCGCGCGACGACGGCGAGACCGATCACGCGCTGCGCCTGCAATACATCTACGGCATCGGCGCGCACGGCGCGCACAAGTACTAGGACACGCAAACATGAAAGACTTCATTCGACTCTTCGCGGTGCTGCTGGTCGGCGCCGTCAGCCTGCCTGCCAGCGCCGCGCTCAAAGTGCTGGCCACGACCCCCGACTGGGGCGCTCTCGCGATCGAACTCGGTGGCGACAAGGTCAACGTCTACGTCGCGACCACGGCGCTGCAGGACGTGCATCGCGTCGAGGCCAAGCCCAGCCTCGTGGCCCGTGCGCGCAGCGCGGATCTCGTGGTCGCCACCGGCGCCGAGCTCGAAGTGGGCTGGCTGCCGGTGCTGCTGCAGGAATCGGGCAATGCGCGCGTACAGCCGGGCCAGCCCGGTTATTTCGAGGCTGCCTCGGCGCTGAGATTGTTGGAGGTGCCGGCGAAGCTGGATCGCGCCATGGGCGACATCCATCCGCTCGGCAATCCGCACGTGCAGCTCGATCCACACAACATCCAGGCGGTGGCGCATGCGCTGACCGCGCGCCTCTCGCAGATCGATCCGTCGCAGGCGGCGTTCTACGCGGCGCGCGGCATGGATTTCGACGCGCGCTGGGACGCGGCCATCAAGGCCTGGGAAGCCAAGGCCGCGCCGCTCAAGGGCACGCCGGTGGTCATCATGCACCGCGACCAGGTGTACCTGTGCCACTGGTTAGGCCTCACCGAGGTGGCATCCATCGAGCCCAAGCCCGGTGTGCCGCCGACGGCGGCATATCTCGGTGCGCTCGTGTCGAAGCTCGGTACCACGCCCGTCAGGCTGATCCTCTTGAATGCCTACAACGATCCGAAGGCCGCCAACTGGCTGTCGGAGCGCGTGCACGCGCCGGCGGTGGTGCTGCCCTTCTCGGTGGGCGGCAGCGACGGCGCCAAGGATCTCTTCGGCCTCTTCGACGACACGCTGAACAAACTACTGGCGGCGGTCAAATGAACGATCTCTACGTCGATTTCAGCATTCTCTGGCCGGCGCTGATCGCCGGCTGCCTGGTGGCGGTCTCACACGTGCCGCTGGGTCAGCAGGTGCTGTCCCGCGGCATCGTGTTCATCGATCTCGCCATCGCGCAGGTGGCGGCGCTCGGCGTCATCGTCGCCAACCACTTCCAGCTGCCCATCGAGGGATGGGGCGCGCAGGTGGCCGCCGCGGCGGCGGCGCTCGCCGGCGCACTGCTACTCACCTGGACCGAGAAGAAACGCCCGGAGGTGCAGGAAGCGCTGATCGGCATCCTGTTCGTGCTGGCTTCCACCGCGCAGATCCTGCTGCTGGCCAACGATCCGCATGGCGGCGACAACCTCAAGGACCTGCTCGCGGGGCAGATCCTGTGGGTGTCGAACGCGCAGCTGGTCCGCACGGCGGTGGTGACCGCGGTGTTCGCGCTGGCCTGGTTCCTGTTGCGCGAGAAGCTGGGGCGCATCGGCTTCTACGTGCTGTTCGCGCTGGTGGTGACCGCGTCGGTGCAGCTGGTGGGCGTGTACCTGGTGTTCACCACGCTGATCGTCCCGGCGGTC
>DASUGK010000160.1:0-14193 GCA_036274075.1 Steroidobacteraceae bacterium | reverse complement strand
GCCGTCGCCGTAGATGTTCTCGCCGTTGCGCGAGTGGGCCTTGAGGATGCCGAAGATGATGTCCTGCTTGCGCGAGCGGGCCATGCCCTCCACGCCCATGGACTCGGCCATCTTGACCAGCTCGTAGATCGGCTTGGCCTTGAGCACCGACAGGTTCATCGAACTCTTGGTGGCGGCGAGATCTTCCTTGCTGATGATCTCGGACTCGTCTACCTCCAGCATCTCCGGCGGCTGGTCGTCACGTTGCCCGCCGTTCTGCCCCGGCCGGTAATTCGGATCGCGGTTGCCGTCGCGGTCGCGATGTTGCCCGCCGCCATGGCGCGGTCCCTTGTTAGGCCGGTTGCGGCCCTGGTTACCCAAGTAGCCCCTCACAGGTGCGCATCCAGGAAAGACTTGAGGTCGGGCTTGCGCACGGAGCCGACCTTCTGGGCTTCCACCGTGCCGTTCTTGAAGAGAATCAGCGTGGGGATGTTGCGGATGCCGAACTTCGGCGGCGTCTGCGGATTGGATTCGATGTCGATCTTGGCGACTCGCAGCTTGTCTTTGTATTCGACCGCGATCTCGTCGAGGATCGGCGCGATCATCTTGCAGGGGCCGCACCACTCCGCCCAGAAGTCCAGCAGGACGGGCTTGTCGGACTTCAGCACGTCCTGGCTGAACGTAGCGTCCGTGGTGTGCACGATGTCCGGGTTACTCACGTGGAAGGACCTCCATAGGGGAATTTGGTAGCGGAATTCTTTTGCTGGTTTGGGGTATGGGAAGCGGTTGTGCTTCGCTACGGCAGAAGCCGTGCTCAGGACGCGATCAAACGGTTAGACTGCGGCATGCAGCCAGATTGGCGTGATGGCCCTCTTGGTGGGCGATTGAACCTGGTGATAAGGAAACTTTGGATTTGCGGCTCGGGTGCTAAACAGCAGGGCCGCGTCTTGGGGACATTTTTTAACTGGTCCGCCTCCCATTTGCAAGCGCCAATTTCAACCGCGGGCCAGGCAACGCGCCAATACATAAGTAACTGGTAATTAATGACAGAGACACACCTTTCCGAGCTCCGTTTCGATTCGCTCGATCTCGTTCCCGAAGTCGCCCGGGGAATCTCCGACGCAGGTTTCGTCCGCGCCACACCCGTCCAGGCGAGTACTTTGCCGATTGCACTTTCCGGCAAGGACGTGGCCGGGCAGGCACAGACCGGCACGGGCAAGACCGCGGCCTTCCTCGTGGCGCTGTTCCAGCGGCTGCTCACCAACCCGCCGGCCTCGGGCCGCAGCGCCACCGGCATCCGCGCCCTGATCCTGGCGCCGACGCGCGAGCTCGCGGTGCAGATCTTCAACGATGCCGAGGTGCTCGGTAAGCACACGGGCCTGAAGATCGCGGTGGTATTCGGGGGCGTCGACTACGAAAAGCAACGCAAGACGCTGCAGGACGGCATCGACGTGCTGATCGGCACGCCGGGCCGCGTGATCGACTACTTCAAGCAGCACGTGTTCGACATGCGCCACGCGCAGGCCGTGGTGCTCGACGAAGCCGACCGCATGTTCGACCTCGGCTTCATCGCGGACATCCGCTTCATCCTGCGCCGCTTGCCGAAACCGGAAGCGCGCCAGTCGATGCTGTTCTCGGCGACGCTGTCGCACCGCGTGCTCGAGCTGGCCTACGAGCACATGAACAATCCCGAGCTGGTGCGCATCGAGCCGGACCGCGTCACCGCCGACCGCGTGCGCCAGATGATCTATTTCCCGTCCATGGAAGAGAAGGTGCCGCTGCTGATCGGCCTGCTGCGCAGCTTCGACGCCCATCGCACCATGGTGTTCGTGAACACCAAGCGCGTGGCCGAGAAGCTCGAGGGCTATCTACTCGCCAACGGCTTCAAGGCGCAGGCCCTGTCGGGCGACGTGCCGCAGAAGAAGCGGCTGCGCTTCATGCGCGAGTTCCATTCCGGCGAGCTCGCGGTGCTGATCGCCACCGACGTGGCCTCGCGCGGACTGCACATCCCGGACGTCAGCCACGTGTTCAACTTCGACCTGCCCCAGGACGCGGCCGACTACGTGCACCGCATCGGCCGCACCGCGCGTGCCGGCGCGGAAGGCGATGCCATCAGCTTCGGCTGCGAGGAATACGCGGTCTCGCTGCCCGACATCGAGGAATACATCTCGCACAAGATCCCCGTGGCGCGCGTGACCCCGGAATTGCTGGCACGCGACCTCAAGCCACCGGTGCACAAGGAATGGGATCCGGAGGACGGCCCGCGCCCGCAGCATCGCGGCGGCGGCCGCGGAGCCCCGCGCCGCGGTGGTGGTGGCGGCGGGCGTGGCGGCCCGCGGCGCGGTGGCGGTAGTGGTGGCCGCGGCGGTGGCCACAGGCGGGGCGGCCGCTAGCCGTACAACTCGGCGACGCCGTCGACGCTGGGATGATCCGCGTGTTCGCGCTTGGATCCGCGGGTGTCCCAGTGGCGCACGCCGTAGACCCAGCGCAGGCCGGCCGCGGAGGCGGCCTCGAGCATGCGGGAATTGTCGTCGACGAACAGGCTGCGCGCCGGATCGAAGCCGAGATGTTCGACCGCGGCGCGCCAGAAACCGGCGTGTTCCTTCGGGTGGCCGTATTCGTGGGACGAGACTGACGCGTCGAGATAATCGAGCACGCCGGTCTGCTCGTGTTTCACCGCCAGGGCGATGGGATGCGAGTTGGTGAGCAGCAGCAGCCGCTTGCCGCCGGCGCGCAGGCGCAGGAGGAAATCGCGCGCGCCGGGCAACCAGGCCACGTGCGAACGCACCTCGCGATGCAGCGCGCCGATGTCGATCCCGAGGTTCCGCGACCAATGTTCGATGCAATACCACGCGAGCGTGCCGCGCACCGCCTCGAAACGCCGCGCGATCTCTTCATATGCCGCGTGCATCTCCAGGGAATGCGCCACCGCGAAACGTTGCGGCACGAGGTCGCGCCAGATGTGGTTGTCGTAGGCCTGGTCCAGCAGGGTGCCGTCGAGATCGAGGCAAACCGTGTCGATGTTCGCCCAATCGGGCCGTGGATACGCGTGGGATGACATGCGGCGCGTATCATACGGAACCCCGATGGATTCTCCGCGCGAAACACTGGTCGATTTCCACACCCACAGCCATTACTCCGATGGCGTGTTGCCGCCTGCGCAACTCGTGGAGCGGGCGACGGCCCGCGGCGTGAGCCTGCTCGCGCTCACCGACCATGACACCACCGCCGGCCTCCCCGAGGCCCGCGCCGCCTGCGAGGCCGCCGCGATCCGCTTCGTGCCGGGCGTAGAGCTGTCGGCCACCTGGCGCGGGCAAACTATTCACATCGTCGGGCTCGACATCGACGAGCGTCATGCCGGGTTGCGGTCGCACATGGCGGACGTGCTCGCGCGCCGCCAGTCGCGCCTAAGGGAAATGGGCGAACGCCTCGAGAAACGCGCGCGCCTGCCGGGCCGCGAGCTCGCCGCAAGGGCCGCGGGCTGCGCCGCACCCACGCGCCTGCACCTGGCGCGGCTGCTGGTCGAGCGCGGCTTCGCCCGCGACAGCCAGCAGGCCTTCGATCGCTACCTGAACCGCGATACGCCGGGCCACGTGCCGGCGAATTGGCCGACCTTCGACGAGGCCATGGCGGTGCTGCGCGACAGCGGCGCCGTTGCCGTGCTGGCACACCCGCATCGCTACCGCGCCTCGGCCGGGCAATTGCGCGAGCTCACGGCGGCATTCGCTCAGGCCGGCGGCAAGGCGCTGGAAGCCAGCATGGCGGGAATGAGCCCCAACGACGCCGAGCGCATCGCCTCGCTATGCCGGCGATTCGGCCTGCACGCATCGATGGGCTCGGATTTTCACGATCCGGCAGTGCCATGGAATCCCCTCGGCCGCTGGCTTAAGCTTGCGCCCGGTCTCGAGCCGGTCACCCTGCTGTTAAACCCTCGTGCCTGACAGAGCGCCGATGAGCGAAATCGAAGATCAGGACAACGTCGATCGTGAACTGTTCAAGAACGTGGAGAAGCTGCGTGAGCTGCGCATAGCGCACCGCGACCTCGACGAAGTCATCGCGCGCCTGTCACTCGACTTCCAGACCGACCAGCTTCAGCTCAAGCGCCTCAAGAAACGCAAGCTGATCCTCAAGGACCAGATCACGCGTCTCGAGAGCGAACTCATCCCGGACCTGAACGCCTGAGCGATGCGCACTACGTGAAGCAGTTCTTCGAGCAGCTCACCACCCCGGAAGTCATGGCCGAAGTGATCGCCCTGATCCTGGCGGTCCTGCTGGCCCAGGCCATCGCCCATTACATCAAGCGCGGGCTGCGGCCGCTGGCCGCGCGCAGCGACCTGGACATCTGGTCGCGCCGGCTGGTGGTCGCCGGCATGGTGATCGCCCCGGCCTTCGTGGCGCTGGTGCTGATCCTCGGCCTGCGCGCGGCGTTCGCGTATTTCCGGCTGCGGGTCGAGCTCATCGACATCGCCATGGACCTGGTCACGGCGCTGGCGCTGGTGCGTATCGGCGTGCACGCGTTGTCCGTCTCCCTCGGGCCGAACAGCTGGATCCGTTCCTGGGAGCTGCGCCTGACGTTCGTGATCTGGGCCGCCATCGCCTTCCAGGTGCTGGGCTGGTTCTCGGGCATCGAACGCACCCTCGACGGCATCGACCTGCTCCCGGGCAAATCGCAGTTCAGCCTCTGGTCGCTGCTCAAGGGCATCGTGGTCATCGCCGGCTTCCTGGTCGTGACCAGCCTGGTCGCGCGCACCATCGAACGCCGCGTCATGAAGCTCGAGGGCCTCGCGATCTCGACGCGCATCGGCATCTCGAAGTTCTCCAGCTTCACGCTGATCGCGCTGGGCGTGCTGCTCGGCATCAACGCCTCGGGCGTGGATCTCACCGCGCTGACGGTGCTCACCGGCGCCATAGGTATCGGCCTCGGTTTCGGCCTGCAGACCATCGCCAGCAATTTCGTCTCGGGCTTCGTGCTGCTGATGGACAAGTCCATCAAGCCCGGAGACGTCATCAGTTTCACGGGCACCACCGGCACCAGCAGCGAGAACTTCGGCTGGGTGCAGGAGCTGCGCGGCCGATACATCGTGATCCGCGACCGCGACGGCGTGGAGACGCTGGTTCCCAACCAGCACTTCATCAACAACCAGGTGGTCAACTGGAGCTATTCCGACCAGCGCGTGCGCATCCGCCTGCCGGTGATGGTCAGTTTCCAGGACGATCCGGAAATCGCGCTGCAGGTCCTGGTCGACGCGGCCGCGCACCACCCTCGCATCCTCAAGGACCCGGGCCCGGTGTCGCGGCTCATGAGCTTCGAGGACTACGGCATGCGCCTCGAGGTTCGTTTCTGGATCCGCGATCCGATGAACGGCGTGAACAACGTGCGCTCGGACGTGAACCGCGAGATCTGGCGCCTGTTCAAGAAACACGGCATCACCATCCCCGTGCAGCAACACGACGTGCGCGTGATGCCGCACCAGCCCGACCTGCCGCAAAACCGACTCCCCGACCAAAGATGACGCCAGGCAAGGGTTTGATCGTGAGGCCAGGGCTCGAAATCCCGGACGCCGATCTGGAAGTCGCGTTCGTGCGTTCGTCCGGGCCGGGCGGCCAGAACGTCAACAAGGTGGCCTCGGCGGTGCAGCTGCGATTCGACCTGGCGCGCAACACCACGCTGCGTGACGAGGTGAAGGCGCGAGTGCGCCAGCTCGCGGGCCAGCGGCTCACCGACGCCGGCGAGCTGCTGATCGTTTCGCGGGAATCGCGCAGCCAGGAGCAGAACCGGCGGCTTGCCGAGCAACGGCTGCTCGAGCTGGTGCGGCGCGCGCTGGTCGCGCCGAAGAAGCGCCATGCGACGCAGCCGACGCGGGCGTCGCGCGAACGGCGGCTGGCCACCAAGGCGCGCACGCAGAAGAACAAGAAGCTGCGCGGCCGGGTTCGAATGGACGATTGAGGAAAAGACCATGGCGATTGTCTGGCGCGACCGGTTCCGGGCCTTTGCGATCCACTTCCTGCTGACGGCAGCACTGGGCGCCGTCGCGGCCGCACTCATCTTCCTGGTGTGGTTCCCCGATCCCTTCCACACCATGGTGGGCGGCACCAAGCTGTTCGAGCTGGTGGTGGCCTGCGACCTGGTGCTGGGCCCGCTGATTTCGCTGGTGATCTTCGACCGGTCGAAGAGCCGCCGCGAACTGGTCACCGACTACACCATCGTCGGCCTGGTGCAGCTCGCCGCGATGATCTACGGCGTGTACATCGTGGCTGGCACACGCCCGGTGTACGTGGCCTTCAGCAAGGATCGTTTCGAGGTGGTGGTGGCTCGTGACATCCTGGACACCGAGCTCGCCGCGGCACGCGATCCGTCCTACGCGAAGCTGCCGTTCGACGGCCCTCACCTGGTTGCCATCCAGGTGCCGGACGCGGACCAGCAGGACGCGTTGTTCCAGTCCGTGGCCGGAAACGAGGAACACCAGCGGCCGAAGTTCTACGCCCCCTTCGAAACCGCGCTGCCCGGGATCACCAGGAACGCCCGCACGATCGAGTCGCTCACCGCGAAGTTTCCGGAGTCGAAGCCGCTCTTCGACGCGGCGATGCAGAAGCTCGAAGTGCCGGCGGAGCGCGTGCGCTGGCTGCCGGTGCATCACCGCTTGGGATTCTGGACGGCGCTGGTCGACATCCAGGACGGCAAGCCGATCGAATGGGTCGCGTTCGATCCTTACGGGCCGTAGCCCGCGGTGGAAATCAGGACGCGGCGGGTCCCGGTTCTGCCACGCTCTGCACGCGGCTGCTGATCTTCGTCACCACGTCTTCGCCGCTCCATTCGCTGCCATCGCTGAAGATGACGCGCAGCGTGGACGCGTCGGGAATCAGGCCGAGATAACCCTCGAGCAGAACGCGATCGAGTCCATCCTGCGTGCGTACCACCAGCGAATCGCCGATCTGCGCCAGCACGATGTCGTTGTGGTGGATGCCCGGGCCCACGCGCAACGCGACGCGGCCGGTGGTCCACCAGTCCTGGATGGTGACGCTGCCGGAGCCGCGGCCCCACGAGTACTCGATGGTGGCGGCGGGATCGACGGCCTCTTCTTCCGCCTCGGCTTCGAGGCCCACGCGGAACTGGCCGGTGCGCTCGAGTTCATCGAGCAGCTGCTCGGCCTCCGGCGCATACGGGAGGTCTAACAATTTGGCGCTGTTCCCCGGGTTCTTCATGGCGAACACTTTCACCATGATGTCGAGCGCTGTCTATAGTCCCTTTCCGTGAGCGCCGTCCGGCTGTGAGACTTGTCCGGCGCACCAGGGCGTTATGTTGCACGAAAATCGCGCACGACAGGCCCGTTGTCCTGTCCGGGACAAGGGTTTGGAGGAAGGGCGCCGCGGCGACTAGCTATTTCCTGCGGCGCATTTCGAGCGCGCGCGTCTGGTCGACGTAGGCGCGGCCTATCCACTGCCCGGCGTTGAAATTGGCGCCGCCGTATTTCTCCTCGAATTCCTTCGTGGGACGCGCGGCCAGCACCTCTTCCTGCGTCTTGCGCGACTTCACGAGCTTCGCGATGCGGTCGCGCACCACCACCAGCATGTCGTGGTAGGCCTGGAGTTCGGCCTTGTTGCCGAGCGGACCGTGGCCGCGGATCACTTTCGTGTCGTCGTCGATGGTGGCGAGCACTTTCTCGTGCGCGAGGATGTAGCCGTCGAGCGTGCCGCCGGTGTTGCCGTCGATGAAAGGGAAGCCGCCGGTGAACAGGTCGCCCATGTGCACGATGTTGGCTCTCCGGAAGCGGACCACGATGTCGGTCTCGGTGTGCGCATTCGGCAGGTGCGTGAACTCCAGCGTGTCGTCGTTGAAATGCAGCGAGGCGGAGTCGGCGAACGTCACCACGGGCAGTGCTTCGCGTGCACGCGCCTTGATGGGCTGCTGGGTGGAAGGATTGACCTGGTCGCTGCCGAGGCGCTTGCGCACGTTGTCGTGCGCGATGATCACCGCGCCCGCGGCGCCGAAGGCATCGTTGCCGCCGGTGTGATCGCCGTGCAGATGCGTGTTGATGACGAACTTCACCGGCGTCTCGGAGAGCAGCGCCACCGCGGCGCGGATCTTCGGCACCATGTCGGCGAACTGGTCGTCGATGATGGCCGCGCCGTCCCGGCCCACCGTGACCCCGATATTGCCGCCGCGGCCGATGAGCATGTAGATGCCCGGCGCGAGGTTTACCGTCTCGATCTTGGTGTCCGGGGGCGCCGGCATGGGCGCAGGTGGCGCCTGCTGGGCCAGCGCGAGTGGCGCGCCGCCGGCGAGCAATGCGGCGATCAATTTTGTTCCGGTCCCGGTTTTCGTCATGTGGCTCTCCCTTTTCTACAGGATGCGGGGCAACCGGCATTCCGCTACGCGGCGCCGGCGGTGTCGCGCATGAGTTTCCACAGGCCCTCGACGTGTTGCCGCTCGGTGGCGGCGGCGCCGATGGAGAGGCGCACCGCCCAGCGGCCGTCGAGGAGCGTGGGCGTGAGATAACCCTCGCCCGAGTCGTTGATGGCCCTGGCCCAGCGCTGCGTATGCGCGTCCAGCGCTTCGCCGGCGACGCCCGGCGGTTCGTGGCGGACCACCAGCGTCTGCAGCCGCACCGGCGCCAGCAGCTTCCAGTGCGGCGCACGCCGCACCTCGGCCTCGAGCCAGCGGGCATTTCCGAGGTCGCGCCGCAGGCGTTCCTGCAGCTGCACGACGCCCTGCTCGCGGATCACGAACCACAACTTGAGCGCGCGCATGCGTCGGCCCAGCGGGATGCCCCAGTCGCGGTAATTCTTCACCTGGCCGTCGGCCGCGGTCTGCAGGTAGCTCGGGTTGGTGGACATCACGCGCACCAGGAACTGCGGGTCGCGCACGAAGTACGTCGAGCAGTCGAAGGAGACGCCCAGCCACTTGTGCGGATTGACCACCAGCGAGTCGGCGGACTCGACGCTGTCCCAGAGCGTGCGGCACTCGGGCAGGATCATCGCGGAACCGGCCATGGCGGCATCGACGTGCAGCCAGAGCTCTTCGCTGCGTGCCACGCGGGCGATATCCACCAGCGGGTCGAAGGCGGTGGTTGCGGTGGTGCCGCAGGTGGCGACGATGGCGCAGGGCTCGCGGCCGGCCGCGCGGTCTTCGAGGACGGCGCTGGCCAGCGCCTCGGGGCGCATGTCGAACTGCGCGTCCACCGGTATGACGCGCAGGTTCTGGCGGCCGAAGCCGGCGAGCAGCGCGGCCTTTTCCACCGAGCTGTGCGCCTGGGAGGACACGTAGACCATGAGGGGGCGGTCCAGCGCCTGGGCGCCGCCGCGGGCGGCCCCGTGGTTCGTGGCGCGTTCGCGCGCGCAGACCAGCGCCACGAAGGTGGCCGTGGAGGCGGTGTCCTGGATGACGCCCGACCAGCGCTCCGAGAGACCCAGCATCTGCCGCCACCAGTCGAGGCTGACTTCCTCGAGCTCCGTGAGCGCCGGGCTGGCCTGCCAGTTGAGGCCTAGCTGGCCGAGCCCGCTGCTGACCAGGTCGCCCAGCACGGCCGCTGGCAGGCCGTTGGAGGGGAAATAGGCGAAGAAGCGCGGGTCCTGCCAGTGCGTGCAGGCCGGCAGGATGAGCTCGTCCAGGTCGCGGCGAATGGCGTCGAAGGACTCGCCGGCCTGCGGCGGGGACCTGGGCAGAGCCCCACGCAGGGCCCCGGGCGCGGTGCGCGCCATCACCGGAAAATCGCCGCGCGCCACGCGCTCGCGATAATCCGCGATCCAATCCACGAGTTCGTGCCCTGCCCTTCGAAATTCCCCGGGAGTCATACGGAGGTGGTGTCAGAGACCGAAAACCGGGATTGTTCAGACCGGTTTCGGCGCCGAGTTATCCCGGTTTTCGGTCTCTGACACCACTTTTCGGGGGCGGACGAACCAGGCGGCGAGGGCGGGGAGCAGGATGATGGCGCCGAGCATGTTCACGAAGAACATGAAGGTCAGCATGATGCCGATGTCGGCCTGGAACTGCAGCGGCGAGAACACCCAGGTCACCACGCCGATGGCCAGCGTGATGCCGGTGAAGATGATGCTGGCGCCCGTGACACGCATGGTCTTGAGGTAGGCGTCGTGCACGTTGTCGCCCGCCTCCAGGTACTCCTGCATGCGGCTCCAGAGGTAGATGCCGTAATCCACGCCGATGCCGGCGCCCAGCGCCACCATCGGCAGCGTGTTCACCTTGAGCCCGATGCCGACGATGGCCATGACCGCGTAGACCAGGATGGACACCAGCGCCAGCGGCAGGAACACCAACAGCGTGCCCAGCAGGCTGCGGAAGGTCAGCAGGCACATGAGGATCACGGCCGCGAACACCCAGCCGAGGATGGGATATTCCTTGGCCTTCACTTCCTCGTTCGTGGCCGCCATGACGCCGACGTTGCCGGTGGCCAGGTTGAACGTGGCATTGGCGTACACGTTCTCGGTGCGCCAGGCCTTCACCGCGTCCACGACGCGCTCGATGGTCGCCGCCTTGTGGTCGCGCAGGAAGATCATGACCGGCACGACGTTGCAGTCGGCATTCAGCAGGCCCGTGCTGGTCTCGATGTAACGCGTCGACTGCGACAGCTGGTTGGGCTCACGCGGGATGTTGCGCCACTTGAGGCTGCCCTCGTTCCACCCCGCGATCGCGATTTTCGCTACGATGGGCAGCGACATCACCTCCTGCACGCCATCGACGTTGCGCATCTTCCACGAGAAGGTGTCCACCGCCGTCATGAGCTCGTGGCTGGTGCACAGCGGCTCCTTCGATTCGACGATGACGTTGAGGATGTCGACGCCGATCGAGAACTTGCTGGTGATGACATTGCTGTCCTGGTTGTAGCGCGAGTCGGGCCGCAGCTCCGGCACTCCGGCCTGCGTGTCACCGATGGGCGTCTCGCGGCCCTTCCACACACCGAACACGCCGAGCAGCACCGCGACGCTGATGATGGCCAGCGCCGGGCCGCGCTCGGTGATCCGCGCCAATGCCTTCCACTGCCGCGCCAGCCGCTCCTGCCTGACTTCGACCCGCGCGCGGTACTTGTCGTCCCACTTCACCCACGACACCAGCACCGGCAGCAGCACCAGGTCGGTGAGGATCACGATGGCGACGCCGATGCTGGCCGTGACGGCCATTTCCTGAACCACCTGCACCGGGATCAGCAGGATGGTGATGAACCCGACGAGGTCGGCGAGCAACGCGATGATGGCCGGCATCAGCAGCTGCCGGAATGTCTGCTTGGCGGCGTCCATCGACGATGAGCCGGCTACCGCGGCTTCCTTGACCGCGCTGATTTTCTGCACGCCGTGTGACACGCCGATCGCAAAGATAAGGAACGGTACGAGCAGGCCCAGCGGGTCGATGCCGTACCCCAGCAGCACCAGCGTGCCGAGCTGCCAGGTCACCGCGATGATGGAGCACACGATGGGCACCACCGCGACCTTGAGCGACTGCACGTAGTACCAGACCGCGAGCAGCGTGAGCAGGATGGTGGCCACGGCGAACACGATCACCGACATGGCGCCGTCGGCGATGTCGCCCACCACCTTGGCGAAGCCGATCATGTGGACGTCGACGGCGGACCCCTCGTATGTCGAGGGATGGGCCTGCACGACCACGTCGCCGCCCTGGATCTTGTCGCGCACGCGGGTCTCGAGCGCGCGCGCCACCTCGATGGGATCGATGGGTTTGCCGGTGGCGTCCTGCTCGAGCACGATGGCCGAGATCAGCGCGCCGGAGAAATCGTTGGCCACCAGGCGGCCACGGATGCCGGCCTTGAGGATGTTCTCGCGCACCCGGGCCAGCGCCTCGGCCGTCGGCACGAACTCCGAGTCGACCACGTTGCCGGCCTCGATGCCGTCCTCGACCACTTCCATGTAGCGCACGTTGGGCGTGAACAGCGACTGCACGCGCCCGCGGTCGATGCCGTCCATGACCAGCACTTCGTCCGTGGCCTTCTTGAGGTTGTCGAAGAACGCCGGCGTGAACATGTTGCCGTCGCGCGCGATGAGCGCGATGAGCACGCGGTTGGCGCTGCCGAATTCGCTCTGGTGGCGCACGAAAGTCTGCATGTACTCGTGTTCGAGCGGCAACTGCTTGGTGAACGAGGCGTCGATGCGCAGGCCGCGCACCGCCACGGCCACCATGAGCACGGTCACCAGCGCGAACAACACCACGATGAGCACGCGGTGGCCGAAGATCAGCCGTTCCAGCGTGAACGCCAGGCGGGATTCGGACTTTCCGGTGGCGATGCCGGACATGCTAACTACCCGAATCCTGGTCCGAGTCGAGGCGGATGACGCGTACGCCGCCCTCCCCCGCCACGACGACGGCGCCCGCCGCGCCGGGCAGCAGCGCCGAGATGCCCTTGCGATCCTCCTGCTGCGTCAGGCGGAAAGTCTCGCCCGCATCGCCCGACACCAGCATCACGCCGGTGAGCCCGCTGATCACCACGCGCAGGTCGTTGATGGCGATGCCGTCGGTGAGCATGGCGGTGGTATGCGACTCGAGCTGCGTCCAGGTCTCGCCGCCGTCGGCGGAGCGGTACAGGTGGCCGCGCAGGCCGAAGGCCAGCAGGCCTTCGCCGCGGATCGGCACCAGGCCGAAGAAGCTGCCTTCGTAGGGCGACGGCAGGACGCGCCAGTGGGCGCCGCGGTCGTCGGAGCGGTACAGCTGGCCACCCTCGGCCGCGATGTACAACCGGTTGCCGACGCCGATGATGCGGTTGAGGTGATAGTCGGGCGCAAGTTCTCCTTCATCCGGCGCCACCTCGCCGTCGTGTTGCGCCACGGGCGCCGGCGGCGGCGCGAACCTGGCGCTGGCCCAGGTACGTCCGCCGTCGTTGGTCGTGAAATAGGCGCCGTAGGCGCCGACTGCAATGCCGCTGACGCGGTTCGCGAACCACAGGTCCAGCAGCGGCTGCTGCGCCTCGGGGGCGAAGTGCGAGCGCGTCCAGGTCTCGCCGCCGTCGACGGTGTTGAGGATGGTCTCGTCGTGGCCCACGGCCCAACCGTACTGGTCGTCGGCGAAGAACACCGCCGTGAGCATGGTGCGCGTCGGCACGCTCTTCGCCTGGCGCCACGTGGCGCCCTGGTCGTCGGAGAGCAGCACGTGGCCGCGTTCGCCCACCGCCACCAGGCGGGAGCCTGCGTACGCGAGGTCGAGCAGCAGCGAGCTGACCGCCAGGGGCGCGATTTCCGCCGGCTTGTTGGCGGCGTCGTTGGGATCGAGCTGGGCCGACGCCCCGCCGCCGATGCCGAGCATCACGGCGAGAACGAGGCCCGGTCCTGGCTTCATGGGTGGAATCCGGCGGGCAGGCCGCGGCGGCCTGCCCGTCCGTGAAGGGTCGTACTAGCGCACACCACGCCGTTGCAGGGCGGCGGGCTGGTAGTCGGCCTCGGTACGCTTCTGCGAGAAGTCGCGGCTGCGCGGCTCCTCGTTGTCGAGGCCCAGCGCGAGGTAGCGGCCGTTCGAGAGGTCATACACCGTCTCGAGCGCGGTCCACAGCGCCGGCACTTCGTAGAAGTTGATGACGTGGCCTTCCTGCACGCGATACAGCTGGCCGCGACTGTCGTAGCAATCCACGGCGAGGATCTGCCAGCTGTCTTCGTCCACGTACAAGGTGCGGCGGCTGTACAGGTGGCTCTTGCCCTGCTTGAGCTTGGAATCCACCACCCACACGCGGTGCAACTCGTAGCGCGCCAGGTCCGGATTGATGTGATTCTTCTTGAGGATGTCGGTGTACTTCAGCGTGTTCGAGTTGAGCTTGTAGCTGTTGTACGGAACGAGCATTTCCTTCTTGCCCACCAGCGTCCAGTCGTAGCGCTCGGGCGAACCGTTGTACATGTCGAACTGGTCCGAGGTACGCAGGTTGTCGGAGTTGGTGCCGGGGTTGTCGAACGCCACGTTCGGCGCGCGTCGCACGCGGCGCTGCCCCGGGTTGTAGACCCAGGCGCGGCGGTTTTCGATGGACTGGTCCAGCGTCTCCTGTACCAGCAGCACTTCACCGGCCAGGCGCGCGGGCGCCACGGTCTCCTGGATGAAATACGCGATGGTGTTGTTGAGGCTCTCGGACTTCGCGCCCGGCAGGCTGTACGCCACCAGGGTCTCGTCGCGGAACTTCACCATGGTGTAGCTGCCGCTGGCGGTCACCGGCGCCTGGCCGATGTTGCGCACGATGACGTCACCGCGATACCGCAGCACGTGGTTCCAGAACA